>JAYZYX010000323.1:0-3037 GCA_036139795.1 Pseudomonadota bacterium | reverse complement strand
CAATCGCGCAGGTAAGAGGCCATGTCCGCCTCTGCACTTAGCACCCCAGCGGGGCCGGTGATCTGCTGGCACTGGGTCAGAAAGGGCTCAAACGTAGGGCAAGTCATGGGGTGTCCTTCACGGGGCGGGTCGTCAGAGTGCCTGTATAATCCGCGCCCCTCGCGATGTCACAGGGGGCGCGGCAAGGATCACACCTGCGGGTGGATGAACGGCCAAGGCGAGGCATCGCCGCCGCGTGGCACCTTCACTTCAATCACTGCGGGCTTGTTCGCGGCCAAGGCTTCAGTCAGGACGCTACGCAATTCCTCGGGCGTGTCGGCGGTGTAGCCATCTACGCCAAAGCTGCGGGCCAAAGCGGCGAAGTCGGGGTTCTCCAGATCCGCGCCGATCAGGCGGTTGTCATAGACGTTCTGCTGGTCGCGGCGCACGTTGCCATAAGCGCTGTTGTTGAAGACAATCGCCACCACGGCGATGCCGAACTGACGGGCCGTGGCCAGTTCCTGCACCCCGAACATAAAGCCCCCGTCGCCCGAGACCGACACCACCGCTTTGTCAGGGTTCGCCACCTTCACTCCAAGCGCGGTGTTGAAGCCAAAGCCCAAGTTGTCCTGATAGCCGCAGGTCACATAGTGGCGGGGCGCATAGACCGGAAAACACATCCGCGCCGAGAAGCCGACCTGACTGACCTCTTCCACGAAGAACCCGTCGCGGGGCAGCACATCGCGGATGACGCCCAGATAGGATTCCTGCGGTTGCACGGCTTTGAACGCCTGCGTGGCGGCATCGCGCAGATCGGCGCATTCGCAGCTGCGATCGGAGGCGGTATGGCCTGCAGCCTTTAAGGCGGCGATCAGATCAGCCGCACCAAGGGCCGCATCGCTGACGATCCCCAGATCGGGCTTCAAGCGGACCATCTCGGTCGGGTCAATGTCGATGCGCAGAACCTTCAGACCCTGAGGCAGCCAGCGCCAGCGGAAATATTGCAGCTCAAGCCGCGAGCCGATGCCGATCAGCAGATCGCAATTCTGCCAGTATTTCCACGCCGCAGGGGGCAGGAGCGACAGGGGGTCGTCTTCGGACAGAACGCCCTTGCCCTGACGGTGCGCGGTGACGGGCGCTTGCAGCAGGCGGGCCAGTTCGGTGACCTCGGGGCTGGCGTCGCGGGCACCGCCGCCGACCATGATCATCGGGTTCTTGGCCGCCATGATCATCTGCGCGGCCTTGGCAATCGCACCCGCATCAGGGCGCGGCGCAGGCACGGGCTGGGTGGCGACCGGATCAGGCATATCGGCAGCCATGCCGAAGACGTCCCAAGGGGCCTCGATCCCGACGGGGCGCTGGCGGCCGGATAGCATCTGGGCAAAGGCCTGATCCATTTTAGCCGCGGCCTCAGTCGGGTGGTTGATCCGGTCCGCCCATTTGGTCAGACCTTGCAGAGTGCCCAGATGGTCGGGCAACTCATGCAACTGGCCGCGCCCCTGCCCGATCAGGTGAGACATGATGTTGCCGGTCACGCACATCACCGGCGCATTCGCCCCGTAGGCCGTACACAGCGCCGCGCCCGAGTTCAGCAGACCCGGCCCCGGCACCACCGTATAGGCCCCGACCTTGCCGGAAGACGCCGCATAGCCATAGGCCATATAGCCCGCGCCCTGTTCATGCCGCGTATGGATAAAGCGGATGCTGTCTTCGCGGGCCAGCGCATCGTTAAAGTCGTACATATGTGCGCCCGGAATGCCGAAGACGGTCTCGACCCCATTCGCGACAAGGCTGCGGGCGATGATTTCGCCTGTGGTACGTTTGGTCATGGAAACTCCGGTTTACTTTGCAATGCTCAGAACTTGAGTAGTGGTATATTCGCGCAGGCCCTCGGGGCCAAACTCGATCCCGATGCCGGACTGTTTAACGCCGCCCATGGGAACGGTGGGGTTCAGAACACCGTGACGGTTGACCCAGCGGGTGCCGGCCACCAGACGCTTGGCGATCAGCGCCGCCTCTTCGGGATCATCCCCCCAGACCGAGGCCCCAAGCCCCAGATCCAGCCCGTTCGCCGCCGCCATCGCTTGCTCCAGATCGTCATAGACGATCACTGGCAGTACGGGGCCGAACTGTTCTTCGTCCACCACGCGCATACCAGTGGTGGCATCCGCGATCAGGGTCAGCGGATACAGATACCCCTGCCCCAAAGGCGCGCCGCCCGTGACGATCCGCGCGCCTTTGGCGCGGGCATCCTCGACAATCGCGCAGACCTTTTCGAACTGCATGGCGTTCGATAGCGGCCCGATCAGCGTGTCGGGCTGATCGCCCGCGCCCACCTTGATCCCCGCCAGATAGGCGGCGAACTGTTCAACCAGCCCCTCATAATCATCGCGATGCACATAAAGGCGTTTCAGGCACGAACAGGTCTGGCCCGCATTGATGAACGCGCCCCAAAACAGCGCCTCAAGGCGCGGCGCCATATCGGTGCCGGGCAGGATGATGCCCGCATCATTGCCGCCAAGCTCTAGCGTCAGACGTTTCAGCGATGCCCCTGCCCGCTGCATGATCCGGCGGCCTGTGGCGGTTGAGCCGGTGAAGACAATCTTGTCGATCCCTTCGTGACCAGAGATCGCGTCGCCAACCTCGGCGTCACCCGTGACCATGTTCAGCACCCCTTCGGGCAAAATACCGGCCTCGGCGATCAGTGCGCCAAGCCGCAGGGTCGCCAGCGGCGTGTAGGGCGAGGGTTTGCACACCACCGTACAACCGGCCCGCAACGCAGGCATGATGTGCCAGATCGCAATCAACAGCGGCCAGTTCCACGGGGTGATCGAGGCGACGACCCCCACGGGTTCGCGGTGCAATTCGACCCGTTCTTCGGGCGTGTCGATCAGGGTCTCGACCCCCATGGGCAGACCGGCGGTCACTTGGGTCCACGCCACCGCGCCGCCCACTTCAAAGGGGGCACCCGGTCCGGCAGTAGGTTTGCCTTGCTCAGCGGTGATCAGGGCGGCCAGCTCATCGGCGTTTGCCTCAATCAATGCGGCGATCTTTTGCA
>JAYZYX010000322.1:0-2825 GCA_036139795.1 Pseudomonadota bacterium | reverse complement strand
AGACGACGACAGAGGATTTCTCGCCCTTGCGGACCTTTGCGTCCAACGCATTGGCCTGAGGCAGAGTCATCCAGAAGGGAGAGCTGTGGCCCGCCATCACGGTCCGCATCGTCAGCAGGAAGTTGTTGACCCCCTGGTAGGGCTCACCGCCCACGCGCAGGGGGCGCGAGCTGCTGCCTGCGGTCCAGGGCTTGCGCCATGGCAGGACACCGCGCTCGATGATGCGGATGATTTCGTTCGTGATGACCTCGGAGGCATCGAATTTGGGCGTGCGGGATCGGGCCATGGCTGGCGTCCTTTCGTGTGTTGGTGAGAGAATTTAGGGGTCAGGTTGACTGGCGGGGGCGCGGATCGTTGACGATCCTCGCGCCGAGCCGCTCGACCATGTCGATGTAGGTGGTCAGCGAGACAGACTGGCCGGCACCTGAATGGTCAGCGTCAACCGATCTGCCTCGTGTCACACGGGGCAGGTTCGCGAAGCCGATGCCATCGGTGACGGGTCGGATATCGATGAACGGCGTCCCTCGCGCGACCGCAAGAGAGGCCAGGGGGAAGCGCTCGATTGGCGCGTGGGTGGATACGGTGGCGCAGCCGAGATGGAGGAACGTTCCACCCGCCCCGCAGATCACATGGGCATTCGGCAGCGTCGCCGCCTGCCTGAGATAGCCGAGATCACGCAGGACGGTCTGGCGTTCGAGCCGCTGTGCCAGCGCCGTCTGGCCAGTTCGGCGCAGCTCTCTATGTCGCCACCAGGAGGCCGCGGTTGCGCGGAGCACGCGCAAGACACCTGTTTGCATGGAAATGCCCTTCATCCGGAACGGCAGACCGGAACCCGGCCCGGACCCATCTGAGGGACCCCAAAGGCCCTCATCCGTCAGTCACAAAACCCGAAGAACACTTTCACTTTTCGTGGACCAAACCCATGAAACACCCAACCGCCACCGAACTGTACTGGTACGACGGGATAAGAACTTCCACAGGGCCCATCGGCTAGACCTGTGGCGGCTCCTTCTTCACGAGATAGCCCAAACCGCTCAATCGGCCCGCAACTGCCAACTTCTTCATAAAGCGTGCTGATGCTTTGGCTTCCCGCCGATGTAGCGGATCGGCACCCTGGAAAGGGAAACCATGTCGATGATGGCTGTTATGGGCATAATTTCCCATCGCGAACACTAAAACACAATAACCCATTGTTATTAAATCGCTTTCATCCACCGGATGGATCAGATCATTCTGCAACCAACATCAAAACACTCTTTTGAAGAGTTCGGGTGTCATGAAATCAAGAGATTAAGTTGCACCCGCTGTTCTGCGATGTCCTCGCCGTCCACTACCACCAAATCAGTGGAACGCGAGACCGCTGGCAACCAGCTGCTGCGCTTGAGGAACCGATTGCCTCGCTGGCCATGTCGCCATTATCGAAGTGACTGAGAAGTTACCGGCTCCCCGCGTGCGGGAATTCGAGGATCGAGCCCTTGGTCAAACGGTTTTGGCAACCATCGATCGTCTGCTCCTTGTGCGCTGCGGCCCGTAGCCACGATATCATGCAACAGACATCCACAACCTACCTCTCAGGCATTAGCACCGATGAAGGCCAAGGGAATATCCGAGGCCAGGACCCAAATCGCCGTCAGCAGGCGCCGGATAGCGTAGAACCAATTGTTCAGGGTATTCATCTTCAGATCTCAGACATCGAAAAGGGCAGGGGCCGCGGAGGCGCGCAACTGCTAGGTTGGCTACAGCGCAACGCTCTGTATGTTCTTCACTAGCCGCCTTTGCGCTACTAGCAGCGATGGTCACCAGCTGAGGTTTTACCATGATGATCGGGATGCCCTCGTCATTAGATCTTCGCCGCGACGAAGGCGAAAGCCACTTTCACGATCTCAAATACCGCCACACCTCAACCCCCTAACTTTTCTCTCTCGAACACCGTTTGTGTGCCGAGAACCTGCTTAACAGCTGTTAAGTTATGCCATGCCCGCCGCACGAGATCGGAGTTTAACAGCTGTTAAGCCGCGTTCCGCCGGCCAATCAATGCCATGACCATTGGGCCACAGGAAAACTCGCCTGCCGCAGCTTTGGCAGTCAGAGCTCGCAAGTATCCACCAGGCGATCTTATGTCGGCGAAGCGTTCCAGCATGGCAGCAACGACGATCGACGCTTGCTCCGGACCCATGAACCGCTGTGCTTCTTCCCATGCAGACGCACTGATGCCCATGGCTGGCCGCACATGGCACGCCGCATCGAAGAGCTGATGCCAATGCCGGATCTCACCTTGGTAGAAGGTCTTGAGCGAGGGACATGCCGCGATCACTAGGTGCAGCGGGATCTTTGGCAGGTGTCTTGTGTCCTGTTCATCAACGTCAGCCACCGGCTCATTCGTGTCCACATCTGGCAAACCCGCCGCCGCCCCGCTTTTTTCTAAAGCAGGTTCAAGATCTATAGATTCTTTATTTGAATTATGATGGTGACGCTCAGATTGGGCATCATTGGTGTTCATTTCTTCTGTTTCAGGGCCATCAATGATGTTGCGTGCCTGGTCAAGGAGAGCTTCAAGGTCGGCTCGATAGGCCGCGAGGTCCTCAACTGAAAGCTTGCGGCGAAGCGCGCGGGCTGTGAGGGCAGCCCTGTCGCGAAGCTGATCCCAGAAGCCTAGGCCTGGCTGCATCTCGTCTCCGAACTCGGCGAGGGCCGCGAGATCGCGGCGCATGAGGCTTACGACCTCTCTCAGGCGCCTAACGCGCTCCTCAGCCTCACGTACGGCCTCTGCGGCCCGTGCTATCTCCTCGGACTGACAGTAGAGCGGGGAAAGATCGAAGCCAAAG
>JAYZYX010000321.1:0-3105 GCA_036139795.1 Pseudomonadota bacterium | reverse complement strand
GGCCATGCCGAATCTGACGGTCTTCCGCCCATGTGACGCGGTAGAAACCGCCGAGGCATGGCAGCTGGCCGCGACATCGAAAGCGACGCCGACCTTGCACTGCCTGTCGCGTCAGAACTTGCCGGTGCTGCGGACCCGTCATTCGGACACCAACCTGACCGCTAAGGGCGCATATGTTCTGCGTGCTCCCGAAGGGGAACGGGATGTGACCCTGATCGCCACCGGATCGGAGGTCGAGATTGCGATGGAGGCCGCAGACCTGTTGGCGAACGAAGGGATCAACGCTGCCGTTGTCTCGGCCCCCAGCTTTGAGCTGTTTGCGCAGCAGCCCACCGAATACCGCGCCGCCGTCCGTGGCTCTGCCCCCCGCGTGGGTGTCGAGGCCGCCATCCGCCAGGGATGGGAGCTGTTTCTAGAGCGCAACGACGGCTTTGTCGGCATGACCGGCTTTGGGGCGAGCGCCCCCGCGGATGAATTGTACCGCCACTTCAATATCACTGCCGGCGCGGTCGCCGCTTCGGCTAAACGACTGATCAACAAGGGATAACCAGTGCCATGACAACCAAGGTTGCCATCAACGGCTTCGGCCGTATCGGGAGAAATGTGCTTCGCGCTATCGCAGAGTCCGGCCGCAATGACATCGAAGTGGTCGCGATCAACGATCTGGGCCCCGTTGAAACCAATGCCCACCTGCTGCGCTTTGACAGTGTGCATGGCCGTTACCCCGGCGACGTGCGCGTGAACGGCAATGCCATCGACATCGGTCGCGGTCCTATCGAGGTCACCGCCATCCGCGATCCCAAAGACCTGCCTTGGGACGGCGTTGATATCGCGCTGGAATGCACCGGCATCTTCACCGCCCGTGAAAAAGCGGCGCTGCATCTGGAGAACGGGTCCAAGCGGGTTCTGGTCTCGGCCCCCGCGACGGGTGTGGATCGGACCGTGGTCTTTGGTGTGAACCACCGCGATCTGACCGGCAGCGACATCATCGTGTCGAACGCATCCTGCACCACAAACTGCCTGTCGCCTGTGGCCAAGGTTCTGAATGAGGCCATCGGGATCGAGAAAGGCTTTATGACCACCATCCACAGTTACACCGGCGATCAGCCGACGCTGGATACCATGCATTCGGACCGTTATCGCGCCCGTGCAGCGGCTCTGTCGATGATCCCCACCTCGACCGGCGCGGCAAAGGCTGTGGGTCTGGTGCTGCCGGAACTGAATGGCAAGCTGGATGGTGTGGCGATCCGTGTACCGACCCCGAATGTCTCGGTCGTAGACCTGACCTTCATGGCGGCCCGTGACACCACCGTCGAAGAGATCAACGAGGCCATTCGCACTGCCGCCAACGGCGATCTGAAGGGCGTGCTGGGGTTCACCGATGCGCCGAACGTGTCGATGGATTTCAACCACGATCCCCACTCGTCGATCTTCCACATGGACCAGACCAAGGTCATGGAAGGCCGCATGTGCCGTATCCTCAGCTGGTACGACAACGAATGGGGCTTCTCGAACCGCATGGCGGACACCGCCGTTGCGATGGGGAGGCTGATCTGATGACGCTGCCCTCGATCATGGATGCCGAGGTGAAAGGCCGCCGCATTCTGGTCCGTGCGGATCTGAATGTGCCGGTGGATGGCGATCGGGTCACCGATGCCACCCGCATCGCCCGCTTTGCAGAAGGGATGAAGCCCTTGCTAGAGCGCGGCGCCCGTCTGGTGATCCTGACCCACTTTGGCCGCCCCAAAAGCAACGAGATGAACCCCGCCTATTCCGTGGACAAACTGCGTCCTGCCCTGTCGGCGGCCTTGGGTGTTCCGGTGAAATTCTCGGACGTTTGCGCCGAGGACTCCGCGGTGATCCTCAGCCGTAGTCTGAAAGACGGCGAGGCCCTGCTGTGCGAGAACCTGCGCTATAATCCTGGCGAGACGGCGAATGATCCCGCCTTCGCTGCCGCACTGGCGAAGATGGGCGATGTCTACGTGAATGACGCGTTCAGCTGTGCGCACCGTGCCCATGCCTCGACCGTGGGTCTTGCGCAGATGCTGCCCGCCTATGCAGGCCCTCTTCTGCTAGAGGAAATGCAGGCCCTGACGGCGGCGCTGGAGAATCCCGCAAAACCGGCGGTGGCGATCGTCGGTGGCGCGAAGGTCTCCAGCAAGATTGCGGTTCTCAAGAACCTTGTGACCAAGCTGGACCACGTGATCATCGGCGGCGGGATGGCGAACACCTTCCTCTTTGCCGATGGCGCGCCTATGGGCCGGTCGTTGCATGAGGCCGATCAGGTGGAAACCGTGGCCCAGATCCGCGCATTGGCCGCCAAATCGGGCTGCCAGATCCACCTGCCGACCGATGTTGTCGTTGCGACTGAATTCAAGGCCGGTGCCGAAAACCGCGTGGTCGGTGCCAAAGAATGCCTTGGTGGGTCAATGATTTTGGATGCCGGTCCCCGCTCTCTTGCCGGTTTCCAACGGGTCCTCAGCGAGTGCCGGACGATCCTCTGGAACGGCCCGCTGGGGGCCTTTGAAATCCCGCCTTTCGACCATGCCACCAATCAACTGGCTCGCAGCGCCGCCGCTCTGACGCGGCAGGGACGTGCGACCAGCGTGGCAGGCGGAGGCGACACGGTGGCCGCCCTGAACGGCGCAGCTGTCGCGAATGAGTTTAGCTACGTCTCCACTGCAGGTGGGGCGTTTCTGGAATGGCTGGAGGGCAAGACCCTTCCCGGTATCGCGGCCCTGCAAGGGGCAGCCAAGGCAGCCTGAGGGGGAGGAGACCAATATGGCACTGATAACCTTGAGACAATTGCTGGATCACGCCGCCGAGCACAGCTACGGCGTTCCGGCTTTCAACATCAACAACATGGAGCAGGGTCTGGCGATCATGAAGGCTGCCGAGGCGACTGGATCGCCGGTGATTCTTCAGGCCAGCCGTGGCGCGCGGTCCTATGCGGGCGACATCATGCTGCGTCACATGGTGACAGCTCTGTCGGAAATGTTCCCCGATAACCACGTCGTGCTGCATCAGGACCATGGCAACAATGACGCCACCTGCCTTTCAGCGATCCGTCACGGCTTTACCTCGGTGATGATGGACGGCTCGCTT
>JAYZYX010000320.1:0-10218 GCA_036139795.1 Pseudomonadota bacterium | reverse complement strand
GGAATTTCAGGCCAGCAGCATCGGTGGGCAGGATCAGCGGCTTGTTTGCCGACATCTGCTTCATGCCGTTGTGCCAGAAGCCCAGACCCAGCAGGCCGCGCTTGACCATCGATTCCTTCATGCCTGCGCCCGCTTCCGAGTTCTGGAACTCGTCAACAGCTTCCATGTTCTTGAACATGAAGGGCAGGTCGAAAATGCGGAAGACTTTGGTGAACTGTTCGAACTTCGACAGCGAGGGTGCCGCCATCTGAACGTCGCCCTGCAGCATTGCTTCCAGAACCTGGTCGTCGTTGTAGAGGGTCGAGTTGGGGTACACTTCCATGCACGCCTTGCCGTTCATCTCGTCGTTGACGCGCTGCTGCAGCAGCGATGCGGCCAGACCTTTGGGGTGCTTGTCGGTGTTGGTGACGTGGCTCAGCTTGATGACAACTTCGCCTTCATCACACTGGGCCATCGCGCCAGCGGCGCCGGTAACGGTCAGAGCAAGAGCGGTTGCTGCGGTTGCGAGAAATTTCATGGTTCTCCTCCCCATTGAAATTAAAATACCCAAGCCTCACATGAGACTTCGCAGCAGAGGTAAACGCCCAAGGCCGTGGCCCCTCAAGCGCTTAATCACATTTTCGACATTAGTCTGGATTTCTTAATATTTACGGACAGTTAAGGGTTGCACCAAACGCAACCCAGCCATGCGGCAGCGCGGCGATGTGCGAAATCCCGCACATAGGATTTTTGCCTTGTGCGAAAATCCGCACATTACTCGGAGCGGAAATCCTCGGCACGAATCCCGTGGCGGGTCAGCTTGTCGTAGAAAGTCTTACGCGGCAGCTTTAGTGCTTTTGCAGCAGCGGTGGCCTGTCCTGCATGCTTACGGAGAGCTTCAATGAGCAGCGACCGTTCTACTTGTGCCATCTGCTCGGCCAGACCAAGGCTTTGATCCTCGACCACATCGCCCAAACGCAGGGCAAAGCGCATGGCGGCGTTCATCAGGGCGCGGGCATTGCCCGGCCAGTCCTGCGCCATCAGGCGGGCGATGACATCGGACGTGATTTCAGGAGGCGTGACGCCCGCCTGTTCGGCGGCCTGCGCCACATATTGACGGAACAGGACAGGAATATCCTCGGGGCGTTCGCGCAGATCGGGAATGAACAGGCGCACCCCTTCCAGACGGTAATAGAGGTCGGCGTTGAACTGCCCCTGCGCCACCAGAGCAGCCAGATCGCGGGTACAGCCCGCCAGCAATCGCGCACCGGCGTTTTCCAGCCGTGTCAGCAATGAGAACTGCGTCTCACTGGGCAACAGCGCGATCTCATCCAGAAAGAGGCTGCCGTTTTCCGCCCGCTCCATCGCCTCGGCCAAGGCTTCGGGACTGAGACCCGCGGCGCTGCGCTTTTCAAAGGGCTCTTTGGCGCGGGGGGACATGAGGTGGATCACCTCGGCCACTTTATAAACGCCAGTGCCGGGGGCGCCGGTGACCAGCACATCGGTCGCGGTGCCCGCGATGGTCCGCACGGTGGCACGCAGGGTCTCCATCGCTTGGGACTTGCCGAAAATCATCCGCGCCGCCGGATCGCCTGCGGTCAGCTGCGCCCGCAAGCGGCGGTTTTCCAGCACCAGCCCGCGATGGGCCAGCGCCTTTTCCAGTGCCGCCATCAGATCCTTGGGCGCACAGGGCTTTTCCAGAAAATCAAAGGCCCCTGCCCCCATCGCCTGTACCGCCATGGGAATATCGCCTTCACCGGTCAAAAGGATCACCGGCAGATCAGCATCCACCTTGCGCACATAGTCCAGCAGGTAAAACCCGTCGCGCCCCGGCATCCGGATATCCGACAGGATCACCCCGTTGAAATCCGCCTGAATCAAATCCTTGGCGCCCACGAATGATCCCGCCAGCGTCGGATGCAGCCCCCCAAGGTCCAGCGTCTGGCCCAGAGCCTCGCGCACGGCCATATCATCTTCGACGATCAGGACATTGGTCAGCATCAGGGGGTTTCCTCTTGCCAAGGTTGCAGTTCGACCGAGAACACAGCGCCCTCGTCAGGGCTGTTTTCGCCCCGTATCACGCCGCCAAAGGATTGCACCAGACCGTATGAGATCGAAAGCCCAAGACCCATCCCCTCGGACGCGCCGACCTCTTTAGTGCTATAAAACGGGTCGAAAATCTTTTCGGGGGCCTCGATGCCGGGGCCGGTGTCGGCCACGGTCATCAGCACCGGATCACCTTCGGTCAGGGTGATCGTCAGGCAGCGGAACGTTTGCCCTGTCATCGCATCAATCGCGTTAGAGATCAGGTTCAGCGTCACCTGTTGCAGACGCACATCGCCGCCGCGCACCAACACCGGTTGGGCCGGAGGCGACCAGACCAGCGCCACCCCTTCCTGCTTCATCCGCGCCTCGCTGAGTTCGAGCGCGTTCGCGATCACCTGCACCAGATCAACACGGCCCACGGGTTCACGCTCTTGCCGCGCAAAGGCCCGCAGGTTCTTGATGATCCGCCCCATGCGACGCGCCATATCGGAAATCCGCTCAAGATTTTTGCGGGCATCGGCATCGCGCCCACGCTCCATGAACAGAACAGCGTTCTCGGCAAAGGTCTGGATCGCCATCAGCGGTTGGTTCAATTCATGGCTGATGCCTGCAGACATCTTGCCCAAGGCACTTAGCTTGCCCGCTTGCACCAGATCAGACTGCGCCTGTTCCAGTTCAGCTGTGCGTTGGGCCACCCGCTCTTCCAGTTGCAGGTTGGCAAGGGACAAGGCGCGGCGGCGTTCCGTCACAAGGAACAATAGCGCGCCAAAGAACAGCAGGATCACCGCCGCCACCGTCGCCTGCAACGCCGCGATATTGCGGGCCGAGGCCGTGTCGACCAGCGCTTCGGCCTGCATCGCGACCACAGGCAGATCGCGCACCAGATGCAAGGATTTGGCTGGGACATAGCGGCCCGCATCCAGCGTCCAATGTTCAACACCGTCGCGGATGGTCGCCTCAAACGGCAGAAAGGGCCGCAAAGGCGCGGCGCGGTAATCGGCATTCTGGCTTTGCCGCCCCTTCCCGCGCTGCAAATACAGCAGCTCTTCCCGGTTCGAGATAAAGACAACGCCCAAATCGTCGGTGAAGAACACAACGGGCACGCCGCCGCGCCAGTCGCGCTCAAGCCGCTCGATGTCCACGACGACCACAATCGCGCCCTTCACGGCCCCATCCTCGGCAAAGACCGGCGCGGCGTAGTAAAAGGCGCGGCGCTGGAACCGCGGGCTGACTGCGTGGAAACTGCCAAGGCCCCCGTCCATCGCCCGCTGGAACATGGGCATCGCGGACCAATCTACCGTGTCTGCCCCATTCGCATTCCCGATCAGCCGCCCGCTGCGATCCAGCAGCATCACATCCAAGGCCGTTGTTTTATCCGCAGATTTGACGAACAGCGCCCGTAGCGCCTCAAGGTTTGACGGATCGGTCACATAGGGGTGGTCCGACAGATAGACCGCCAGTTCGCGATAGCGCTGAAGCTCGGCCCGCAGGCGGTCAGCGGCCAGCTCAAGGTCGGCCCGTCCCCGCTGCGCAGTCTGCTGCAAGGCTTGGCTATAGCTGTAATGCCAGATCGCCCCGCTGATGGCAGCAGTGCCCATCAGAAACAGCAGGATCAGGACAAATCGACGTTCGAACAGAGCTTTCATATCTGCCTTCTACCAAACCTGCCTATGCAGGCGCCAGCCAGCGCGATGACCACGGGGCAGACAGGGCCTAGGTCATTGCGCGGACTACAGAATTCTTCTTACATGCGCCTATGACACGGATACAGCAATCACCCACTGACCCTGCCTTTGTGCAAAACCCCTACCCGTTTTACGACTCGGCCCGCGCGCGGGCGCAGGTGCTGTGGTGGGACGAATACGCCATGCCTGCTGTCTTTAGTCATGCCGCCGTCAGCGCCCTGCTGAAAGACCGCCGTTTCGGACGCGAGATCCCGCCCGAGAACGCTGTTCCTGCCCCCGACCACCTAACCGCCTTTTACGGGGTCGAGACCCATTCGATGCTGGAACTTGAGGCACCCCGCCACACCCGCCTGCGCGGATTGGTGCTGCGGGCTTTCACCAGCCGCCAAATCAAGGCGCTAGAGCCGGAAATCCGTGCCCTCTGTCACCAGTTGATCGACGATCTGCCCTCTGGGGGCTGCGATCTGCTGCCTGCTTATTGCACGCCCATTCCGGTGATCGTCATCGCCCGCCTCTTAGGCGTTCCCGAAGAGATGGCCCCGCAACTGCTGCGCTGGTCCAACGACATGGTCGGCATGTACCAAGCGGGCCGCACCCGCGCCCATGAGGACGCCGCCAACCTTGCCGCGCAAGAATTTACGGCCTTCATGGCGGATTACATCGGCCAGCGGCGGCGGGATGCGCGGGATGATCTGATCTCGGAACTGATCAAAGCCGAAGAGGACGGCCAGCGCCTGACCACGGAAGAGATGATCACCACCTGCATCCTGCTGCTGAACGCAGGACATGAGGCCACGGTGCATACGCTGGGGAACGGCGTCAAAACGCTGCTAGAGGAAAACGTCCCGCTCTCGGCGCTGAAACCGGACACCATTTCCGGCACGGTCGAGGAAGTGCTGCGCTTCGATCCGCCCCTGCACGTCTTTACCCGCTATGCCTATGAGGACATTCACCTCTTTGGCTATGACTTCAAACGGGGCGATCAGGTGGCCTTGATGCTGGCCTCGGCCAACCGCGACCCTGCCGCATGGCCTGATGCCGGAACATTCGACCCGAAACGGCCCGTCAAGACGAACACCAGTTTCGGTGGCGGCATCCATTTCTGCATCGGCGCACCGCTTGCGCGGCTAGAGCTACAGATCGCGCTAGAGGTCCTCTTTGACCGCCTGCCCGATCTGGCGCTGGACGGCACCCCGTCCTACGCCAATGTCTATCATTTCCACGGGCTCAGCGCCCTGCCCGTCCGCTATTAAACGGATTATAGCGGCAGGGCCGTGGTGCTTTTGATCTGCTCCATCGAGAGCAGCGCGGTCACGTTATGCACGCGCACCTCTGAAATCAGCGCCTGATAGAAGGCGTCATAGGCACGGGCGTTCTGCACGCGCACTTTCAGGATATAGTCGATATCCCCCGCCAGACGGTGCGCCTCTTGCACTTCGGGGCGCGATTTCACCGCGTTCAGAAAGGCGTCCTGCCATTCCTTTTCATGGGCGCTGGTGCGGATCAGCACAAAGAAACACGCCTCAAATCCAAGGGCTTCAGGGTCCAGCACGGCGGTCTGCGCGCCAATGACGCCCGCCTCTTTCAGCTTGCGGATTCGATTCCACACAGGGGTCTTGGAAGAGCCGACTTTGCGGGCAATCTCATCCAATGACTGACTGGCATCCTCCTGCAACTCGGAAAGGATTTTCCGGTCTATCTGGTCCAGACGCACACTCATTCTCATTTTCTCCTGTTTGGGGAAACCGGCGTTCTTCCCGCCGCACGATTTGGAACAATCGTTCTTATCTCCGCCACCATATAGCCAATTAGGGGGACAATTTCCTATATCTAACCCCAAGTCAAGCCAGCCACGGCACGCCAAGACAGACGGGTCCGGCCGGCACAATTCGTTTCATCACAGGAGCTCGGCTCATATGGCCCGCAAATTCACGCCCAAGGTTGTGACCGCAAACCATCTGCTGGAAGGCGATGTCATCTACTTCACCGCAGACGACCGCTGGACCCGTAACCTCTGTGAGGCCGAACTGATCGAGGACGAGGCCCACGCCGACGTCCGTCTGCTGGATGCGAACCGTGACCAATCCATCGTCGTCGGCGTGTATCTGGCCGACGCCATCGCGGGCACCAATGGCCCCGAGCCCACTCACTTCCGCGAGGACTTCCGCCGCACCGGCCCGTCCAACTACTTCCACGGCAAACAGGCAGAGGCAAAGGTTTAAACGATGTACAAGTACAACGAATTTGACGCCGCCTTTCTGGCCGAGCGTAACGCCCAGTTCCGCGCTCAAGTCGAGCGCCGCATCGACGGCAGCCTGACCGAGGACGAATTCCGTCCCCTGCGTCTGATGAACGGTCTGTACCTGCAGCTGCACGCCTACATGCTGCGCGTGGCAATTCCCTATGGCACCCTGTCGTCGGACCAGATGCGCCAACTGGCTCTGCTGGCGGAAAAGTGGGACAAGGGCTACGGCCACTTCACCACCCGTCAGAACATCCAGTACAACTGGCCCAAGCTGCCTGATGTGCCGGATATGCTGGACGCTCTGGGCGAAGTTGGCCTGCACGCCATTCAGACGTCGGGCAACACCATCCGTAACGTGACCGCCGACCACTTTGCCGGTGCGGCTGCCGATGAACTGGCAGACCCCCGCCCTGTGGCCGAGCTGCTGCGCCAGTGGTCCACTGACCATCCCGAATTCCAGTTCATGCCGCGCAAGTTCAAGATTGCGATCACCGGCTCGCCCAATGACCGCGCCGTGACCAAGGCTCACGACATCGGCCTGCGGATGGTGGAAAAGGACGGCCAGATCGGCTTTGAAGTGATCGTCGGTGGCGGCCTTGGCCGGACCCCGATGGTTGGCAAAGTAATCAACCCCTTCGTCACCCACGAAGACCTGCTGCCCTATCTGGAAGCCATCGTCAGCGTCTGGAACATCGAAGGCCGCCGCGACAACAAATACAAAGCGCGTATCAAGATCACTGTGCACGAGCAGGGTCTGGACACCTTCCGCGCCAAAGTCGAAGAGCGTTTCGCGGTGCTCAAGCCCCAGTTCGGCGGCTTTGACCAGAAACTGCTGGCCGAGATCGAACAGCACTTCCTGCCTCCCGCCTTCAAGAACGACGAAGTCGCCGGCTACCAGACTGCCTATGACAACGATCCGGTCTTCCGTTCGTGGATCGACACCAACATCACCGCTCACAAGCGTGATGACCATGCGATCGTAACCATCTCGATCAAGCAGCACGGCAAAACCCCCGGTGATGCCAGCGCCGAGCAGATGCGCCTGATGGCCGAACTGGCCGACCGTTTCGCCTACGGCGAGCTGCGCATCAGCCACGAGCAGAACGTGATCCTGCCCCACGTCCACAAGTCGGGCCTGCCGGAACTGTTCAAAGCGCTGAAGGCTGCCGATCTGGGCACCGCGAACGTCGGCCTTGTGTCGGATATCATCGCCTGCCCCGGTATGGACTATTGCGCACTGGCCACCGCGCGCTCGATCCCGATTGCACAGCAGATCGCGACCCGCATCGAAGACCTGAAGATCGAACACGAGGTGGGCGAGCTGAAGATCAAGATCTCGGGCTGCATCAACGCCTGTGGTCACCACCACGTGGGCCATATCGGCATTCTGGGTCTGGACCGCGCTGGCGTGGAAAACTACCAGATCACTCTGGGCGGCGATCACACCGAAAACATGGTGGTTGGCGAACGGGCGGGTCCCGGTTTCAGCTACGACCAGATCGTTCCCGCGATCGAGCGTCTGATCCTGGCCTATCTGGACCTGCGTACCAGCGCAGACGAACGTTTCATTGATGCCTACCGGCGTGTGGGCCCCGCTCCTTTCAAAGCGGCGCTCTACCCCGAGGCGGAGGCAAAGGCCAATGCAGCCTGAACGAAAACCTGATCCTTTTGCCGATCAGCCCGCGACCGCGCCTTCGGGCGTGGATGCGGATCTGGCGGCACGGGTCGCGGCTCTGAACGCAAGGTATCGCCACCACGGCGCGACCTCGGTTCTAGAGCAGGCCCTGAAAGATCCCGACGCAGGCAAGCTTGCGCTGGTGTCCAGCTTCGGCGCGGAATCGGTGGTTCTGTTGCACCTGATGTCGATCATCAACCGGCACACGCCGGTGATCTTCATCGACACCCAGATGCTCTTTGCCGAAACGCTGGCCTATCAGGCCGAACTTGCCGAACGTCTGGCACTGGAAGACATGCGCATCATCCGCGCTGCCGATCTGGACGTCGCCCGTCAGGACCCCGACGGCACCCTGCACCAGTTCGACACCGATGCGTGCTGCAACCTGCGCAAGACCGTCCCGCTGGAAAACGCCCTGAAAGGCTTTGACGGCTGGATCACCGGCCGCAAGCGGTTCCAGTCCGGCACCCGCGCCGCCCTTGATTTCTTCGAGGTCGAAGACGGCACCGGCCGGATCAAGGTCAATCCTCTGGCCAAATGGGCGCCCGAGGACATCAAGAACTATATGGAAGAAAACCGCCTGCCCCGTCACCCGCTGGTGGCCAAAGGCTATCCCTCGATCGGATGTGCGCCTTGCACCTCGCCGGTCAAGGAAGGCGAAGACCCCCGTGCCGGTCGTTGGCGCGGGCAGGACAAGACTGAATGCGGCATCCATTTTGTGAATGGAAAAATGGTCCGCAAAGGAGTGAACGCATGACTGTACTCGTGACCGATGCGGGCTTCACCGCAGATGACTGGACCGGTGGCTTTGAAGATCGCGCTGATGTGGCAACCCTGCCCTCTGACGCGGACGCTGCCGCCATTGCCGATCAATTGGGCACTCTGGCGCTGATCCGCGTGGAATTTCCCTCCTTTGCAGATGGCCGCGGTTTTGGTATTGCCCGACGTCTGCGAGATATGGGCTACAAGGGGCGTCTGCGCGCCACCGGCCACGTGATCTCTGACCAATACGCCATGGCCCGCCGGTGCGGCTTTGACGAGGTCGAGATCAGTGACGACCTTGCCGCCCGCCAGCCCGAAGACCAGTGGCAGTTCCGCGCCAGCTGGCAAGCCCATGACTATCAGTCGCGCCTGCGCGCGTCCTGATACACTTTCAAAATTCCGAATACGTTGCTATATGGCACGTAGAGAAAGGGATATCCGATGACCGAACAAACCGCTGTTCAAGCCGCCGCCGCCAGCAAAGTGGTCCTGCCCGACGCCCAGACCGTGACCGAAGTCACCCACTGGACCGACCGCCTCTTCTCGTTCCGCGTATCGCGCCCCGCGTCGCTGCGCTTCCGCTCTGGCGAATTCGTCATGATCGGCCTGATGGGCGATCCCGATCCCAAGACCGGCAAGCAAAAGCCCCTGCTGCGCGCCTACTCCATCGCCTCGCCCGCTTGGGACGAAGAGCTCGAGTTCTACTCGATCAAGGTGCAGGACGGCCCTCTGACCTCGAAGCTGCAGCACATCCAGCCCGGCGACCAGATCATCCTGCGTCCCAAGCCCGTTGGCACGCTGGTTCATGACGCCCTGCTGCCCGGCAAGCGCCTGTGGCTCTTTGCAACCGGCACCGGCATTGCCCCCTTCGCCTCGCTCATCCGCGAGCCGCAAACCTATGAAGACTACGACCAGATCATCCTGACCCACACCTGCCGCGAAGTGGCAGAACTGGAGTATGGCAAGCAGCTGGTCGAAAACGTCCGCAACGACGAACTTCTGGCCGAGCTGATGGGCGAAGGCTTCGCAGACAAGCTGGTCTACTACCCGACCACCACCCGCGAAGAAAGCCCCCGCATGGGCCGCATCACCGACCTGCTGAAAGACGGCACCGTCTATAAAGATCTCGGCATCGACGGCATCAAACCCGAAACCGACCGCGGCATGGTCTGCGGCTCGCTGCCCTTCAACAAAGACATCATGGCCATCCTCGAAGAGGCCGGCCTGCGTGAAGGCGCCAACTCGGACCCCGCCGAATTCGTGGTGGAAAAAGCCTTCGTCGGCTAACCCCCACACACCAAGCCAAACACATGAAAAGCCGCCGTCAGGACCCTCCCGACGGCGGCTTCTTTATTGCATAAATACTCAAGACACCGCCCCAACCAGCCCGCTCCAGCGATACCGGCTTCTTCTTGACCTAAATACTCACGGCACCCCGCCAGCCGTATTCGCATACAAAGCGGTCATTCTCCCCCGATATTATCCACCAACACATATGAAAAAGGCGCACCTATGTTCAGCATTCCCACGCTCACCACCTCACGCCTGACCCTCCGGCCCATGCAGGCGGCGGATTGGGATGCCTATCATCGCCTCATGGCGTCAGACCGCTCCATCTTCATGGGCGGCCCATTTGACATTACCAAAGCTTGGGGCATGTTCTGTGCCGATCATGCCCAATGGAGCCTGTTCGGATGTGGCTCGCTGATGATCGAGAATACGGCCAGCGGTGAAAGCCTAGGCCAAGTGGCGATCAATTAAGGACCGCTGTTTCACGAATTCGAGTTAGGCTGGTGTCTATACCCCGAGGCCGAGCGGCATGGCTT
>JAYZYX010000319.1:0-2690 GCA_036139795.1 Pseudomonadota bacterium | reverse complement strand
CTTCAGCGCCGATGAGGTGCGCGCCGATTTCCGCAAAAGTCTGCTGCCCGCACTGGCCCTTGTGATCGTCGGCCTTGTGCTGATTTTGCGCGCCCCTGCGTGGGTTGAACACCTTGCAGGTCTGGCGTGGCAGCGCTTCAAGCGCGGGCCGGGGGTCTGGGGCTTCGGGATTTCCTTGGGGCAAATTGCGTTGCCCCTGTTGGGCATCGCTATTCTGGTCTCAGCGGTGCGGATCGCGAATGTGGCCGGACCGCGCGGGAACGATTTGCTTGGGGACTTGATTGGCGCTGTGGCAATTGTCATGGGCGGCCGCTGGCTGGCGGCGATGGTGTTTCCTTCCGGCGAAGGGCGGGCTTTGCTGGACTTGAAGGCCTCGTGCCTTAAGCCTGCGCGCCGCAACGCCAGTATTCTGGCCCTTCTGACAGCACTTTATGCCATTGCCATGACCATCGGCGAACGGGAAGGGGCTGCGGCGGCGGCCATGTCTGTCTCGCTTTTCCCGCTGAGTCTGGTGACGTCATTCTATCTGTACCGTCTGGCCCGTACCCTGCGCGGCGGGATGTGTCATCCGGCAGAGGGTCAGACCGAAGCGCCCAATTATCTGGACCAGCTGTTCGGGCTTTTGCTGAAGGTGGTGACCCTTGTGGCTTTCCTATCGCCTCTGTTGGCAATGGTCGGCTACCGGAACGCGGCAGAGCAACTGCTGTTTCCCACGATCCTGACCCTTGGCCTCATGGCGCTGGTGCGCATCCTGCAAACGCTGGTTCGTGATCTGTTTACGCTGATCACCAACCATCCTGAGGGTGATGACGAAGGTCTGTTTCCAGTCATTGCCAGTGTTCTGCTGGCCTTTGCCGCGATCCCGCCGCTGGCGCTGATCTGGGGTGCACGCATCTCTGATCTTACCGAACTGTGGGCCCGTTTCCGTGCGGGCTTCCAGATCGGCGAGACGACGATCTCGCCCTCGGACTTCCTGAGCTTTGCGATCATCTTCGCGGTTGGCTTTGGCGTGACGCGACTGGTGCAAGGGTTGCTGCGCAATATCGTGCTGCCCAAGACGCGGCTGGATGTGGGCGGGAAAACCGCCGTCATTTCGGGCGTCGGCTATATTGGTGTGTTCGTGGCAGCGCTGGCCGCGATCACTGGGGCAGGGCTGGACCTGTCGTCTTTGGCCATCGTGGCGGGTGCTTTGTCGGTGGGCATCGGTTTCGGCTTGCAGAACATCGTCTCCAACTTTGTCTCGGGCATCATCCTGTTGATCGAACGCCCGATCAGCGAAGGCGACTGGATCGAGGTTGGGGGCAAGATGGGTTACGTGCGCTCGATCTCGGTACGCTCAACCCGGGTCGAGACCTTTGATCGCACCGATGTGATTGTGCCCAACGCTGATCTGGTCAGCGGTATGGTGACCAACTGGACCCGTGGCAATTCCATTGGCCGTGTGATCGTGCCTGTGGGCGTCGCCTATGGCACGGACACCCGCCGCGTCGAATCCATCCTGATGGAGATCGCCAAAGAGCATCCCATGGTGCTGCTCCAGCCTCCGCCCTTTATCTATTTTAAAGGCTTCGGGGATAGCTCTCTGGATTTTGAAATCAGGGCTATCATTCGTGATGTAAACTGGGTGCTGAATGTCGGGTCGGAAATGAACCATGAAATCGCCCGCCGTTTCGCAGAAGCAGGGATCGAGATTCCGTTCCCCCAGCGCGATGTCTGGATGCGCAGCGCACCCGCAACGGCTGCCCCCGCAGAGCCCTTGAAAACTGCGCCCGAACAACCGCCGCAAGGCCCGCAAGACCCTCAGGAAGGCACCGACACATGACCGAGACCCTGTTCCAGAGCGATCCCTATCTGCGCGACGCGACCGCCACAGTGACAGCCGTGACGGACGAAGGGGGCATCGTTCTTGATCGTAGCATATTCTATGCGACAGGGGGCGGTCAGCCGGGGGACAGCGGGAACCTGACATGGGCAGGCCAGATCCTTGAGATCGCCACCACCATCAAGGGCGAGGGCAACCAGATTGTCCTGCTGCCCGCTGAACCCGCGCGTCTGCCTGCTGTTGGCACGCAAGTTACCCAGCACTTGGACTGGGAACGCCGCCACCGTCACATGCGCGTTCATACGGCGCTGCATTTGCTGTCCGTGGTGGTCCCGCTTCCGGTTACCGGCGGCGCGATCGGCACCGAAAAAGGGCGCCTGGATTTCGATATGGAAGACAGCCCCGAAGACAAGGACGCTTTGGAGGCCGCCCTGAACGCGCTGGTCGCGGCGGATCACCCGATCTCATATCACTGGATCACCGACGAAGAACTGGCCGCCAACCCCGGTCTGGTCAAAACCATGTCCGTCCAGCCGCCCAAAGGGCAGGGCCGTGTGCGCCTTGTCCAGATCGGCACAGACGCAGCCAAGGTGGATCTACAGCCCTGCGGCGGCACCCATGTGCGCTCGACCGCAGAGATCGGCCAGCTGCGGATCGGCAAGATCGAGAAAAAAGGTCGCCAGAACCGCCGGATAAACCTTCATCTGGTGTGAAATCGGCTATTGCAGGTGGCGGCGTACTCGGTATAACTCCGCCCAACGGAGAGGTGGCCGAGTGGTCGAAGGCGCACGCCTGGAAAGTGTGTAGGCAGGGAACTGTCTCCAGGGTTCGAATCCCTGTCTCTCCGCCACTTTGACTTTTACAAGTA
>JAYZYX010000318.1:0-12868 GCA_036139795.1 Pseudomonadota bacterium | reverse complement strand
CCTCGGCGCTTTTGTTTGTCAGGGGGTCAAAGCCCAAGGCCAGACAGTGCAGCACGGTGCCTGCCACCAAGTAGATCGCGGCAGAGAGGGGATCGAAGGCAGAGGCTGTAGAGGCAACCGCCAGCCCAAGCCCCGTTAGGACTGAGCCGAACATCTTACGCGGAATGGCAGGGCGGCGGGCAATGCGACGGGCGTCATAAGCCTCATGGGCGCGGATGCCTTCACGGGTCAGCCATGCGGCCAAAATCAGCAGGCCGAACGCGCTAAGCTTTGTGGCCATGACAGCGGCCCCGTCCCCGAAGGCACGGATCGCCAGCGGTAGGGGGGCAAAGAACAGCAGGTTGCTGCGCATCCCGATCTTGGAGCGTTTAACCCGCTTGAACGCTTGGCCTTTGCCTTGCGCGGGGGGCGGTGTGTCGGGGGCTGCATCGGGGCTATAGGCCCCGCCATAGCGTTGCGCCATCACACGCCCCCCGTGATCGAGACGTACATAATCAGAGCAAACAGCAGCGCGAATGCTACTTTTTGCAGGGCCGTTCCGGACATCCGGTTCCTCCGTTCAGTCAGTCGCGCAAGCGCGCGATGGCCGCGCGCTCGGAATTCAGTTTGCGGGCATATCCCACCTGTGCCAGTCCGGCGAAGGCCAGCAGGAATAGCACAAGACGCAGGCTGGCCTGCGACATGGGGCTGATGGCTTGGCCAAGAATGTGCAGGGTCTGGTCAGGATCGCCTAAAGCATTGGCCGCAGCGGTGCCCGCCTGACCGATCATCGTGATGCCCACCACCAACAGCCCGAAAAGCCCCAGCACCTGCACCAAACGATTGCGCTGGACAAAAGTTGCGATCCCTTCGCCCAGTGTCAGCATGATCACGCCGGACAGCACGACAGCCACTAGTACCACCGAAGCCATAGGGGACAGCGCCTGTGCCGCGCTGATGCCTGTGAATGCCGACACAAGGCCGGTCGCTGCGATCAGCGATAGAGCCACGGGAAGGCTGGCCCGCGAGGGCGCCTCGAAATCGTCGTCCAGATAGTCGAGCGACAGGATATGGCTGATCTCTTTCACAGTTTCATAGATAAGAATGCTTCCACCGGTAAAAAAGACCAGCGCAGGGAAATTGACGGCACCTTCCAGAATACCTGACCATGCAAACGTCAGAACATTGGGTGCTGTTGCGTGCATCAGGAAGGGCAGTAGGACCAGAAGCGCCAGATTGCAGGCAATCGCCAGTCCGATCCCTGCAAAATGCAGGCTGGCCTGATGGACCACCGGCGCACGGCGGGCCATCAGCGAGATCGTCAGTAAGGTGTTCAGCCCCAGAACCGAGAGAAGAAACACCAGAAAAACAAGGTCTACCGCGTTTTGCAGCGTGAAGAACGTGCTGAATGGATCAGAGGTCGCAAATCCGGACGGCATCGTACCCTCGTAACGAAACAATACGGGGCAGTGATACCGCAAAGCGTGCGGAAAAGATACGAAAGACGTGCTTAACTAGGCTTTCTGCGGCGTCTTTGCACCTTGGGGCCGGGTTTTGCGGGCGTGTGTTCTTCTTCCGCAGGCATTCCAAGCTGATCACGTAGAACTCGGCCGCGGATTTCCTGCACTTCGCCCGATTTCAGCTGTCCCAATTGGAAGGGACCGTAGCTGATCCGGATCAGGCGGTTCACCGTCAGGCCGATGGCCGACATGGCGCGGCGAATCTCTCGGTTCTTGCCTTCGCGCAGGCCCACAGTGACCCAAGCATTGGCCCCTTGCTGGCGGTCAAAGTTCACGATCATCGGCTGGAAGCTTTCGCCTTCGACGGTGATCCCTTGGCGCAGGGGTTCCAGCGTCTTGTCCTCGACCGTGCCTTTAACGCGCACACGGTATTTGCGCAGCCATCCGGTCGAGGGCAGTTCCAGTTTGCGCTTCAAAGCGCCGTCGTTGGTTAACAGCAGCAGCCCTTCGGAGTTCAGGTCAAGGCGACCCACAGACATCACACGGGGCAGCTCTTCTGGCAGCTTGTCGTAAATTGTCTCGCGGCCCTTTTCGTCCTTGTTCGTGGTCACAAGGCCGGTGGGCTTGTGATAGAGCCAAAGGCGTGCAGGCTCGGGGGCGTCCAGCGGTTTGCCGTCCACCGCGATGCGGTCCTTGCCGGTGACGTTCAAGGCAGGGCTGTCGATGACGCTGCCGTTGACCGAGACCTTGCCTTCAAGGATCAGCTTTTCCGCTTCGCGGCGCGAGGCGACACCGGCGCGGGCCAGAACCTTGGCGATACGCTCGCCCTTGGTGGGGTCCACAGGCGCGGCATCTACCGGCTTGGGGCCGGTTTTGGGGCGCGGTTTACCCATGGGGCGGCCCGTAGGGCGGCCATTGGGGCGGTTCGGGCGGCGCGACGGATCGCTATTGGGTGTCTTGCGGGTCATGGCGGCCAATTATCCGAAGGTTGAGGATTGCGAAAGAGGCAAAGCCGGTGCAAGCCATATCCTATGACATTCCGTTCGCATATGGATATCGCCTTATCAGAGGCCCGTGCCGCCGCAGATCGCGGCGAAGTGCCTGTCGGTGCAGTCATTCTGCGCGGAGGCGAGGTGATTGCGCAAGCGGGCAATCGCACCCGCGAGCTTTGTGACCCCACCGCCCACGCCGAAGTGCTGGCCATCCGCGCCGCCTGCGCCGCACTGGGGCAGGAACGGCTGACGGGGTGTGATCTTTACGTGACGCTAGAGCCTTGCCCCATGTGCGCGGCGGCGATCAGCAACGCACGGATCTCGCGGTTGTACTACGGCGCGGGGGATCCCAAATCCGGCGGCGTCGCGCAGGGCCCGCGGGTGTTCAGTCATCCCCAATGTCACCACGTCCCCGAGATTTATGAGGGGATCAGCGAGGGGCCGTCTGCAGCGCTTTTGCAGGCGTTTTTTGCGCGGTTGCGCGACTGATCGGGCATCTGTGCGCCTTGCGTGCGGCGGTTGCCTCCGGCGGAGGTATTTTTGCCAAGATGAATGAGCGGTCTCTATTGGGTGTTCAGGCCGATCCGCTGGAGGGCGGCGTCGAGAGGCCCTGAGTTTGCGATTTCGAGCCGGACGGGCAGGGTCAGGACTTGTCTGCGGAAGCTGTCAGGCAGGCGGACCGCGTCTTTTTCCGTGGTGACAAGTTGTGCGCCCGCCGCGCGGGCATCGCTTTGCAGGCGTTGCATCAGGGCGGGGGTGAGTTCTTGATGATCCGAGAGGGCCTCGGTGTGGATCAAGGGTGCCCCGAGGGCGCGGAGGGTTGCGAAGAACTTTTCCGGATGGCCGATGCCCGCGAAGGCCAGCAGCGGCATCAGGGACCAGTCCATGCCGGTGGCGAGGGGCTTTAGCTCTCCGGTCAGGTGGGGGGTGGTGATGTGTTGCGACCAGCGCTGGGCGAACTGGGCCTGCGCTTTTGGGGTGCCGATCGAGAGGGTCAGGTCGGCCCGTTTCATCCCTTGTGAGACCGGTTCGCGCAGGGGGCCTGCGGGCAGGCAGCGGCCGTTGCCGAAGCCTTTGTCTGCATCGACGGTGATGATCGACAGGTCCTTGTGCAGGTCCGGATTTTGCAGCCCGTCATCCATCAGGATCACATCTGCACCCGCTTTGACCGCCAGGTCGGCGGCGGCTTTGCGGTCGGGGCTGACGTGGACGGGGAGGAATGAGGCCAGCAAGAGAGGCTCGTCCCCGACATCGCTGGCGCGGTGTTTGCGCGGATCGACCGTGGTGGGAGCTGTGACCGCGCCGCCATAGCCGCGGCTGATGGCGTGGGGGGTGTGTCCCGCCGCGATCAGGTGTTGGGCCAGTGCGATGGTGGTCGGGGTTTTGCCTGTGCCGCCTGCGTTGACGTTGCCGATGCAGATGACCGGCACGCCGGTCCTATAGCCGCTGGAGGATGCGATGCGCCGGGCGGTGGCGCGGCCGTAGAGGGCGCCAAGAGGGGCCAGAAGGCGGGCTTGCCAACCGGGATGGTCGGGGGCGTTGTACCAGAAGGCAGGGGGCTGCATCAGGAAAAGACCTTTTCGTCCAGTTGTTCCTGCAGGATTTCAAGGACCTTGTCGGTGACTTCGGCCCCGCGGGAGGCCACGTCCCATGCCGCATGGGCCTGCGCGGCTGCTTTGTCCGGGGCAAGCAGCAATTGCAACCCTTGCGCCAGCGAGCTGGCATCTTTGACGATGCGCGCGCCGCCTGCGTTCACCAGACGCCCGTAGCTGTCCAGATAGTGGCCCACATTGGGGCCATAGAGCACTGCCGAGCCCAAGGTGGCAGGCGCAAAGGGATCTTTCCCGCCGAAGCCGGGGATGAGCGAGCTGCCCATGAAGCTGATCGGGGCAAGGCGGAACCACAGGCCCATCTCATCGGGGGTGTCGATCACGACGATCTGGATGTCTTCGCTGAGTGTGTCGCTGGTGGACCGAAGCGCCACGCGCCAGCCTTGGTTGCCAAGAATGGTGGCCAGTTCGCCGCCGCGTTCGGGCTCGGACGGGGCGATCACGCAGAGCAGGCGGTGGGAATAGCGGCCCATCAGGCGATGGGCCTCGACCACCAACGGGTCCTCGCCGGGGGTTGTGTAGGCGGCCAGCCAGAGAGGGCGGCCAGCCAACTGGTTCCGCAAGGTTTCAAGCACGCGCGCGTTTGCCGATGGGGTGGTGCTGCCTTCTTCCAGTCGCCCGAGGGGCAGGGAAGGGGGCAGCCCGGGGCGCAGGCGATCAATCCGGCGGGCCGAGGGGCCGTCGCGGCAGATGATATGTTGAAAGCACGACCCCATGGCGCGATCTACATTGCGGGCCAGCCGGAACCCCGGTGGGTCCAGATCGCTGCCGCGCACATTGACAAGGGTCATCGGCACGCCGGCCTTTGACATGGTCCAGTAGAGCAAGGGTCTGAGGGGGCGGCCGCATATGAGGGCCAGATCGGGACGGAAATGGTCCAGAAAGGCCTGTACTTGGGCCCGTTTGTCGGGGGGCGGGGCCTCGACCAGCACGCCTTTGGGGGGCGGCGAGGGCAGCGAGAGCCCTTCGTGCAAGGTCAGCAGGATGGATGGCATCGGATCAAGGACGCTGAGGCGTTGCAGCAGGTGCAGCGCCGCCTCAAGGTCCAGTGCGGAGGCTGCGTGAAGCCACATCAGCGGCCCCTCAGGGCGCGGTTGCCAATGCAGATCGGGCAGGATGCGCCGGCCCGGACGCAAGCCCGCAAGCACGGACAGCGCTATGGAGCGGCGCAGACCCAAGCGTTATCCGAGCTCTTCGGTGGAAGAGGCTGCCATCTCTTCGTCGCGCAGGCGGTGCAGGTGGGCGATGAAGTAGCGGGTATGGGCGTTGTCGACCGTGCGCTGCGCTTCGGCTTTCCACGCATCATAGGCGGCTTTGTAGTTCGGGAAGATGCCAACGATATGGATGTCGTTCACATCCTTGAACTGGGTTTTCGACGGATCGACGAGTTCGCCGCCAAAGACAAGGTGCAGGCGTTGGGCCATGGGGGTCTCCGCGTGATGAGCAGTAGGGATGTCGGGCGCACCCTACGGAATTGTTGCAAAGGGTCAAGCAGCGGCCGGTGTTTCTGGTGCGCTTGGTCGAGGAAGCCGGTGGTTGGGCGCTTTTGTGCCGGTCTGCGTGGAGGGGGCGCTGCCCCCTCTTGGGCCGTGGGCCCAATTCACCCCCGAGGTATTTTCGCCAAGATGAAGGGGCTAGCGCAGAGCGCCACGGATTGCCGAGTGGAGGGTAGGGTTGGCAGCGATGACGCCGTCGCTGGCGGGGTCCGGTGCGTTGAAGCGGATCGGGGCGCCCCGTTGGTCGGTGACTGTCGCGCCTGCTTCGGCGGCGATGAGGGTGCCTGCGGCGATATCCCATTCCCACGCGTCTCTGAGGGTCAGCATGGCGTCAAAGCGGCCCTCGGCCACAAGGCACATGCGGTAGGCCAGTGACGGACGGTGGTGGCGCGTGATGCGGGGCAGGCTGCGCCAGTGCTGCGCCTCCATATTGGGGCGGGTGGCCAGAACATGGGCGTCGGTGAGGCCCTGCCGCTGGGACGTTTCCATCAGCGTGCCGTCTTTGGTGGCTCCGCTGCCCAAGGTGGCCCCGTAGAGGCGATCGCGGACCGGCAGCAAGACGGCGGCAGCGATGACTTTGCCTTCTTCGGCGATGGCGAGGGAGTGGGACCATGTCTCCTGACCCTCAATGAAGCTGCGGGTGCCATCGATGGGATCGACGATGAAAACCCGCTTGGTGCTGAGGCGGGCGGTGTCGTCTTCGGTCTCTTCCGAGAGCCAGCCGTAGTCGGGGCGTGCGGCGGTCAGGTAGTCGCGCAGCATGGTGTCGACCTCAAGGTCAGCCTCGGTCACGGGGCCAGCGTCGCCCGGTTTGTGCCAGACCTGCGGGGCATTGCGGAAGTGGCGCAAGGCGATTTCGCCCGCGCGGTAGGCCGCATCGGTCAGCAAGGCGAGATCGGTGGCGAAGTCAGTCTCAGGCACCGGCAATCGTCAGTCCTTCGACCCGCAAGGACGGGACCACACGGCTGAGCCACGGGCGGATGTCATTGGCGGGGGTGACGGTCATCAGCATATCCCGCAGGTTGCCTGCAAGCGTGCATTCGTTGACGGGGTAGGTGATCTCGCCGTTCTCGACCCAGAAGCCTGATGCGCCGCGGGAATAATCGCCCGTGGTCGGGTTGATCGAGGCGCCGATCAGCGAGGTGATCAGAAGGCCGGTGCCCATTTCCGCGATCATCTGGTCGCGGGTGATGGTGCCGGGGGTCATCGAGAGGTTCGTGACGGTGGGCGAGGGGCCGCCGCCGGTGCTGCGCGCGGCGCTGGCGGTTGAGGGCATGCCCAATTTGCGACCTGTGGCCAGATCCAGTGTCCAGCCGGTCAACACACCGTTTTCCACGATGTTCCGTGCGCGGGTCGGCAGACCTTCGGCATCAAAGGGGCGCGAGCCTTGGGTGCGCAGGCGCAAGGGGTCTTCGGTCAGGGTGATGGTCGAGGGCAGGACCTGCTTGCCAAGGGCATCCATCAGCCAGCTAGAGCCGCGGGCGATCATGCTGCCGTTCGCGGCGGCCAGAAGGTGGCCGATCAGGCCCGAGGAGATGCGTTCGTCATAGATCACCGGAAAGGCGCCGGTGGGGGGCTTGCGGGATTTCAGGCGCTCGGTCGCGCGCTGGCCTGCAAGGGTGCCGATTTCTTCAGGGGTGCGCAGGTCGGACTGGAAGACGCGGCTGTCGCCGTCGTAATCGCGCTCCATCCCCAGACCTTCGCCAGCGATGGCGACGCAGCTGGTGCTGCGCGAAGTGCGGGTGTAGCCGCCCGAAAAGCCGTTGGTTCCGGCCAGCCAGATCTGGCGGGCGCCATAGCTGGCCCCTGCCGATTGCACCTGACTGACACCGCTTTGCTCCAAGGCCGCAGCTTCGGCGCGGCGGGCGTCTTCTTGCAATTCAGCAGGCGAGGGTTCGGGCGCGTCATCCCACAGTTCAAGCGCGGCTGCGTCCCAATTGGTGGCCAGCTGATCAGGGTCGGCAAGGCCGATGTACGGGTCCTCGGGCGCCTCTTTCGCCATCGCGACGGCGCGGGCGGCAAGGGTTTCGATGGTGTTTGCGCTGGTGTCGGAGGCCGAGACATTGGCCTGACGCTGGCCGACCAGAACCCGCAGGCCCAGATCGGTGGCTTCCGAGCGTTCGGCCTGTTCCAGTTTGCCCTGACGCACATCGATGTCGATGGCACTGCCCGAAACGGCCATGGCGTCGGCAGCGTCCGCGCCAGCGCGGCGGGCGGCCTCAAGCAGCTGTTGGGTCAGGGATTCAAGCCGTTGCGTCATAGGGTGCCTCCGAATGTTCCTGTCAGAGGTAGCCTTCCGTCATGGCGCTTGCAAGCCGCGCGCCGCAAGAAGAGGCGCACGGCATCAGGTTTGTGGTTAACGAATGCGCTGTCCGTTGGCGCGGACCTGACCTTCGTCATTCACTTGCAGGGTCGAGCGCAGGATGTCTTCGCCCTCAACCACGGTGAACATGCCCATCATCATGCGGGCACCCATCAGTTGTTCCTGCGGGACCAGACCGATCTGGACCAGCTTTTCCAGCAGGGCGTTCAGACCTTCGCCGCGCAGGCTGATCTCGCCCGAGGGGCGGGGCATGCCGTCAAAAGTGGTTGTGTCGCTGTTGTCGAAGGTGAAGGCCCCTTCGCCGGTGATCTGGGCCCCGGCCGCTTTGATCAGCAGTTCGGTCAGGGTCAGGCTGTTCATCTCGGCGGGCGGGTTTTCAGGATCGAAGTTGGTTTCGATGTTTTCCATGTAGGCCTGGTCAAAGACCGGTTCCATCATGGTGCCCGTGCCTTTCAGGCCGATGGCGATGGTTGCGGGATCGCGGGGCAGGGCTGCGCCGGGGTCAAACATGCTCCAGAGGGCGTCGGGCATGGTGAAATCGCGCAGACCGAAGCCAAGGGTGAAATCCTGTTCCTCTTCGGCAGGCAGCACCGGCATCGCCAGATTGAAGTCAAAGCCTTTGGCGACGAACTCTAGCGGCAAGGGGAAGGGGGCAAACTGGGCGCGGATCACCGGATCATAAGTGTTGGTCCCGATGCGGAAGCCGCTTGCATCCATGTCCACCACATCGGCGCTGCCTGCGGTTTCGATTGTGACAACGCCCGCGTCTTCGCCTTTCACGTCAAAGGTATAAGTCGCCGCGCCGATCGTGGTTTTGGCATGCGCCTCGCCCCCATTGGCGACCATGCTGTACAGATCGCCGCCGCTGGCCGGAGCCAAGGCCATCCGCTGGTTGCCGTCATAGGTCAGGCTGGCAATGGTGCCGTTGAATGCCAGCGCATTGCCGGTGCCCTCTTCGGCGAAATTGGCGGTGATATTCGTGGTGCCTGTGATGACCTTCGAGGTGATCTCGACCATGTCGCCGTCAACCTTGGAGGTGCTGGTGCCTTCAAGGTTGGACATTGTCATATCGAAGGCGGCTGTTACGCCTTGTTCGGCCTCGGGCAGTTTCACGTCCAGAAGGCCGACCGAGACAGCGGCTGCGGTATAGTCATAGGTGATCTCGGACGGATCGCCGCTGGCCAGCATCGACAGGCCGTTCTGGCGCACGAAGAAATCGATGTCGGTCTCAGAGCGGTGGCCCTCTTCCTCGACGATGGCGATGACGTGGCCTAGGTACTCTTCGGCGGTGGTGACAGTCACGGTGCCATTGCCGTTGGCGCGCATGGTGATCTGCGGCACTTCGATGGACAGGGTGCCGCTGTCGTCCTGCATCACAACGACCAGATCGCTAAGAACCAGCGTGTCGCCGTCCATAGCCTCGCTGCCGATGGAGTACGAGTCATAGGTTGCAGAAAGTTGCTCCTGCCAGTCGGCCCAAAGGTCCTGCGGCGTTACGTCCGCCCAAGCAGCAGAGGAAAAGGTTACTGCGGCAATGGCCGTCGTCGTCAGAAAGCGGGGTATCATAAAGAACCTTTCTGGAATTATGGTCAGGGCAAGACTCAGCCTTTGAGGCATTTAAGGTCAAGGCTGGAATTCACCATATGACTTAATCGTGCTTTGGTGCGGTTCAACGACAAATTAGGGGGGCGAAATGACTGATGTAGCGGGAAAAACAGTGCTGATCACGGGCGCAAGCCGTGGGATCGGTGCAGCAGCGGCAAGGGTTTTTGCCGATGCGGGCGCGAATGTGGTTCTGGTGGCCCGCAACCGCGAGGCCGTTGCCGAATTGGCAGGCCAGATCGGCGAACAGGCTTTGGCCGTGCCTTGTGACGTTAGCCGGTATTGGGAGGTCGAGGCCGCCGTGCAGGCGGCGGTGAACACCTTTGGCGGGCTGGATGTGGTGATCGGCAACGCAGGTATCATTGACCCAATCGGCGCTATGGATGCTGTGCAGCCTGACGCTTGGGGGCATTTGATCGATGTGAACGTGAAAGGCGTCTTCAACGGGTTTCATGCGGCATTGCCGGTGATGAAAGCCCGCGGGGGCGGCTCGTTCCTGACGGTTAGTTCCGGTGCGGCCCATCGTCCTGTGGAAGGGTGGAGCGCCTATTGCGCCTCAAAGGCGGCGGTGGCGATGCTGACACGCTCGCTTGATCTGGAGAACCGCAGCGCTGGCATTCGGGCCATCGGCCTGTCGCCCGGAACCGTGGCGACGGACATGCAGCGCGAGATCAAGGCCAGCGGCGTCGGTCCGGTGGCCCAGTTGGAGTGGTCCGACCATATTCCCGCTGAATGGCCTGCGAAATGTCTGCTGTGGATGTGCGGGTCTGAGGCCGATCCGTGGTTGGGTGAAGAAATATCGTTAAGGGAAGAGGAAATCCGTATGAAGGTTGGCTTGGTATGATCGAGGTTACTGTCGAAGACAGCCTGCACCGCATCACGATCAATCGCCCAGATAAGGCGAACTCTCTGACCAAAGCGATGCTGGTCGAGCTGGCCGAAGCCTTTGAGGCTGCCCGCAAGGCGCGGGCGGTGATCCTGACGGGGGCAGGCAAGGTCTTTAGCGCCGGCGCCGATCTGGACGAGGCGCGGGCCGGTCTGGCGATTGATCCGGTCTGGGAGCGCCTCTCGGCTGCGGTGGCGGTTTGTGAGGGCATGACCATTGCGGCCCTGAATGGCACGCTGGCTGGCGGTGCAATGGGCATGGCTTTGGCCTGCGACGTGCGGCTGGCGGTTCCAACGGCCAAGTTTTTTTACCCCGTGATGAAGCTGGGATTCCTGCCGCAGCCCAGTGATCCGGGCCGGATGGCCGCCTTGATCGGTCCCGCCCGCACCAAGTTGATCCTGATGGGCGGGGCGAAGATTCTGGCCGAAGAGGCGCTGTCCTTTGGTTTGGTCGATCGGCTGGTCGAGGGGGATGCTCTGTTGGCCGAGGCCGAGGCAAGGGCGGCCGATTGTCTGGCGGCCCGCCCCGAGATTGTCGCAGGTATCAAGGGGCTTTGCCGCGGGTAACTGCCTCCGGCGGAGGTATTTTTGCCAAGATGAATGCAGGGCGCCCCGAGGATGTCAGTTCGGGGCGCTTTTTGCTGGCGCGGCCTCAAATCAAGGCGGTGTGTCCAGTTCGGGCGCGACTGGCGCTTGCGGGCAGGGCCGTGGGGCGGTAAAGCCCAAGGAAACGCGAAAGTAGGACGGAGATCGCCCCATGTCGATTGACACAGGCACCGCTGCGAAAGTGGCGAAACTGGCCCGGATCAAGGTCGAGGATGACCAGCTGCCCGCGCTGGCCGAAGAGTTCAACCGCATTCTGGGCTTTATCGAACAGCTCTCCGAAGTGGACGTGGACGGCGTTGAGCCGATGACATCGGTCACTCCCCAGCGCCTGAAGCGCCGTGAGGATGTGGTGACTGATGGTGGCTATCAGGACAAGGTCCTGTCGAACGCCCCTGACGCCCGCGAAGGCTTTTTCGCTGTTCCGAAAGTGGTGGAATAATAATGAGCGATCTGAACAAACTGACGCTGGCCGAAGCCCGTGATGCCCTGCGCAAGGGCGATGTGACCTCGGTCGAGCTGACTGAGGCGTGCCTTTCGGCGATTGACGGGGCGGATGCCTTGAACGCCTTTGTGCACAAGACCCCCGAGATCGCGCTGGAGCGGGCGAAAGCCGCAGATGCGCGTCTAAAGACGGGCGATGCGCCGGATATGTGCGGTCTGCCGATCGGCATGAAAGACCTGTTCTGTACCAAAGGCGTCGCCAGTCAGGCGGCCAGTGGCATTCTGGAAGGGTTCACCCCCGAATATGAATCCACCGTCAGCCAGAAGCTGCAAGACGCAGGCGCGGTGATGCTGGGTAAGCTGAACATGGACGAGTTTGCTATGGGCAGTTCGAACGAAAGCTCGGTTTATGGCGATGCGATCAACCCGTGGAAAGTGGATGAGCGGAACCTGACGCCTGGTGGCTCATCGGGTGGCTCGGCGGCGGCTGTGGCAGCGGACCTGTGTCTGGCGGCGACCGGTACCGATACGGGCGGCTCGATCCGCCAGCCTGCGGCCTTTACCGGCACTGTGGGTATCAAGCCGACTTTTGGCCGTTGTTCGCGTTGGGGCATCATTGCCTATGCAAGCTCGCTGGATCAGGCGGGTCCGATGACCAAGACCGTGCGCGATGCGGCGATCATGCTGGAGGCTATGGCGGGCCACGACATGAAGGATTCGACCAGCGCCGATCTGGCGGTTCCGAACTTTGAGGCCATGCTGACCGGCGATATTCGCGGCAAGGTCATTGGCGTGCCGAAAGAGTACCGCCCTGAAGGTCTGCCCGAAGAGATTGGCAAGCTGTGGGACGACGGCGCGGCGATGTTGAAAGATGCGGGTGCCGAAGTGCGCGAGATCAGCCTGCCGCACACCAAATACGCGCTGCCTGCCTATTATGTGATCGCGCCGGCGGAAGCCTCGTCGAACTTGGCCCGCTATGATGGCGTGCGTTATGGTCATCGTGCCAAGCTTGGCTCTGGTGATGGCATCAACGAGATGTATGAAAAGACCCGCGCCGAAGGCTTTGGCGATGAGGTGAAGCGCCGGATCATGGTCGGCACCTATGTGCTGTCGGCAGGCTTTTATGACGCCTACTACAACCGTGCCCGCAAGGTGCGCACGCTGATCAAGAAAGACTTCAGCGATGCGTTTGATGCCGGTGTGGATGCGATCCTGACCCCTGCCACCCCTTCGGCGGCGTTCGGTCTGGGTGAGATGTCGGATGCCGATCCGGTCCAGATGTACCTGAACGACGTGTTCACCATTACCGTGAACATGGCAGGTCTGCCGGGCATCACCGTGCCTGCGGGTCTGAGCAGTCAGGGTCTGCCGCTGGGTCTGCAACTGATCGGTCGTCCTTGGGAAGAAGGCGATCTGCTGAATACCGCTTATGCTCTGGAGCAGGCGGCTGGCTTTGTCGCAAAACCGGCAAAGT
>JAYZYX010000317.1:0-15181 GCA_036139795.1 Pseudomonadota bacterium | reverse complement strand
GTTCAGCGGGGCGGACCGACGCCGCCCCGCTGGCGGCGCGTCATGCTTGCTAACCGGTCGCTGATAGAATCCTGACACTGAAAAACTGCGCGGCATCAGGTTTGCCTTTTGGAATGAGCGAACAATCCGGAAATCAATTCAGAATTGTGCCAAATTTTTAATCCGAATGCTTGAAAACTAGGCCTGCAAGGCTGGTCCACAATCGAAAGGTTTGACCTGCAAATGCAAAAATGCACCAATTGGTCAAAGTTTCACTTCCAGCGTCGGAGACCTTAACTGTGCGTAAAACCCCGTTTCACATCCAATCGCGCCGAACTTTCCTGAAATCCTCGATCGCCGGAGCGGCGGTGGCTGCGGCGCTGCCCTCGGGGGCATTCGCGCAGGCAAAGGTCCTGAAGGTTGCGGGCATTTACACGGTGCCGGTCGAACAGCAGTGGGTCAGCCGCATTCACATCGCTGCCGTCGCCGCGCAAGAGCGAGGGGACATTGAATACACCTACTCGGAAAATACCGCGAACACCGACTACCCCCGTGTGATGCGGGAATACGCCGAGCAAGGCTATGACATGATCATCGGCGAGATTTTCGGGGTCGAGCAAGAGGCCCGTGAGGTTGCCGCCGATTATCCGGATGTGGCATTCCTGATGGGCTCGTCCTTCAAGGAAGACCCCGCGCTGGCGAACCTGTCGGTGTTTGATAACTATGTGCAGGATGCCTCGTATCTGTCGGGGATCATCGCAGGGGCGATGTCCGCAAGCGGTAAGATCGGCATGGTCGGCGGCTTCCCGATCCCCGAGGTGAACCGCCTGATGCACGCCTTCATGGCGGGCGCGAAAGAGATGAACCCCGATATGGAATTCCAGGTCTCGTTCATTGGCAGCTGGTTCGATCCGCCCAAAGCGAAAGAGACCGCCTATGCGATGATCGAAAACGGCGCCGATCTGCTGTACGCCGAACGCTTTGGTGTGTCGGATGCGGCGAAGGAAAAGGGCATTCTGGCGATTGGTAACGTGATCGACACCCAGCCCGATTATCCGGACACCGTGGTTGCCTCGGCCATCTGGCATTTTGAGCCGACACTGGATGCGGCCATCGCCAAAGTTCAGGCGGGCACCTTTACTGCCGAAGATTACGGCACCTATTCCTTCATGAAAGAGGGCGGATGTTCGCTGGCACCCTATGGCACGTTCGAGGGAAAAATCCCGCAAGAAGCACTGGATCTGGTCGCGAAACGCACCGAAGAAATCAAGTCCGGCGCCTACACGGTGACGATCAACGACGAAGAGCCGAAATCCTCGTAAATGACGGCAGTTGGACAGGGCGCGGAACGGGGCACACCTGTTCTGCGCATGGAAGGCATCACCAAGCGGTTCGGGTCCGTGACCGCCAACGAAGGCATCAGCTTCTCCCTTTATGAGGGGGAAGTGATCGCTCTGCTCGGCGAAAATGGCGCGGGCAAGACGACCCTTATGAACATCCTCTTCGGCCAGTATTCCGCCGATGAGGGCGTGGTCGAGGCGTTCGGCCAGCCCTTGCCCGCCGGCGCGCCCCGCGCTGCACTGGATGCGGGGGTGGGCATGGTTCACCAGCACTTTACATTGGCCGATAACCTGACGGTGTGGGAGAATATCACCCTTGGCACCCAAGGACTGGCCGCGCCTAGCCTGCGACCCGCGCGGGTCAAAGCGAAGATCCGCGATCTGTCGAAAAGGTTCCATCTGGCCGTTGATCCCGATGCGCGGGTGGGCAACCTGACCGTGGGCGAGCGCCAGCGGGTCGAGATTCTGAAGGCGCTATACCGTGAGGCGCGGGTTCTGATCTTGGATGAGCCGACAGCCGTTCTGACGCCGCAGGAAACCGACGCGCTTTTCGCGACCCTGCGTGAGGCAATTGCGATGGGGCTATCGATCGTCTTCATCTCGCACAAATTGCATGAGGTGATGGCGATTGCCCACCGCGTGCTGGTGCTGCGTCACGGCCGTCTGGTGGCCGAGCGGCAAGTGGCAGAGACGCACCCGCAAGAGCTGGCCAGCATCATGGTTGGCGGTGATGTGCGCACGCCGGACGTCCCTGCGATGCCGGCAGGACCGGCGTTATTGACCCTGAAGAAAGCCACAGCAGGGGTGCTGCGGGATGCAGACCTGACCCTGTTTGAGGGGCAGATCACGGGGATCGCAGGGGTCTCGGGTAATGGGCAAGGGGCGCTGTCTGATCTGATCAGTGGCGTGCTGGCCCTGCAGTCTGGCCGGATGGAGATCGCAGGCAAAGCGCCCGCCCGATGGGATGCGCGTACAGCTATTGCCCATGGGATCGGTCGCATCCCTGAGGACCGGCATAAGACCGGCACCATCGCTGATTTCGACCTGACCGAGAACGCGATCCTTGAGACCTATCAAAGCGATTTCGCCCGCGCGGGCTGGATGGACTGGACCAAGGCGCGCCAACATACAGAGCATCTGATCCAGACCTATGATGTCCGCTGCCCGGGGCCAGAAACCCGCATTCGGCTGCTGTCGGGGGGCAATATGCAAAAGCTGATCCTTGGCCGCGTACTAGAGGAGAACCCGCAGATCATTCTGGCCAACCAGCCGGTGCGGGGGCTTGATATCGGGGCAGTGAACTATGTCCACGCAAGGCTGGCGGCAGCACGAGAAGGCGGCTCGGCGGTGCTGCTGATTTCTGAAGATCTGGATGAAATCATGAAGCTTTCCGACACTATGCACGTCATGTCCGAGGGGCGCCTTAGCCCTGCGTTTGCACGCGGGAAGGTTTCGGCCGCTGAGTTAGGTAAATGGATGGCAGGTCAGGGGTTTGCAGATGTATCTTAATGCTACACCTCAGCGTACTTGCTGGCGCTCCACCAAGGTCGATCAGCTCTTTACAGAACCTGTAAATCTAAATTTATATTAGGGTCTTGCTAATGCGTCTTGAACCAATCTCTCAGCCAAGCCTGCAAAGGCGGCTGCTGCCACCGGCTGTGGCTATCGCCGCCTCGTTTCTGATCGCCGCGCTTCTGGCGCAGATCGCTGGCGGCAACCCTTTCGCGGTCTTCGGCTTGATCTTTAAGGGCGCTTTGGGATCGAAATTTGCTCTGCTTGAGACGTTGAACCGCGCCACCCCTCTGATTTTCACGGGTCTTGCAGTGGCGGTAGCTTTCCGTGCCAAGCTGTGGAACATCGGGGCCGAGGCGCAGCTCTATGCGGGTGCCGTGATCACGGTGGTTCTTGGCACCGGCGCCTTGGCATGGCCCGCGCCGGTCCTGCTGCCGACACTGGCGATTGGTGCAGCTTTGGCGGGGGCTGTGGTGCTGCTTGTGCCTGCCTTGTTGAAGACCCGTTTCGGCGTTGATGAGGTCGTGACCACCCTGCTCTTCAACTTCATCTTCCTGCTGTTTGTTTCATACCTGCTGGAGGGGCCGCTGAAAGATCCGATGGGGATGGGCTGGCCCAAGTCATCCCGTCTGGTCCCTGAGGCCCGCCTGCCGCGTATCGTCGAAGGGCTGCGGCTGCACTGGGGCTTTGCGCTGGCGCTGATCTGTGCGGTGTCGGTCTGGATCATCGACCGGAAAACCACGCTGGGGTTTGAGATGCGCGCCGTCGGGCAAAACCCAGAAGCCGCGCGCTTTGCGGGCATTCCTGTGACGGCTGTCATCCTGAAGACCGCGCTGCTGTCCGGCGGTCTGGCGGCACTGGGGGGCTTTTCCGAAGTCGCGGGGCTGAAGGGCTCGCTCACCCTCGATCTGTCGCCGGGCTTTGGCTACACGGGCATCGTTGTGGCCATGCTGGCGCTGTTGAACCCGATTGGCGTGGTCGCGGCGTCATTGTTCGTGGCGGTGATTTTCGTGGGCGCAGACAGCATGAGCCGTGCCATCGGTGTGCCGACCTATCTGGCGGACATCATGCTGGCCTCGGCGCTGCTTTTGATGGTGCTGGCAATCCTCTTCACCAAGTTTCGTGTCAGGAGGGATTGATGGAACTGTTTGACATCCTTCTGTCGGCCTCATTCTGGGCGGCGGCGATCCGTATCGCCAGCCCGCTGATCTTTGCCACCATCGGAGAGCTGATTTGCGAGCGGGCAGGCGTTTTGAACCTCGGGATCGAGGGGATCATGGTCGCGGGCGCCTTTGCCGGATGGATTTCGGTCTGGGCGGGCTTGCCTCTTTGGGGCGGCGTGGCAGTGGCGCTGCTCGTAGGCATGGCGTTTGGCGCGCTACATTCGGTGCTGTCTGTGCCCTTTGGCCTGTCGCAGCATGTGGTGGGTGTGGGGATTACGCTGCTGGCGACCTCGGTCACTTTCTACACCTATCGCGTTGTGCTGCCCGAGGTCTCGTCCCCGCCGAAAATCCAAGCCTTCCAACCTTATGAAATTCCGCTTCTGTCGGACATTCCCTTGCTTGGACCGGCGCTGTTTTCGCAGACGCCTTTGACCTATGCGGCGTTCATTGTGGCGTTGATTACAGGGCTGGTTCTGTTCCGCACCCCACTGGGGCTGGCGGTCAGAGCGGCGGGCGAAAACCCCTCGGCTGTTGCGGCGCAGGGCTTGTCTGTGACGGCGATCCGCATGGGCGCGGTGATCGTGGGCAGCGGCTTTATGGCCGTGGGCGGTGCCTTTCTGACCATGTCCGCCTTTGATAGCTTCTTCTTTGATATGGTCGGGGGGCGCGGCTGGATTTGCATTGCGCTGGTGGTCTTTGGCGCGTGGCGTCCGGGCAAGGCGGTTTTGGGCGCGATCCTGTTTGCCGCCTTCGATGCCCTGCAAATCCGCGTGCAGCAGACCAGTCTTGGCACGGTCATCCCCTATCAGATTTTCTTGATGATGCCCTATGTGCTGTCCATTCTGGCGCTGGTCCTGATGTCCCGCAGTGCGCAGGTGCCTGCGGCCTTGATGGTGCCGTTCAATAAAGGAACCCGATGATGTTCGATCTTTTGGTAAAGGGCGGCACGCTGCCGGATGGCTCGGTCAGGGATATTGCGATCAAAGGCGACCGGATTGCCGAGATCGCGCCGGTGATCGAAGCCGAGGCCGCCGAGGTCATCGATGCCACAGGCGATCTGGTGTCGCCGCCTTTTTGCGATCCCCATTTCCATCTGGACGCCACACTCAGCTATGGGCTGCCGCGGGTGAATGCCTCTGGCACATTGCTAGAGGGGATTTCCCTATGGGGAGAGTTGCGCGACATCGCCACCGTGGATGAGATGGTCGAGCGCGCGCTGACCTATTGCGACTGGGCGGCCTCGATGGGGCTGTTGGCGATCCGCAGCCATGTGGACACAACGCCTGATCATCTGAACACCGCCACCGCCATGCTGGAGGTGCGCGAGAAGGTGAAAGACTATATCGACCTACAGCTAGTGGCCTTTCCGCAGGATGGCCTTTACCGCGCCGCCAACGGGCGCGAGAACCTGATCCGTGCGCTGGACATGGGGGTCGAGATTGTCGGCGGCATTCCCCATTTCGAACGCACCATGCAAGCTGGCGCAGATAGCCTGACCGACCTGTGCCAGATCGCCGCCGATCGTGGTCTGCGCGTGGACATCCATTGCGATGAGACTGACGATCCCCACAGCCGCCATATCGAGACGCTGGCCTATGAGACCCAGCGCCTCGGGCTACAGGGCAGGGTGGCAGGATCGCATCTGACCTCGATGCATTCGATGGACAACTACTATGTCTCCAAGCTGTTGCCATTGATCGCCGAGGCTGAAATCGCCGCCATTCCGAACCCGCTGATCAACATTGTGCTTCAGGGGCGGCATGATACCTATCCCAAACGCCGTGGCCTGACGCGGGTCAAGGAAATGCAGGCCGCAGGGATTACCGTCGGCTGGGGACAGGATTGCGTTCTGGACCCGTGGTATTCGCTGGGGACGGCTGACATGCTAGATGTGGCCTTTATGGGAATGCATGTCGCGCAGATGACCCACCCCGACGAAATGGCGCGGTGTTTCACTATGGTGACCGAGACCAACGCGCAGATCATGGGGTTGGATGATCTGGGCCTGCGCAAAGGGGCTTTGGCCTCGCTGGTGGTGCTGGACGCAAGCGGTCCTGTGGATGCACTGCGGCTACGGCCATCGCGTTTGGCGGTTGTTTCGAAGGGCAAAGTGATCGCCCGCACCCCGCGCGGGGATGCGGCCCTGTCGATTGGCGGGCGTCCCGACACGGTGCGGCGGCGTGCGCCCCGCAGGTAGGTGCGATGCCCTTGCGGTTCTGTTCACAGGCCTGAGGGCGCGCAACGCCTGACCGTGTAGTAAGAATGCCCCGTCAATAGATCGGCGGGGCGACGATCCAGATGACGACGGCGGGCTCTGTGCCGTCGTTGCGCCAAGCATAGGGTGTCTCGCGGAACTGGAAGCTGTCGCCGGTGTTCAGGTGCAGCTCAGTCTCGCCAATCGTCAGGGTCAAGGCGCCAGAGATCAGAACACCCCCGTCTTCGGTCGCGCGGGGTTTGCACAGCCCGCCGCTGGATGCACCAGGGGCGAAGACCGAACGGATCATCTCGAACGCGCCGCTGAGGGTGGGCGATAGCAACTCTTCGGTCAGCCCGCTTTCGGTCGAGCCGATCGTCGGGCGGTCAGCTGCCCGCAGGACCAAGCCCTGTTCCTCTTCGGCGCGGGCAGAGGACCGGAAAAAGAAGCTTAGATTTACCTCCAGCCGTTCGGCCAATTGGCCAAGGTCGCGCACGGATGGCGTGGTCTGGCCGCGCTCAATCTGGCTGAGCCAGCCAACAGAGCGACCCACATTGGCCGCCAATTGCGCCAGCGTCATCCCCCGCGTCTTGCGCAGTGAACGAATATCTTCGCCAACGTGATGGCCCATGCGGCACTCCTTCTACTGTTTCGCGTATGCATGGGCTTGGTGAGGAATTCAATCTTCATGAAGGTTTAGGGGGAATTTTCACGGCAAAAGTCCACATAAATGAAAAAATGATTTGTTTTTTCATTTTGGCGATGGCTATCTGAAGGGGCGAAGATGCGAGTCGTCATCGCGATCTGCCCCAATTCTCCCTTTGCAAAACTGGATGCCCTCATGACCGAAGTTCCCGCCAAGGCCCGCGTCGTTATCATCGGAGGGGGCATTTCAGGATGCTCTGTGGCCTATCATCTGGCCAAGCTGGGCTGGACGGATATTGTTCTGCTAGAGCGCAAGCAACTGACCTCGGGGACCACATGGCACGCGGCAGGGTTGATCGGCCAGTTGCGTGCCAGCCAGAACATGACGAGGTTGGCGAAATATTCGGCGGATCTTTACGCCAAGCTTGAGGCAGAGACCGGCCTTGCAACGGGGTTCCGCCAGTGCGGGTCGATCACTGTGGCGCTGACCGAAGAGCGGCGCGAAGAGATTTTCCGGCAGGCGGCTTTGGCGCGGGCCTTTGGCGTCGATGTGAACGAACTAACCCCCGAAGAGGTGCTGGCCCGTTATCCTCATCTGAACATCGAAGACGTGGTGGCAGGGGTGCATCTGCCACTGGATGGGCAGGCGGACCCTGGCAACATCGCTTTGGCATTGGCCAAAGGCGCGCGGATGCGCGGGGCCAAGATCATCGAGCAGGTGAAGGTTACCAAGGTCACGACCAAAGATGGCCGCGTCACTGGCGTGGATTGGGAGGCCAATGGCGAGAAGGGCCATATCGCTGCGGATCGTGTGGTCAACTGTGGTGGCATGTGGGGCCGTGATCTGGCGGCGCAGAACGATGTGACCTTACCGCTTCATGCGTGCGAGCATTTCTATATCGTCACAGAAAACATCCCCGAACTGTCACAACTGCCTGTCCTGCGCGTGCCTGATGAATGCGCCTATTACAAAGAGGATGCAGGGAAAATCTTGCTGGGCGCGTTCGAGCCTAAGGCAAAGCCTTGGGGCATGGATGGCATCAGCGAAGATTTCTGCTTTGACCAACTGCCCGAGGACTTTGACCACTTTGAGCCGATCTTGGAAAAGGCAGTCTCGCGGATGCCGATGCTGGGCGAGGCCGGAATTCACACGTTCTTTAACGGACCGGAAAGCTTTACCCCCGATGATCGCTACTATCTGGGAGAGGCCCCCAATCTGCGCGGGTATTGGATTGCGGCGGGCTATAACTCGATCGGGATTGTGTCTTCGGGCGGGGCAGGGATGGCGCTGGCCCAATGGATGAATGACGCAGAGCCGCCCTTCGATCTGTGGGAGGTGGACATCCGCCGCGCGCAGCCCTTCCAGAAGAACCGCCGCTATCTGAAAGAGCGGGTGAGCGAGACACTGGGGCTGCTCTATGCCGATCACTTCCCTTACCGCCAGATGGCCACCGCGCGGGGGGTGCGCCGCTCGCCTTTGCATGAACAACTGAAGGCCCAAGGGGCGGTGTTTGGTGAGGTCGCTGGATGGGAACGTGCCAATTGGTTCGCCACTGAAGGCCAAGAGCGCGAATACTACTACAGTTGGAAGCGGCAGAACTGGTTCGACAACCAACGGGCCGAGCATATGGCCATGCGCCAAGGCGTCGGCCTGCTGGATATGACCAGCTTTGGCAAGATCAGGGTTGAGGGGCGCGATGCGGCGGCGTTCTTGCAGCGGCTCTGCGCCAATGATGTGGACGTGCCTGCGGGGCGGATCGTTTATACCCAGATGCTGAACGGACGCGGCGGGATCGAATGTGATCTGACCGTCACGCGCCTGTCGGAAACGGCATATTTCCTTGTGGTGCCGGGGGCGACCTTGCAGCGCGATCTGGTTTGGCTGCGCAATCATCTGGCCGACGAATGGGTGACAATCACCGATGTCACTGCTGCCGAGGCTGTGCTGCCGGTGATGGGGCCAAAGTCCCGCGCGCTGATGCAGAAAATCTCACCCAATGATTTCTCGAACGAAGCGCATCCCTTTGGCACTGCGCGGGAAATTGAAATCGGTATGGGCTTGGCCCGCGCCCATCGCGTCACCTACGTGGGCGAGCTTGGGTGGGAGCTTTATGTCTCGTCCGATCAGGCGGCCCATGTGTTCGAAACCATTCTGGAGGCGGGCGCGGATGTGGGGCTGAAGCTATGCGGTCTACACGCGATGGATAGTTGCCGGATCGAGAAAGCCTATCGTCACTTCGGACATGACATCACAGATGAGGACCACGTGCTGGAGGCCGGGCTTGGTTTTGCGGTGAAGATGGACAAGGGCGACTTTATCGGGCGCGATGCGGTGCTGCGCAAGCGCGAGGCAGGTCTGGCCCGCCGGATGGTGCAATTCCGCCTGACCGACCCAGAACCGCTGGTTTTCCATAACGAGCCGATCCTGCGGGATGGTAAGATCGTCAGCTATCTGACCTCTGGCAGTTACGGTCACGCACTTGGCGGTGCGGTGGGACTTGGCTATGTGCCCTGCCGTCCCGATGAAACAGGGGCCGAGATACTGGCATCGCGCTACACCATCGACGTGGCGGGCCGCATTTATGAGGCCGAAGCAAGCCTTGCCCCCATGTATGACCCCAAATCCGCACGGGTGAAGGGGTAGGCGGCGGTTCAGGCCCCAGATTGAATGCGTTTTGCGGCGGCGGTCATTCCATACTGGAAATCAAAGGGCGCTGGGCTGAATGTATGTTGGAAACGCAACCGGAGAAGCGCCCATGACCCGCCGCATTGATCACCTTGTGCTGGCTGTCCACGATCTGGATGCCGCTGCCGACTTCTATCGCAGTCTTGGTTTCACCGTCGGTGCTCGCAACCGCCATTCTTGGGGCACCGAGAACGCCTTGGTCCAGTTCCAAAGCTCGTTTCTGGAACTGATCACCGTTGGCAAGAACGCCGAAATTCCGCCTCACACCCCCAAACATTTCAGCTTTGGCGCCTATGTGCGCGATTACCTTGCGCGGCGCGAAGGGCTGGCGATGGTGGTTCTGGACAGTGACGATGCAGAGGCTGACAGCAAAGCGTTTACTAAGGCGGGGATCGCGGATTTCGCGCCTTTTTTCTTTGAGAGGAAAGGCCAGCGGCCTGATGGCTCGGAAACGCATGTGGCATTCACGCTGGCATTCGCAATCGACCAAGGCTTGGACGCCGCATTCTTTGTCTGTCAGCAGCATTTTCCCGAAGCCTTCTGGAACCGCGATCTGCAACAGCATCAAAACGGTGCAAGCAATGTGACCGAGGTTATTTTGGAAGCAGCCGCCCCCACATCGCACTCCGGATTTTTGCGGGCGTTCAGCGGGGTAAACGGGGACACGTCTTTCGATCTTTCAATGGGGGGTGTGATCAAGGTTAATGAGGGCGCCAAGAACCGACCGGTCAGCTTTTCGGTCGCGGCGGATCAGTCCCTTGCCGGAACCGTGGTCGAGGCGTTTGGGGTAGAGATACGTTTCGTCTGAGACCTTGCGTGATAGATGCCCTGTTAACTTAGGCCTGAAGGTAGGCCGCAATGAACCCTGCCTAGGTATTCAGGGAAGCCCAAGGCTGGATTTTCCGAACTTTGATCGGGGTGACGGGCTGGTGGCAGCATCGGGAAAGCGCAGTGCGCACGCCTGCTGAGGTCTTCAGATGAGCGGCTCAATCTGACCTGAAAGCGCAGGCGTGGCACTGGCCGGGAAACACAAGTCTCAGCGGCGCAGGTTCATTTTCTCGACATCGATCCCGATGGCAGTGCCTAGGTCCATGATCGAGTCGTGAAGCAGTTCCAGAACATAGACAGGGTTGTGTGCGAAGTTGCCCGGATCAGCCGTGACAAGTTTCCAGTTGAAGGCCGCACGCAGGCTTCGTGGCGTCCATGAAGCATAGGCAACCGATTGGCCGTCTGCTGTATCAATCGCGCCGTCTCGGTTCTGGTCCGCAAAGAAATAGGGATAGTGGCTGCCGTCGTAGATGACAGGCGAATCCGCGACCTGATCGGTATAGGCTTCGATCATGGCCATCAGCGTTGCGGCATTGGCTTCGATGTCGGACTTGATCCCGACACCTAGGTTGCCGCTGCCGTCATAACTTTGCCGCGCGATGCGGATGTCGGCGATGCTTTCGGCCAGATGGCAGGTCTGGCAAGGCTCGGATGCGACCTCTAGCGTATGGGGTTCATGGCATGAATTGCATGTCGCGACGGGGCGGGCATGAAAGAAGCGACCCGAATATTCGCGCCCGTCGTAGTGATAACCCGCCGCGCCATAACCGCCGAGCCAAGTGGCCCCTGCGGTGGCGTAATGCGGATTGATAAATCGCAGCGACGCATCAGGGGTGTCTAGCGGCAGGCCATCGATTTTGGCGCTGACGTCACGACCAGCACTGCGACCTTGGTGACACGTTAGGCAGGCCGCCTCGACCCCGTTGACGGGATGGACCAGCCCACTGGGAAAATGGACCTCGCGGATTTCGGCCAGCCCAGCGTTGTGGCACGTTCCGCAATCTACAACGCCGCCCGTATCGATTGTTCTGTCGATCGCCCCGACCGTCGTCCCGTCAAGCCCGTGAAAGTCGCGAAAGCCCTCGCCAGAGTGGCAGGTGGCGCAGCGTTCATCGACCTCACCGTCTTCGTCCCAGTGCCGAAATGCCTCGTCTGCAGAGCGGGCATGTGCCGAGCGGAACCAGTCCGAAATCGCGGCATCGTTTTCGATCTTGATGCCTGACGGTTCAAACGGGCCGGATTTAGGCAAGACGAATGGTGTGGTGGTTTCTGGCTCTGCGGCCGGATCTTGTGCGCTTTCGCTCTGCGCGTTTGCGGCGCCCGTTATGGCGCAAGAGAGCACGATGCAGATGGCAAGTTTTCTAGAAAAGGTCTTCTGCGCTGCACGTAAAGTTTCGAGAAGTCGCGGCATGATCGGCCTCCGGTCACTAAGAACATAAGCGTCGCGTATCGACTAAGATCAGTATCGCCCAGAAGTCCAAATGTGCCCTTGATATATGTCATATCTCGACATCAAGATTCGACGTAGGGTTGTATTTGTTGCGCTTTTCAGAGCGCGGCGAAGGCTATTGGCCAGTCTTTTTGCCAACTGCGGGGAAAACGATGGGTTTCTTGGAGCGGACTGCTGGGCTTATCCCTCGGTTTCCCGGGCCGCCGGAAGTGCCGGAAGTGCCAGAGGTCACGACAGAAGAGGCCGTCGTGCGCGCGCCTTTGGGGCCGCCCTTGCGGGTCAGGCTTCTTGTGGCCGAAGGTGAAACAGTGGCGCGTGGTCAAGCGGTGGCAACTTTAGACGACGCACCCAGAATTCATCTTGTTGCCTCGATTGCTGGTATGGTTGCCCATGTGCGCTTATTGCCGGGAAAGAAGCTTTCAGAGATCGTCCTGTTTCGTGCCGGTGATGCCGTCACAAAGCATGACACTTCGTCCGCCTCTGACTCGAGTGGACTGCGGCGGCTGATGATGACGTCCGGATTCTGGCCGCGCCTACGCCGACGTCCGTTCGGGGGCATGCCAGCGGAAACCGAGGTTCCAGTGGCCATCCTTGTCACGGGATCGGATACCCGTCCGGGGGCGCCGAATGCAAAGCGCGCGTTGGAAGGGCGTGCAAAGTCCTTGCAGCGGGGGTTGGCGGCCTTGTCCCAACTGACCGAAGGAAAGGTCTTCTTCTGCACGACAGATGCGGACCTGCCTGATGACCTTGGAAACGCGCCTTGTCAGGTGATTTTGCATGGCGTGCGGCATCCGCAGGGATCGGCGGGTATCCTGTGTCACCGTCACTGCCCCGCGGGGGTAGAAAGCCCTGTCTGGGATGTCCATGCGGAAGATGTGGCTGATCTGGGCGAGCTGCTTGATACTGGGGTGCTACCCCAGATGCGATTGATCAGGATCTCCGGCGAAGGTCTGCTTCATGGGCAAAGTCTTCGGACACACCCCGGCGCTGACATACGACAACTGACACGGCGGCTGGTCGCACCGGGAGCAGTCGAGACCTATTCCGGCGGGATACTCGATGGGCGGCGGGCTTCGTGGTTGGGCATCACTGACCGTCAGGTGGCCGTTGTTCCCGCGCGGTCCCGCACGACCGCACGGCACTGGCTGGTCGATGCGCTTGTCCATACGCCGCGTCCGGTCCCGATCATTCCAACGGCTGCCCTGACACAGGCGCTTGGCGCGGCGCTGCCCGCAGCGCCTCTGATGCGTGCCCTTGGCGCCGGCGACGAGGAAGGCGCGCAACGGCTAGGGCTGCTTTCTCTGCTCGAGGAAGATCTGGCCCTTGCCGATTATGTGCTGGGCGAAAAGGGGCAGATCATGGCGCAGGTGCGCAGCCTGCTTGATCGTATTCACAAGGAAAACGCGGCATGAACGGGGGGATATGGACACGCGAGACCGTCGCGATGCTGTTGCTGGCCTGTTTCCTGCCAATGGCGTCGTCGTGGGTCTGGTACGGCGGACATCTATCTCTTGCCTTCCTTGTCTTGATGATCGTCTACGGATGGCAACTGCTGTTTCTACTTGCGCGCGCACAGGCCCCATCGCTATCGGGCGTGATCACGGCGCTTGCCGTTGCCATGCTGTCACCAGAGCAACTTGGCCCATTGCGCTTGGCGCTTGGCGTCAGTTTTGGCGTCGTCATGGGTGAATTGGTCTTTGGCGGTTGGGGCCGGAATGTGGTCAATCCGGCCACGGTCAGCCTTGCATTCCTTGGCTTCGGCTTCCCCTCGTTTGAATGGCCCGCGTTCGATGTCCCCGTCGCTTGGGCCGCGATCCCTGCCGTCGCTCTTGGCTGTGGTTTGGGGGTGATGTCGGTCGGGTTGGCCTTGGGCGCGTCCTTCGTTGCGATCGCCGCAAGCTTACTTGGCGCAATAGATGGCTCGGTCGTGATCGCGGCTGCTATCGTTTTTGTTCTGCTGGTCGCGGATCCGGCCACTGCCGCGACGACCAGGTCCGGCGCTTGGGCACAGGGAGGGCTGTTTGTCGCCCTGCTAACCCTGTTCCATCAGGCGTGGACTGGCGCTGCGCCGGTGCAAATGGCTGTTGCGGCCAGCTTGCTTACATCGCTTGCCGTGCCACTGCTTGACGAAGCTGCGTTGGCCGCATGGGTTGCCCTTCGAAGGAGACGACATGGAAGAACGTAGCTTGAACCCGTGGCGGCGGTTCCTCGCTCTGCCGAACGAGAGCCGCTTCAAAACCGTCGTGATAGCGTTTCTGGTCTCTGCGATCTGCGGCGCGTTGGTCAGCGGGGCAACGGTGCTTTTGCGGCCTATTCAGGCCGCGAACCGCGCCGCCGAAGAAGAGGCGAGGATCGCGGCGCTGGTGCGTGGAATTCCGGGTATGGCGTCGCTGCTGGAAACCACAGGCGGTGCGCTGTCGACCGTGGTTGTCGATCTCGATCGTGGTCGCGCAGCGCAAACGGTGACACCTGCCACGTTGGATGCAGCCTTGGCCGATCCGGCGAACTGGCTGGTGCTGGAGCCCGCGCAGGACCTTGCGGGGCTTGGTCAGCGGCCTGACTTCGTGCAGATTTTCCTTTTGCGTGACGAAGATGCTCGGTTGTCACTGGTTCTGCTGCCGGTCAGCGGCCAAGGCTATGGCGGGCGGATAGATGCGATCCTTGCGTTAGGCAGCGATCTGAACACCGTCGCGGGACTGGCGGTGACCAGCCAGTCCGAGACACCAGGGCTGGGCGGACGGATCGAGGAAACAGCGTGGCAGGCAGGGTTCGCAGGAACCCAGATGCGCGATCCTTCAGGTACTGTACGGTTTCGGGTCGCGCAGGGGGCTGCGGGTGGCCCCTATGAAGTGGACGGGATCACGGGCGCTACGCGCACTGGCCGCGGTGTGACAGGCATGATGCGGTTCTGGCTTGGGCCAGACGGCTATGGCCCACTGCTTGATGCTATGGCCCGCGGGGAGTTCTAGGCGATGACAGAGCTGCATTCCCGTACCGGAGCATGGCACACGCTAACGTCGCCACTGGTGCATCAGAATCCGGTCATTCTCCAGATTCTCGGGATCTGTTCCGCATTGGCCGTGACGACATCGGTGGCAACAGCACTGACGATGTCGGCGGCTCTGACCGTGGTGTTGACCCTCGCAGCGGGTCTGGTCAGCACCATTCGGCGGCATATACCCGAAACGATCCGGCTTATCGTGCAGATCGTCATCGTCGCCTCTCTGGTGATCGTCATCGACCAGATATTGCAGGCGTTTTTTGCCGAACTCAGCCGAGCGCTGTCTGTTTATGTCGGCTTGATCACGACCAATTGCCTCGTACTTGGGCGGACTGAGGCTTTTGCCCGACACAACCCGCCACTGCCCGCAATGATCGACGCCT
>JAYZYX010000316.1:0-37713 GCA_036139795.1 Pseudomonadota bacterium | reverse complement strand
TTCCTCCCAAATCTCCTTGTGAAAGTAATAAGTCGACCGGTCGGTCACCGAAAGATAAATGGTCGCATCGGACTTATTACATTTGGAATAAATCAGATGAGCGACCGCTTGCAGGCCTATGAGATTTTTGCCGAGTTGATGGAAAGGAAAAGCTTTTCCGACACATCGCGGGCCCTGCGTATCCCGCAAGCGACGGTGTCAAAGCAGGTTGTTTCGCTGGAGCAGGCCCTTGGTGTGCAGCTTTTCATCCGCTCGACTCGCAGAATCAACCCGACCGCCGAGGCCGAGGCGCTGATCCCCCACGTCCGTCACATGCTGGACGCCCGTAACGAGGTCTTGCGCGTCGCCCATGGCGAACTGCCCAAACTGTCGGGTAACATCCGCATTGCCGCGCCTCATTCTTACGGGCGGCGCGTTCTGCTGCCGCAATTAGTGGACTTTATGGACCAATACCCCGACATCAGCGTCGAGGTTGCCCTGCACACCACGCCGCCCGATCTTCTGGACCACAAGCTGGATCTGGCAATCAGCGGCGCGACCATTCTGGACGGCCCGTACCGGCAGCGGCTTTTGAACACCCATCGCTGGGTGGTTGTCGGCTCGCCTGAATACTTCGAACGCCACGGACGCCCTGCCCTGTCCACGGACCTTGAGGATCACTGGCTAATCGTGCCCGAGGTCTTTCCTTTCGATATGCTCAAGTTCGACTCAGAATTCGGCCAGCAATCCATTGCGATCCGGTCCCGTTTGACGGGCAACGATGTGGATTTTGCCGAAGGGGCGGCTTGGCAGAATGCGGGCCTTGCGATCCTGCCTGACTGGATGCTGGGGCACAGCGGCGCGCTGGAGCAGGTACTAGAGGAATATGCGCTGGAACCGATCCCGATCCGGTTGATCTTTCCCGACGCCAAGATCATTCCCCGGCGGGTCCGCACCCTGATCGAATTTCTTCTGGCACGGGCGGGCCGGATGTGAGCGACTGGACACGGATCGTCTGATCCTTGAAGACATAGCCTATGACTCAGACCTTCGCCCAGATTTGCCCGACCCCGCCGCGGGCCCCTCATTTCATCGTCACGCTTTACGGGGACGTGGTGGAACCGCGTGGCGGAGCGCTGTGGATGGGGTCCTTGATCGAGGTCTGCGCACAGCATGGCATCAGTGAAAGTCTGGTGCGCACGGCGGTCTCTCGTCTGGTGTCGTCGGGACGGCTAGAGGGGGTGCGCGTGGGGCGGCGTAGCTTTTACCAACTGTCCGAGCTGGCCAAGCAAGAGTTCCAGAACGCCTCGCGCATTCTGTTTGACCCTGAACCACTGCCCACCCGCTGGCAGATCGCGCTGCTGGGGCCAGACACGCCCGATCTGTGCAGACCGTGGGTGCGCGTGGGCAACGGGGCCGCTTTGGCACCTTTGACCTCAGACCCTTCGCTGTCTGGTGCGGTGGTGTTTGAGGCCGACCAGCCCTTCGGGGATTTGCCCGAACTGGCCCGTCGGCATTGGCCCTTAGATGATGTGGCCGCCGCCTACCGCGTCTTTCTGGATCGCTTCAGCGGTCTGAATACCCATGAGGCAAAGGATGCGCTGGCCCTAAGGTTGCGCCTTGTGGATGACTATCGCAGCGCCGCGCTGGCGGACCCGCGCCTGCCCAAAGGCGCATTGCCCGATGACTGGCCCGCCGATGAGGCACGGCGCCTTTTCGTGCGGCTTTATCTGGCGATGTCCGAGAGCGCATCGCGCCAGATTCCCGCTTTGTGCGAGTCACAAGACGGCCCCCTGCCCCCTCAGACACCCGCCAGCACCCAGCGTGAAGCCCGCCTGATGGCCGAGGCGCGCAGCCTGTAACCTTATGAATTTTCATAAGGTTCTATTGGGACACCTCAAAACATCACAAGAATCTTAAAAACATTATTTACGCGTGATGTTTTGTGCGCTACTCATTCATCAACCGATCGGTCAGCGAATGGAGATCGCCCGATCGAAGACGTTTGGAGGAGACGCGAATGTCCGAGGCATTCATTTGTGACAGCATCCGTACGCCCATCGGCCGGTATGGTGGTGCCTTGTCGGGCATCCGTGCGGACGATCTGGCGGCGATCCCCTTGGCGGCACTGAAAGAACGTAACACCAATGTGGATTGGGACAGCGTCGATGATGTGATCCTTGGCTGCGCCAATCAGGCCGGTGAGGACAATCGCAACGTGGCCCGCATGGCGACCCTTTTAGCAGGTCTGCCAGAGGGCATTCCGGGCACCACGGTGAACCGTCTTTGTGGCTCTGGCATGGACGCGATTGGTCTTGCTGCCCGCACCATCCGCGCCGGTGATGGCGATCTGCTGCTGGCAGGAGGCGTGGAGTCCATGTCTCGGGCGCCTTTCGTGATGGCAAAGGCCACCAGCGCCTTTTCCCGCAATGCAGAGATGTATGACACCACCATCGGCTGGCGCTTCACGAACCCTGCGCTGCACAAGATGTTCGGCACCCACTCGATGCCCGAGACCGCAGACAACGTGGCCGAGGATTACAACATCAGCCGCGCCGATCAGGACGCCTTCGCACTGGAATCCCAGCGGCGGTGGGCGGCGGCGCAGGCGGCAGGTGTGTTCAACGATGAGATCACGCCTGTCATCATCCATCAGCGCAAGGGTGATCCGCTGGTCATCGACACCGACGAACATCCCCGCCCCCAGACCACGCCAGAACAACTGGCCAAGCTGCGCGGCGTCAATGGGCCTGATCTGACCGTCACCGCAGGCAATGCCTCGGGCGTGAATGACGGGGCGGCGGGGGTCATTGTGGCCTCGGAAAGCGCAGCAAGTCACAATGGCCTGACCCCGATGGCCCGCGTGGTGGCGATGGCAGCAGCAGGGGTTGCGCCCCGTGTCATGGGCATCGGCCCTGTTCCTGCCACCAACCGCGTTCTGACCCGCGCCGGTCTGACCTTGGATCAGATGGATGTGATAGAGTTGAACGAGGCCTTTGCCGCCCAAGGTCTGGCCGTGCTGCGAGAATTGGGGCTGGCCGACAATGCCCCCCATGTGAACGCCAATGGCGGGGCCATCGCGATTGGCCACCCGCTGGGAATGTCCGGCGCGCGCCTTGTGCTGCACGCCACCCGCCAGTTGCACCGGACCGGTGGCCGCTACGCCCTGTGTACCATGTGCGTCGGTGTGGGTCAGGGCATCGCCATGATCCTGGAACGTGTCTGAACTGCCTGCCCCAAGGAGGAGCGACCATGTACGCCCAAATGATCACTTCTGAGAAATCCAGCGATGATCCCGAACTGCTGGCCGCCTTTCAGGCCCGCATTGATCGGGGCGAACGGATCGAGCCGAAGGAATGGATGCCCGAAGGCTACCGCAAGACTCTGATCCGCCAGATCGGCCAGCATGCCCATTCGGAAATCGTCGGCCAATTGCCCGAGGGCAACTGGATCACCCGCGCCCCCACGCTGGAGCGCAAGCAGATCCTCTTGGCCAAGGTGCAGGATGAGGCGGGCCACGGCCTTTATCTGTATAGTGCCTGCGAAACCCTAGGGATCAGCCGGGATGAGTTGTTTGATCGTCTGCATTCCGGCGCGATGAAATATTCGTCGATCTTCAATTACCCCACCCTGACATGGGCCGACATGGGCGCCGTGGGCTGGCTGGTGGATGGCGCGGCGATCATGAACCAAGTGCCGTTGCAGCGCACCTCTTACGGGCCATATGCCCGCGCGATGGTGCGCATCTGCAAGGAAGAGAGCTTTCACCAGCGCCAAGGCTACACCATCATGATGAAGATGGCCCAAGGCACGCCGGAACAAAAGGCGATGGCGCAGGATGCTTTGAATCGGTTCTGGTACCCCTCGCTGATGATGTTCGGCCCGTCGGACAAGGACTCGGTCCATTCGGCGCAGAACATGGCGTGGAAGATCAAGATCAACACCAACGACGAACTCCGCCAGCGCTTCGTGAACGAAACCGTCCCGCAGGCCCGCTATCTGGGCCTTGAGGTGCCGGATGAGAACCTGACGTGGAATGAGGACAAGCAAGGCTGGGATTTTTCGGAGCCCGACTGGTCCGAGTTCTTTGCCGTCCTGAAAGGCGATGGCCCCTGCAACGAAGAGCGCCTTGGCGCCCGCCGCAAGGCTTGGGACGACGGCGAATGGTTCCGCGACGGCCTGACCGCCTATGCCGAAAAGCAGGCCGCCCGCCGCAAAGCCCACGCCGCAGAATAAGACCAACGGAAGGAAATCCACATGTCCAAGAAAGAATGGCCCCTTTGGGAAGTGTTCATCCGCGGTCAGCACGGGTTGAACCACCGTCACGTCGGCTCGCTGCACGCACCTGATGCGGAGATGGCAATCAATCACGCCCGCGATGTCTACACCCGCCGCAAGGAAGGGGTGTCGATCTGGGTGGTGCCCTCGGCGCAGATCACGGCATCGGCTCCGTCAGAGAAGGGCGCATTGTTTGATCCGGCGGAAAGCAAGGTTTACCGCCATCCGACCTTTTACGACATTCCCGACGAAGTGGGGCATATGTGATGGTCGCGCTGGATTTGGATCGCCAGACCCTGTTCGACTGGCTGCTGCGGCTGGGGGACAATGCGCTGATCCTTGGGCATCGCACGTCCGAATGGTGCGGCCACGGGCCTGTGCTGGAAGAGGATATCGCGCTGGCCAACACCGCGCTGGACCTGATCGGCCATTGCCAGATGTGGTACACCCTTGCCGCCGAAATTGAGGGCAAGGCCCGCACCGCAGACAATCTGGCCTATTTGCGCGATGCCATTCAGTTCAAGAACGTGAAACTGGTTGAACTGCCGAACGGCGATATGGGCCAGACGATCATGCGCGAATTTCTGTTCGACGCTTTCCACTTTGAGCTGCTGACCGCCCTAACCGGCAGCACCGATCCCAAAGTGGCCGAGATCGCCGCCAAAGCAGTGAAAGAGGTGGCGTATCAGCTAGACCGCTCGTCCGATCTGGTGGTCCGTCTTGGCGACGGGACCGAGGAAAGCCACCGCCGGATGCAGGCCGCGCTGGATTACCTCTGGCCCTATGTGGGCGAGATGTTCGTGGCAGACGCCACCGATGACGCTTTGGCCGAGGCAGGCATTGCGCCCCGTCTGGCCGAGATCCAAACCAAGTGGGAGGCCATCGTCACCGACACTCTGGAAGAGGCCACCCTGACCCGACCCGACCGCCGCCCCGACGTGCATACGGGCGGCAAGCAGGGCCGTCATACGGAACATCTGGGTTATATCCTTGCGGAAATGCAGTTCCTGCAACGGGCCTATCCGGGTGCGGAATGGTGACGCCGACCCAAGAAATCTGGGACTGGCTGGCCGAGGTTCCCGACCCCGAGATCCCCGTGGTCTCGGTCACCGAATTGGGCATCATCCGAGAGGTTGCGTGGGACGGTGACACGTTGAAAGTCGCCATCACGCCGACCTACTCGGGCTGTCCTGCCACATCCGTGATTGATCTGATGGTTGAGGAAAAGCTGCGGGAGAAAGGCGTTCAGAACATCGCGCTGGAACGCCGCCTGTCGCCCCCTTGGACCACCGACTGGGTCACGCAATCCGCCCGCGACAAGCTGCGTGACTATGGCATCGCGCCGCCCATTGATGGCACTGCATCAGATGGCCGGATGGGACGGGCAGCACGGATGTCGGGGACGAACCTGACCGTCCCCTGCCCACGCTGCGCCTCAAACCACACAGAGAAGGTCTCGCAGTTCGGCTCGACCCCTTGCAAGGCGGCCTATGTGTGCCGCGACTGCCTTGAGCCCTTTGATTACTTCAAATGCCACTGACACCGGCCCCGAAATTCGGACCGAAGGAGGACTGACATGCCCCGTTTCCACACTCTGGACGTTCTGGACGTCAAACAGGAAACCCGCGATGCCATCGTTGTGACGCTGGCGCCGCGCGATGATGCGGACTTCAGCTTTACCCAAGGCCAGTACCTGACCTTCCGCCGCGATTTCGATGGCGAAGAGCTGCGCCGGTCCTATTCGATCTGCGCCGGTCTGGACGATGGCACCCTGCGCGTGGGGATCAAGCGGGTGGACGGCGGGGCCTTTTCCACGTGGGCCAATGAAAACCTGAAGGCGGGCGATACCCTAGAGGCCATGAGCCCGCAGGGGCGGTTCTTTACCGTCCTCGATCCGTCCTCGGCCAAGAACTATCTGGCTTTCGCGGGCGGCTCTGGCATCACGCCGGTCCTGTCGATCATCAAGACCACACTGGCGCGCGAGCCCAATGCCACCTTCACGCTGGTTTATGCCAACCGTCAGGTGACCTCGATCATGTTCAGAGAAGAGCTTGAGGACCTGAAGAACACCTATTTGGGGCGGCTCTCGATCCTGCATGTTCTGGAGTCTGAGGGGGATATTGATCTGTTCACGGGCCGGATCGACGGGGAAAAGATGGACGCACTGTTCCGCCTTTGGCTGGACGCCGAAGACACCGACACCGCCTTCATCTGCGGGCCGGAACCGATGATGCTGACCATCAAAGAGGGTCTGATGCGTCACGGGATGACCGAAGATCAGATCAAGTTCGAACTCTTTGCCTCGCAGCACGGGCGGGCCAAGCAGCGGGCGGCCTCAAAAGCCACCCATACGGGCGGCGAGACCTGCGATGTGACCGTGACGCTGGACGGGGTAACCCGCGCCTTCAAGATGCCTAAGGACGGGACCGCCGTACTGGACGCCGCGATCGAGAACGCCATGGACGCGCCCTATTCGTGCAAGGCGGGCGTCTGTTCGACCTGCCGCGCCAAGGTGACCGAGGGCGAGGTCGAGATGCGCACCAACCACGCGCTAGAGGACTATGAAGTTCGCGCCGGTTACGTGCTGTCCTGCCAGTGCATCCCGCTGTCGGACAAAGTTGTCCTGACCTACGACGAATAAGCCCCAAGACCAGAATTTCGGGGCCGATCCGCGCCCCCACGACGAATTGGAGAATGCCATGCTGGACACCGGACGGGACGCGCGCCGCCTTGAAAGCTATCTGATGGGCGCTTGGCGGGCGGGCGCGGGCGAAGGTCAGCCTCTGCTGAATGCCGCAACGGGCGAAATCCATGCACGGATCAGCGCAGAGGGTCTGGATATGGCGGGCGCTTTGGCGTGGGGGCGGCAAGTCGGCGGCCCTGCTTTGCGGCGCTACACCGTCCATGAGCGGGCCATGATGCTAAAAACCATCGGCCTGAAGCTGATGGAGATGAAGGCCGAGTTCTACGCGGAAAGTCTGGCCACCGGTGCCACTCCCCGCGATGCGTGGCCCGATATCGAAGGGGGCATCGGCACGATGCTGACCTTTGCCAGCAAGGCCCGTAAGGAACTGCCGAACGCCAAGGTGCTGCCCGAAGGTCCGGTCGAGATTCTGTCGCAGGATGGCTCATTCGTGGGGCAGCATGTGCTGTCTCCGATGCTGGGTGTGGCAGTGCATATCAACGCTTTCAACTTCCCCGTCTGGGGGATGCTGGAAAAGATCGCGCCCGCGCTGATCGCCGGCATGCCCTGTTTGGTAAAACCCGCCTCTGGCACCGCCTATCTGACTGAACTGGTCGTGCGCCGTATTCTAGAGATGGGCATTCTGCCCGATGGGGCGTTGCAGGTGCTGTGCGGCTCGGTCGGGGATCTGCTGGATCATGTGACCGAACAGGACGCAGTGACCTTCACCGGATCGGCAGCTACTGGGCAAAAGCTGCGCAGCCATCCGGCGATCGTGGCAAGCTCGGTCCGGTTCACGATGGAGGCCGACAGCCTGAACGCATCCATCCTTGCGCCCGATGCGGTGGCAGGCACGCCCGAGTTCGATCTTTTCGTCAAAGAGGTCCAGCGCGAGATGACCGGAAAGGCCGGTCAGAAATGCACCGCCATTCGCCGGATACTGGTGCCGAACAGTCAATCAGATGCGGTAATCGCGGCGCTTTCCACAGCGCTGGCGAAATCGGTTCCGGGTCTGCCCGACAGGCAGGATACGCGCATGGGTGCGCTGGCCTCATTGGCGGACCGCGACAGCGTGCGGGCCAAGATCGCCCGCATCGCCCAAGAGGCCGAGATCGTCTTTGGCGATCCTGCGCAGGTGATCACATCCAGCGGGGACCCCGAAAAGGGCGCGTTCCTGAACCCCGTGCTGCTGCATTGCGCGGACCCGATGGGTGCCACCGCCCCCCATGATATCGAGGCATTTGGCCCCGTCGCCACTGTCATGGGCTATGACGGTCTGGATCAGGCGGTTGCGCTGGCGATGAAGGGACGCGGATCGCTGGTGTCCTCGGTCTTTACCAATGATGCAGGCAACGCCACCGATCTGACCCTTGGCCTTGCGCCGCAACATGGCCGCGTGCTGATCGCGAACCGAGAGACGGCCAAATCCTCGACCGGACATGGCTCGCCCTTGGCCCCCTTGATCCATGGCGGACCGGGCCGCGCGGGTGGCGGCGAAGAGATGGGCGGGATGCGCGGAGTGAAGCACTTCATGGCCCGCACCGCCATTCAAGGCAGCCCCTCGATGCTGGCGGCTGTCACCGGCCAATGGGTGGCCGGTGCGCCGACCCAAGATGATGAACACCCGTTCCGCAAGTCGCTGGAAACCTTGCGCATTGGCGATCAGCTGATCACCGCACGGCGCGAGATTACCTTGGAAGACGTGGAACATTTCGCCCATTTCACCGGCGACACCTTCTATGCCCATATGGACACGGCGGCGGCACAGGCGAACCCGTTCTTTGAGGATCGTGTAGCACACGGCTATCTGATTGCCTCTTTCGCGGCGGGTCTCTTCGTGCAGCCCGATCCGGGCCCCGTTCTGGCAAACTATGGCGTGGATAATCTGCGCTTCCTAACGCCGGTCTACTTTGGTGACACCCTTGGCGTGCGCCTGACCTGCAAGGAAATCAGCCCCCGCGAAGGCACCGAATACGGCGAGGTTCGCTGGGATTGCTGCGTGACCAATCAGCACGACGCAGTGGTGGCCCAGTATGACGTTCTGACTATGGTCGCCCGCACGTGGCCGCTGGTGAGCGCATGATGGGGCAGATTTTCGCGTGGGATGGGGTCGTGCCTGTGGTGGACCCCAGCGCCTACATTCATCCGACCGCTGTGCTGATCGGCGACGTGATCGTCGGCGCGGGCTGCTATGTGGGGCCTGCCGCCGTGCTGCGGGGCGACTTTGGCCGCATCACCATGCAGGCGGGCAGCAACATGCAGGAGACCTGCGTCTGCCACGCCTTTCCCGGCAAAGATGTGGTTGTCGAGGAACTGGGCCACATCGGTCACGGCGCGGTGCTACACGGCTGCCATATCGGCAAGAACGCGATGGTCGGAATGAACTCGGTCGTCATGGATGGCGCTGTGGTGGGCGAGAATACCATCGTCGGCGCGATGGCCTTTGTGAAGGCGAACCAAGTGCTTCCATCAGGCGTGATGGCTGTTGGCTCGCCCGCGCGGGTCCTGCGGGAGCTGAGCGCCGATGAGATCGACTGGAAACGGCGCGGCACCGGCGTCTATCAGCAAACCGCCCTTGAGGCACGGACCAAGCTGGTGCGCACGCAGCCGTTAACCACCGTTGAGCCGGATCGTCGCCGTGTAGAGGCCCCCAAATATGACCCGCTGGCCCTAGAGCGTGCGGCGTTTAACGAATGCCCTTAACCCCTTCGAGGATCAGCGTGGTGGCAACCTTCGCGTATTCCTCGCGGGTGATGGGGCCATCGTCGCGGAACCACAGATAGGCCCAGTTCATCATGCCAAAGAGCGACATGGTGACCGGCATCAGCAGCGGCGGAGTATTCCCGCGCAACTCGGGGTGCATCTGGTGGATCACGTCAGAGAACGGTTTCACAATCTCGCGGTTCTGACGGGTGATCTCGGCGTGCTGCTCTTCGTTCAGCGCCTCGCCCGCGTTCAGCTGCACCTTATGCATATCGTCCGCGCCCTGATAGGCGATCAGGACGGCCGTCACCATGGACACCAGCCGGTCGCGGGGTTCCAGTGACGGATCATTCGCCTCTGCAATCACCGCGTTCAGATCGGTCAGATGTTCAAGGATGATCGAGTAGATCAGTTCCGACTTGGACGGATAGTAGTGATAGAGCAGCGACTTCGAGACGCCCGCCAGCTTGGCGATCCCTGACATCGACGCCTTTTCCATGCCTTCGGTCGCGAACACTTTGGCCGCGACCAGCAGCAGTTGATGCTGCTTTTCCTCGAAATCCTTGGCGCGTGTACGTGCCATATGTCTCCTTTGTGGCCCTGACGGAAAGCGCCTGACCTTGCCCCTGCCCTGATACGGGTCTTTTCATGCAAAATCGCGGGGAAGCGCTGCTTCCCCGCTCGGGTTAGTTGGTTCAATAGACATTCGCTGGTTCTTTGAACAGCCGGTCCATCGGGAACCTCATGCCTTGCGATTGTCGACGACGCGCTTGGCCTTGCCCTCGGATCGGGCGACTTTGCCCGGATCGTGGACCTCGATCTTGGTCGAAATACCGACAACCGACTTGATGTGATGGGACAGCTCTTTCGCCGAGGCCGCCCGCGCGTCTGCGGATGACATGGCCGCCGTTGCCTCGACATGGACAACCATGGCGTCCATGCGCCCTGCGCTAACCAGTTCGATTTGGAAATGGGGAGCAAGGCCGGCGCATTTGAAAAGCTGCTCTTCGATCTGGGTCGGAAAGACATTCACGCCGCGCAGGATGATCATATCGTCGCTGCGACCGGTGATTTTTTCGATCCGCCGCATGGACCGCGCCGTGCCGGGCAGAATGCGCGTCAAATCGCGGGTCCGGTACCGCACCATCGGCAGCCCCTCTTTGGTCAGCGTGGTAAACACCAGCTCGCCCATCTGGCCATCGGGCAGAACCTCACCCGTCACGGGGTCGATGATTTCAGGGTAGAAGTGATCTTCCCAGACGTGCAGCCCGTCCTTGGTTTCCACACATTCGTTGGCAACCCCCGGCCCCATGACCTCGGACAGGCCATAGATATCAACCGCGTGCATATCAAACGCCTGCTCAATCTCTTCGCGCATAGCGTTGGTCCACGGCTCGGCGCCGAAAATCCCCACGTTGAGCGAGCTTTCACGCGGGTCGATCCCCTGACGTTTGAACTCGTCCAGAATGGCCAGCATGTAGGAAGGCGTGACCATGATGATCTGCGGTTTGAAATCCTGCATCAGGGTGACTTGGCGCTCGGTCATGCCGCCGGAAATGGGAATGACGGTACATCCCAGACGCTCGGCCCCGTAGTGGGCACCAAGACCGCCCGTGAACAGGCCGTAACCGTAGGAAATATGGCACATGTCGCCCTTGCGGCCCCCTGAGGCGCGAATGGACCGCGCCACGCAATCGGCCCAGACATCAATGTCATTCTGGGTGTAGCCCACCACCGTCGGCTTGCCCGTAGTGCCGGATGAGCCATGAATGCGGACAATCTGGTTTTGCGGCACGGCAAACATGCCGAAGGGGTAGGTGTCGCGCAGGTCCTGCTTCATGGTGAAGGGGAACTTGGCCAGATCAGCCAGCGTCTTGAAGTCATCGGGATGGGCGCCGTGCTTGTCGAAATTCGCGCGGTAGAAGGGCGAATTGTCATAGGCATGGCGCAAGGACCACGCCATGCGCTTTTCCTGAAGGGCGCTGATCTCGTCCCGGCTGGCGATCTCGATAGGGTCCAGTAGCTCCCGCGCAGGGGTCAAGTCGATCATTGCGTTTCCTCCCGATTGGTCTGCGCTCCGCTGCCTTCTGCGGGCAGGAACGAGCGATTGATGCTCCGCGAATGACCGCGGAATTCTGCGATGACGGTCCCGTCCTCTCGGGTGATCGTCACGTCATAGATGCCCGAGCGTCCCTGACGGGACAGCTCGCGCGCATGGGCGGTCAGCCTGTCGCCCAAAGCGCCGGGCGCGATGTATGTGACCGAGCAGTGCTGCGCGACCGTCACCTGCCCGTAGCTGTTGCAGGCAAAGGCAAAGGCGCTGTCGGCCAGCGTGAACAGATAACCCCCGTGGGCGGTGCCGTGGCCGTTGGTCATCTGGCCCGTGACAGTCATGGTCATCACCGCCTCACCAGGGGCGATACGTTCCAGCGTCATCCCCAGCTTTTGGGTGGTCTGATCGTCTTGCCAAAGGGCGGCGGCGCTGGCCTCGGCCAAGGTTTGCGGGTCCATAGCTTCGGTCATGATCAGCACCCCTTGAAGCTGGCAGGGCGTTTTTCCAAGAACGCCAGCACCCCTTCGGCGTAGTCCTCACTATGACCGGCGGCCCGCTGGCAATCCCGTTCGCGGTCGAGCTGAGTGCTAAAGTCATTGGTCGCAGCCTCTTGGATCAACTGCTTGGTCAGCCCCAGACCGAAGGTCGGGCCTGCGGCCAGCTTGACGGCCAGCGCCTGCGCCTCTGCCATCAGGTCCGCATCCTCAACCGCCCGCCAGATCATGCCCCAGTCGGCAGCTTGTTCGGCCATCACAGGCTCGGCCGTTAGGGCCAGCGCCTTGGCGCGGGCCTCGCCCACCAGTCGGGTCAGGGACCAGCTTCCGCCCGCATCGGGAATAAGGCCGATCTTGGAGAAAGCCTGAATGAATTTCGCGGATTTCGCCGCCAGAACAATGTCGCACGCCAGCGCGATATTCGCCCCTGCCCCTGCCGCCACGCCATTCACCGCGCAGACAACGGGTTTGTTCAAAGACCGGATCAGCCGCAAGGTTGGGTTGTAAAATGTATTCAACGTGCGCCCCAGATCGGGCTTTTCCCCCGAGCGCGGATCACGATCGCCAAGGTCCTGACCGGCGCAGAATCCCCGCCCTGCGCCGGTCAGAAGAACAGCCCGCACGTCGCCGTCGCTATGTGCGCGCTGGATCTGGTCCCGAAGGGCCAGATGCATCACCTCATTAAAGGAATTAAGCTTGTCCGGACGGTTCAGGGTCACCGTCAGCACGCCGCTGTCCAAGCTGGACAGCACGGTCTGAGTTTCAGTCATAATGTCTCCTCCAAAGCCGAAGACATCCTCCTCAGACGTCGGCTCGTTGAATATAGCTTGCATAAACCGTCCGGTCGGTCAATTATCTTTATGAACATCTGGGAGGAAGGTTTTCCAAGGGGCCGCGAAGAGCAGGCGCTGTTGGGGAAAATTCGTCTTTGATCCTTGAGATACGCCTACATTTAAAGCGGACGCCCCGAATGAACGACCTGACACCGAATGACGCCGCAGCCCTTTTTACACTGCAAAAGTTTGACCGGATCGCATGCCTGACACTGGATAATCCACCCGTAAATGCCACGTCGAACGCAGTCCGCGCTGGTTTGAAATCCTATGCCGAGATGCTGGATCAAGACGCCTCGGTCGATACAGTGGTTCTGCTTTGCGCAGGGCGCACCTTTATCGCGGGTGGCGACGTGAAAGAGTTCGACCTGCCGCCCCAAGAACCCACGCTGCCCGATGTGGTGATGCGGATCGAGACAGCGGCAAAGCCGTGGATTGCCGCGATTCACGGCGCAGCGCTGGGGGGCGGGCTTGAGATTGCAATGGGCTGCCGGTTCCGCGTGGCCACCGAAACAGCCAAACTGGGTCTGCCCGAGGTCAATCTGGGCCTGATCCCCGGTGCCTCTGGCACCGTGCGAACGCCCCGACTGGCGGGCATGGATATGGCGATCCAACTGGCCGTCAGCGGAAAGCCCATCACCGCGCAGGCGGCTTTTGAGGCGGGTTTGATCGATGGGATCATCGGGGCGGACCTGCAGGCAGAGGCGCTGGCCTTTGCCCGCAAGGCAATGGCCGCCCCCCTGCCCCTTGCCACAATGCAGCGCCCCAATCCGCGCCAACCGGACACCTACTGGCAGGAGGCCGCAGCAAAGGCACCCAACGAGGGCCACGCCGCCCATCAAAGCGCCTTGGCCTGCCTGCGCTATGGTTCGGAGCATGAACCAGAGGCGGCGCTGGCCCATGAACGTGATACTTTCTTGGCCCTGCGCTCTAGCTTTGAGGCCCGCGCGTTGCGCCATGTGTTCCTTGCGGAACGGGCTGCGCCCAAGCCTCGGGCGCTTCGGAATGCCTCGCCGCGGGCGCTGCAGCATTGCGGTGTGATCGGCGGCGGAACCATGGGCGCGGGCATCGCCGCTGCGTGTCTGCTGTCAGGTCTGCAAGTGACCCTGATCGAGCGGGACCCTGAGGCCGCGCAAGCGGGCCTGAACAACGTCCAGACGATCCTGAACGGCGCACTGAAACGCGGCAAGCTGACCCAAGAGGGCTATGAGCAGCGGATGGCGGCCCTAACCTGCGGCGATGATTATACGGCGTTGAGACCCTGCGATCTGGTGATTGAGGCGGTGTTTGAAGATCTTGCCGTCAAGCAAGAGGTCTTCCGCAAACTGACCGAGGTCTGCGGCCCCGAAACGGTTCTGGCCACGAATACCTCATACCTTGATCCGTCTTTGATCGTTGCGGGCCTGCCCCATCCCGAGCGCTTTATCGGGCTGCATTTCTTTAGCCCTGCCCATGTGATGAAGCTTCTGGAAATCGTGCCGACAGGGCAGACGTCACTGGACGTGCTGGCCACCGGATTTGCCCTTGGCAAACGTCTTGGGAAAATCCCCGTGCAGGCGGGGATTTGCGAAGGCTTCATCGGCAACCGTATCCTCAAACGCTACCGCGCCGAGGCCGAGGCGCTGGTGCGCCAAGGCTTATCCATCGCTGACATTGACGCTGCCACGCGGGCCTTCGGCTTTCGCATGGGCCCATTTGAGGCACAGGACCTTGGGGGTTTGGACATCGCCTACCTGCAACGGGAGGCCGCCCGAAACGGTGGTGCGCGGGTTGAAAGAACCCTAGGCGACATTCTGGTCGAGGCAGGGCGCAAAGGTCAGAAAACCCAAGGCGGTTGGTATGACTATGTCGCGGGGGATCGTACACCGAAACCGTCTGAAACCGTTACCGACCTGCTGAGTACTCAGATCACAGCGGGGCCAGCATTGACCGATGAGGCCATCGCGGAAAGGCTTGTGGGCGCAATGGCCGCTGAGGGGCAAGCCATTCTTGATGAAGGGATCGCTCAGGCCGCCAGTGATATCGATCTGGTGGAAGTGCACGGCTACGGGTTTCCCCGCTCGAAAGGCGGCCCGATGTTCTATGGGGCGAACGTGAAGGGATCGTAATTTGCGCATCCTGCGAAAGGGCAGAGGTTCAAGGGGTCATGAGGCCGATTTATGAAATGGGGTCACCAACCTGATGATGATTTCGCCCATTTACGGGGGCATGGCGGGGCCCCACTTTTGTGGTGAGCAACCGCGTTTGCGAACCGTTTCAAGACACTCTGACAGGAGACCCCCATGAAGATCACCCGCGCAGGCAGCAATGCCTCAATGAAAGGCCCCGCAGACTGGTTCACCGGCACCGTACGCATCGACCCGATGTTCCAAGCCGAAGATCCGGGTCGTGTGGGTGGCAGCCATGTCACCTTTGAACCTGGCGCGCGCACCGCATGGCACACCCACCCCGCAGGCCAGACGATCATCATCACCTTCGGTCGCGGCCGCGTTCAGCGCGAAGGCGGCCCCGTCGAAGAGGTCTCGGCCGGGGATGTGGTATGGTTTCCCGCAGGTGAAAAGCACTGGCACGGGGCCGCGCCCGACACCGCCATGAGCCACATTGCCATTCAGGAAGCCATCAACGGCGTGGCGGTAGACTGGATGGAAAAGGTCTCGGACGCGGATTACGCAGGCTAAGGGCTACGATCTTGAAGACTTGGACCAATGAACGGCTGCTCATTCGGGCGGCCGTTTTGCTGTTCGGACGCGCCCGCGCCGAATCTAAGCACCATCCTTGGCGCACCGCGTAGGCCGCAATACCGCCAGCCTTGATGAATTGTATGGTTTCCGTCCCAAAATCGTACTCAGCCGCACGACTGATAGCCTGAACCTCTACCGTCAAATTCGAGGTAGACCTGACTTAAACCTGTTATCTTCGCCTATCGTATCGGAAAGAGACCAAGTGGCATTGCACGCAGTCATTGCACTTTTCATTGATGGCTCAATAATTACAACCATAGATTGATTATCGGAATAGATTACAGGATTTCCCGACCTTCACCCTGCTTGGAAATACCTACGTTCATTTGTCAATATATGGTAGTTCTGGGAGCGAATTTTACGCCAGAAGGTTTCGTCTGCCCCTTTTCGGGGGCAACAGTGAATTTACGCACTCGGTCATAAATATTGATCTATTTCAGAGCCTTGCGCGATCCAAGCGCGGGTCGTTTCTCAAACTAGGATTTCATTTAAGGACGCTAATAATTCGCGTCGATATATAAGGCAAAAAGTATGGTCACCTTCGCTAAATATCTTAAAGGCACTTCCGGTAAGAACACCGTTGAGGGAACGGTCGGAAACGATCACATCAGAGGCTTTAACGGGAATGACCTGCTGTGGGGAAATCGCGCAAAGGACAAGGTGCTGGGAGAGGACGGCCATGACACGCTGTTGGGCGGGACAGGTGATGACACCCTGCTTGGTGGCAATGGGAATGACCTACTGATCGGCAGCGACGACGCACTGATGAATCCGTTTCGCGACAAATACGCAGCCGAGCCCACGTCCAAGCGCGAAACCGACAATGACCGGCTGATCGGCGGCAATGGCAACGACAAGATCTTTGGCGGCAAGGGAAAGGACTTTCTCAGCGGCGGACAGGGCCATGACCGGATGTATGGCGGCGGTGGATCGGACCGGATGCTGGGGGGCATCGGCAATGACCGGATGCTGGGGGGCAAGGGCAACGATATCATGGTCGGCAACGGCGGCAGTGATGTCCTGCAAGGCGGCGATGGATATGACACCCTGCGCTATATCCTGCGCCAGAACAGCGGCGTGGTGGACAACTACAGCGGCAATAGCGGCGTAGACACCCTTCAGCTAGAGTTCACCAAAGCCGAATGGGCGCGCGCTGACGTCAAGCAGGACGTCCTGGCCTTTGCCCGCTTTATGGCCGCCCATACCGACAGCGAAACCGGTCAGGCAGATAATGCGTTTTACTCTTTCAACGCGTTCAGCCTGACGGCCAGCAGCTTTGAAAAGGTGAAGGTCAAGGTGAACGGCGTTCTGACGCCCATCCTCACGGCAGAGGACGATCAGTTCTCGGTGCAAGAGGATTCCGCGCAGGTCATCTTGGGCTCGGTTCTGGACAATGACTTTGGCGCCGAAGGGATTGAAGTGATCTCAGGCCCTGCCGAAGGCACCCTGACCCTTAATCCGGCGACCGGCGACATCAGCTTTGACACATCCACCGGCTTTGTCGGTCTTAGCGCAGGGGACACCCGCGACGTCAGCTTTGACTATCGCATCTTTGCGGCGAACGGTTCATCTCAGGACGCCACCGCCACGATCACCGTTCACGGGGTGAACGACGCGCCGACCCTTGATGTCGGCACTCTGGCCGCAACCGAGGACGGTCCCAGCGTCACGCTGGATCTTGCGACACTTGGCGATGACGCGGACGGCGATGATACCGGCAGCACCCTGACCTATGAGGTCAGCACAAACCCCGCCTCAGGTTCGGCATCGATCAGCGGCACCACCCTGACCTTCGCCCCCGGAAGCGCGTTCCAAAGCCTCGCATTGGGCCAGACCCGCGCCGTCGAGGTCGGCGTTACCGCAACCGATGCCCACGGGGCCACCGCGAATAGCACTGTCAGTGTCACCGTAAACGGCACCAATGACGCGCCTGTGGTCGCCGCCATCAATGCGGGCACAGTCACCGAAGACGATGCCGCGCAGTCCATCAACCTACTGGCGGGGCAGAGAGATGTGGACAACGGCGCTGTCCTGTCCGCGATCGATATCACTGCCGTGGATCAGAACGGAGCGGCGGTTGCCTTCACCGACAACGGAAATGGGACCATATCGATCAATCCCGGCCAGTTCGGCGCGTTGGACGATGGCGAGGCCGCGACTGTTACCGTCAGATACAACGTCTCGGACGGGATCGCAGAAACCGCAAATACGGCGACGCTGGTCGTCAATGGTGTTGATGACATAATTACATTGACGTTCGAGGACATGACGACAGATGACACGCGTCCCCTCGTGCAGGACGGATACGGTGGCCTGAATTGGTCTGGGGCACGGGCCATGCACACACCAAGCTTCAATAATCAAGATTCAGGCTTTATTCGTGGCGTCACATCCGGTGAAGGCATTATCTATAACAGCGGTGGGAATACTCTGACCGTATCAGCTCCGGTTGATGAGTTCGATTTTGTCGGTGCGACATTGACTTCGGCATCGCATAACAGTGCGAATATTGATGTCATTGGATACAGCGATGGCGTCGAACTTTATTCTCGGACAATTGTCGTCGGCGATGATGAACCGACCCCGGTCACCTTCAACTGGGAGGACGTGGATCAGGTAACGTTCCAAGCATACCTTAGCGCATCAGGTTCAGACGCGTACTTTGCCATGGACGATTTCATCTTCGTCTAGTCAAAGGCGATCCAGTCTTTCCACCCAAAATAAAAGGCCCGCACCATGCGGGCCTTTGCTTTTGTGCCAAGGCAATTATTCCGCAGTGGCCGTGCGCAGCAGGTCGGTGATGCGGCGAACAGTGGCGCGACGGTTTTCCTCTTCGGGGCCATCGGTTGCGATCTTCAGATATTCCTCGCCGTAGCCTTGGATCACCAGATTTTCGGACGGCACGTCGAAGTATTCGGTCAGTGCCAGCGCCAGGCTTTCGGCGCGGCGGTCCGACAGGGCAAGGTTAAAGGCCCCGCTACCCACAGCGTCCGTGTGGCCCTCAACAAGGAAGACCTCACGCGGGTTTTGGGCGATACGCTCGCGGATGGCGGTACCAAGCGTTGCCAGTTCTTCGGCCTGCTCGGGGCGGATCGCGGCCGAGCCGCTGGCGAAAGTCACGTTGTCCACCGTCACCGCCGGGGCAAGCGCGCGAACCGGCGCGATCTGGCGCACTTGGCTCAGGGTAAAGCTGCGCGAGGTTTTGGCCTGACGGGCCAATGCTGCGGCCAGCGCATCGCGGTCGGTGGCCGTCACGGTTTCGGTGACATTCACTTGCGGCAGTTCAGTCACCTCAACGGGCGCGGCACCGCGGCTGTCATCGACCAGCACATATTCATCGCCGTTCGGCTCGATGCGGGTACGTTTGATGATCCGTTTCTGGCTGTCATAGATGGTCACGATTTCCGCGCCGTCCGGACGGGTGCTGACGGTCCGGCTAGAACCATCGCTGAAGTTCTGGGTCTGTACGGTGGTGCCCGGCTGACGCAGCAGTGCGCCGTCGTCCTTGATCACCCGATAGCTGCCATCGGGATCTTGTAGAACAACACGGTCACCCGAGTTCACCGCCACCTCGCTGCCGTTCTTCAGCACAGCGCCCACTGCCAGCGCCGCAAGACCAGCCAATGCCGCCTTCTCCAGATTGGTCAGACCCTTCTGTTCATCGTCCGACGCTTTCGCCTGTTCGCTGACCTTGTTCGAGAAATCCTCGGAGGACGAGCGGGAAGTATCCTCAGTCACGGTCTCTTCGGTCATCGGCTCGGCGGCATCATCTTCCGCGGTCGCGGCCAGGGCGGCAGCGGCCAGCGGCGCGCCGTCAGAAGCCTCTGCCTCAAGGGCCTGTTCCAGCATTTGCGCGGCGGCTTCGGCCTCTGCCGACATCTCCGGTTCCGGCGCGGTCGAGGTCTGGGCCGAGGTATCTTCGGCGATATTGGTTACAGGCTCTTGGGTCTCTTCGGGCGCAGGGGCCTCGGCGGTATCTTGCGCGGGTTCCTCAACGGGCGTCGCCTGAATGGCGGCGGCTGGGGGAGCCTCAACGGTGATCTCAGGTGCAACCGTCACATTTGTCTCAGATGTCGTCGTGTCGGTTGTGGCTTCAGCCGGTGCGTCTTCGGGGGCCTCGGTCTGAGCGGACTCCTGTGCAGCAATCGCCGCTTCGGCGGCAGCCTGTGCATCCGCTTCACTCATGGTCGGGGCATCTGCTGCCGCTTCTGGTGCCACGGTTTCGGGCTGCACTTCGGCGTTATCCTCAACTGCGGGCGCTTCAGGCATTTGGGGCGCTTCCGTTGCGGCCTGTGTGTCACTGTCCTCAGATGCGGCGGCGCCTGCTTCCGTCTCAGCGCCAGCGGATTCAGCGGTTGTGGGATCTTCGGCCACATAGCCCGTGCTTTCCCCTTGCGCAGCACCGCCGTTGGTTTGGCAATCGGCTGTGGCATCCTCATCGGTCATACCATCTGCAATGCCTTTGGTAATGCACGCCAGCGCATCTTCTTCAGCGGCGATATCCGCTTCGATATTGGCTGCGGTCCCTTGTGCCAGACCGTAATGCGGGGTCATCAGACCAAGCGCAACGACGAGCGCGGTCGAGTTCTTGAGGGCTTTCATGGCTATCTCCCGTGTCCATTGCGGCAGAACATCTGCCCATTGGCCAAGGTAACCATCTGTAATCTGCGGTTGTTCCATGTAAGGGGCAGCGCTGCCGGACACGTTGTTTTGATCGGACCGCACGGAACCTATCGATCACTGGGCAAACGACCCGTAACCCTTAGCCCTTCCTCACAACATCAGCGCCGCCCTTCAGGTCTACTCTGCCTCGAGGGCTATTCGGACAGCCTGAGGCATGGGCGCGCTTTGCCGAGTGTCCATGTCAAAGAAAACCTCAACCACCTCGCATGTCGCCCGAGGCTCTTGGCTGGCTGCGTCCTGCATCGTCAGTTGTACCGTCGCGGATTTGCCCCCAAGACGGGTGATCGCAGCCGTGATCTCCACCACATCACCGGCCTGCACTTCGCTGGAAAACGAGGTTGTTTGCTGCGCGGTGACGGGAACAATACCGGTTTTATCTGCGCCCATTCGGGTCCAGAAGGCAAAAATCGCATCATCGAAGGCCGCCGCGTAGTGGCGCACGTTCACATGGCCAAAGTGGTCACAGTGCCAGTTGTGAAAGACGGCAGTTAAGACTGGGGCGCTCATGCGCCAGCCCCTTTCAAACCAAGAATATCGCGTGCCTCACTTGGCGTAGCTACCTCACAGCCCAGATCGCGGATGATCCGACTGGCCCGTTCGACCAGTTGCACGTTCGTCGCGAAAACCCCGCGTTCAAGGTAGATGTTATCTTCAAGGCCCACACGGCAATGCCCGCCCAAGATCGTGGACAGGGCCACCATCGGCATCTGATGGCGCGAGATGCCAAAGGCCGACCACACCGCACCTTCGGGCAGCAAAGACTTCATATACAGCAGCGTTTGCGCGTCCGCTGGGGCCGACCATTTCACCCCAAGGCAAATCTGGAACAGGGCGGGCGCGTCTATGTGGCCCTTTTCCATCAGATTGCTGGCCAAGAGGATATCGCCGGGGTTAAAAGCCTCAATCTCGGGCTTGGTGCCAGCGGCGCGGATCAGGTCGGCCATTTTGGCCAGCGTGCCGGGGGTGTTCATAAAGATGCAATCGGGCGCGCCCGCGATCCCCCCTTCTAGGTTCATGGTGGTGGTGTCCAATGTACAAATTTCAGGACGCATATCTTGCACATGGCGCACCCGCTCAGCAGCGCTGGCCACGTCGGTTGAGGGGTGCGCACGCCCTTCATCCTGCGGATCGGGGACGAAGGTTGCGCCCATGCCGGTGGTCAGGTTGATCACCACATCGGTGTTCTCGGCACGGATACGTTCAACGATCTCGCGGAAGACGGCGGGGGAGCGGTCCCCTGCGCCAATTTCGGGGTTACGTCCGTGGATATGCACGACCGAGGCCCCCGCTGCCGCTGCATCAAGGCAATTGCGGGCAATCTGCTTGGGCGTCACCGGATAGTCGGGATACTTCGGGTGGATCGGACCATCGCCAGTCACAGCGCAGGTCAGGACAACTTTGCGTTTCATCTGAAAATTCCTTGGTTAAATGCGGGCGCTGCGCAGGGCAGTCAGAACCGAGAGCAACTGAGTGTCGCGGGTATCGCGCAAGGTCGCGTAGTCACGACCGTTGATTTCTTTGGCCAGCCCATCGGTCAGGGCAGCGATAGTGTCAGGAGTCAGCGCGGGGCGGCCCAGATCGTCCCACCATGCAGCATAGCTGTCGGCGAACTGGTCGATGTAGGCGCGCAGCCCCCCTGCCCCGCCACCAAGGTTCAGCAGCATATGCGGCCCCATCACCGCCCATCGCAGGCCGGGGCCAGCCCAAACGGCCTTGTCCACGTCCTCGACACTGGCGACGCCCTCGGCGACCAAGTGGATTGCCTCGCGCCAGAGGGCCGCTTGCAGGCGGTTGGCGACGTGAGCGGGAACCTCTTTCTTCAGCTCGATGCAGACCTTGCCGCAGACTTCGAAGAAAGCCCGCGCTGTGGGCACCACATCAGGCGCGGTCCGGTCATTGCCGTAAAGTTCGACCAATGGGATCAGGTGCGGTGGGTTAAAGGGGTGGGCGATCACCAGACGTGCCGGATCAGCCATCAGTGCCTGTAGATCAGACAATTTCAGCCCTGATGAACTGGTCGCTACGACTGCGTGCGACAGCAAGGCGGGTTCGATTTCCGCATAGAGGGTTTGTTTCAGGTCCAGCCGTTCGGGAATGGATTCCATGACGATCTCGGCCCCCGTCACAGCCTCTTGCGCGCTGGCGCAAAGGGTCAGCGCCGGCGCGTCAAAGCCGCTGCAATCATGCCCCAGCGCGGTCAGGGTCGGGCGTACCTCGGCCAGAAAATTCCGCAGAATATCACCCGCCTCGGGGCGCGGATCATAGAGGCGTACCGCATGGCCGCAGGCTAGAAAAAGCGCGCTCCAACTGCATCCGATCAGCCCTGCGCCGATCACCGCCACTGTCTGTTTTGTCTGCGTCATCAAAAGACCCTTTCGATTCTGGTTTTCCAAAACCTGATCAGATATCATAAATGAGTCAACAAACTTTCCGCCCCTTCAAGCTGCTCCCCCATGGTGAACGCTTGAATTTCGGGCCAGATTTGCGAAACCCGTGACAGCAGACAAAGAGGCCGCCCGTGACGACACCGCCCATTCCCGCCTTCGAAGCCCGCCGTCCGGTGTCCGATCTGGATTACGTCTATGGGGCGCTGAAGCAGTCCTGCATGAACGGAGAGTTCACCCCCGGTCAGAAGGTGACCCTGCCCCAACTGGCCGAGGCCTTTGGCACCAGCCAGATGCCGATCCGTGAAGCCACGAACCGCCTGATTGCTGCCAAAGCGATGGAGGCCCCGCCCCGCCGGTCCCTGCGCATCCCCGAGGCGACTTTGGAAAGGTTGGACGAACTCTTGCCCCTGCGTTTGCTGCTGGAAGGTGAAGCGACGCGATTGGCCGCCGCGCAAGGTGCCGCGCTGGCCGATGCATTAACCAAGATCAACGAAGAGATGCCCTGCTACGCGGCAGGAGAGGATCTGAAGGCTTATCTCAATGCCAATCAGAGGTTCCACTTCACGCTTTATGCGGCAGCGGGGAATGCCGATCTGCTGGACATGATTGAACTGCTCTGGATGCGCTATGGCCCATTGATGAGCACCGTGCGTAGTGGCGTTCTGTCCCGCACGGGCGCGAACCACCATCAAGCCGTGATTGATGCTATTCGGGTTGGCGATGCGGAGGCCGCGAAAGAGGCTATATCCCTAGATTTGAAGGACGCCGCGGTGCATATCCGGTCCGCTTTGGGGGCGGCAAACGGATAGGACGAACTAATCCTCAGTCCAGCCCAGATCGCTGGGGCCGATCATATCGGTGATCCTGATGAGCCAGTTAAGGATTTCCAGATCATCCGCGGTTGGCGGCGCACCTTCGCTTACGGCCTGTATACGAGGTCGGATAGCGGGCCATCTGTTGTAAAAGTCTACAAGATCTTTGATGGGATCCAGTCGGGCAGCATCATTCATGGTCGGTCCATTTGGTCTTTGCTTTGTGTCGATGCTATCCGGATCGCAATTTATGCGGGTGTGAATTCAGTGTGAAACTATTGTCTGGTGTCTGATCCATTGGTTAACCTTTGGTTAAGTTATGGAGGCCAGCGCGTGTCTACTGATTTCGAAATCGCCTTATTTGGCACGTGTATCTTCCGCGCAGCCGGCGCGGTTGACTGCACAGTCACAGGGGCAAAACACCGCGCGATTTTTGCCATGCTGGTCTGCGCGCCTTTGGGACGTCTATCCCGCGCACACCTACAGCACACGCTATGGGGTATTTCTGACTATGAGAGTGGTCATCAGAACCTGCGGCGGGCCCTGTCCGATCTGCGCAAGCGGATCGGGCCAACTTTCGACGATCTGATGCACATCACGACTACCGACATCGAGCTGGACCTCACCCGTGTCCGCATCATCGGCGGCCCTGATGATGGCCCCTTTCTTGCCGATCTGAATGTGGCAGAACCGAAGTTTCTGGAATGGCGCGATAGCGTGCGCGCCGATCCAACGCGGGTGGCTGCGCTTTGCCAGTTGTCACAGTCGCGCGGGCCGTTGCGCTTGCGCCCACGAATCGGCGCATTGCCTTTAACGGTGCCACCAGCCAGCGACCCCGAGCTTGCGATTGTGGCGGATTGGATCGCTGAAGAGGCATGCCGGAGGATGTCGCGCTCTTCGCTGATTTCGGTCATCTCGCATCTCTCGGGGCGGGCAATGTCGCACCGGTTTGTCGATATTGGCGGTGTGCGCGAGACTTTGGGCGTGGACTATCTGCTAACCGGCTCGATGCGTCGCCAAGGGGACGCATGGGTTGCCGACATCGATTTTGTCGACACCGAAACAGGACAATTGCTGTGGAACCGCAACCTTGTGGCAGACCATCGCCGTTTTGGTGAGGATGCGCTGCCATGGCTTGAAAACGTTGTACAATGTGTCGGGCGCTCGATCGCTGCCGGTGCGCTTTCCCTAAGCCGCCAGATACCCTTGCCCGAACTACCCGCGCACAAGTTGCTGATCGCTGGTGCTACGGCCATGCATCATCCGACCCTGCATGACTTTCTGCGCGCACGGCAGTTTCTGGATGAGGCTGCCTCACGTGCACCTAAAAGCTCGCCTGTCCAAGCGTGGCTGGGGAAATGGTATGTGCTGAGCATTATCAAAAACTACACCGCCGACCGTGCGGCCGACACACAGCAAGCACTGGATTGTGCGGCTCGGGCTCTTGATCTGGACCCACATTCCAGCTTTGGCCTGACCGTTGACGGCTTTATCAACGGCAACATCCTGAACAATTTCGACACCGCCGAAAGCCGCTATCAGGCCGCGCTTGATATCAATCCCAATGAGAGCCTTGCGTGGCTTTTGCGAGGATCCCTATTGGCGTTTCGCGATGAAGGCACTGCCGCCATTCGCGCGACAAGCACCGCGCGCGCGATGTCTCCGATCGATCCCTTCGGCTATTATTTCGACAGTCTGGCAAGCTCTGCCCATCTTGCCGCTGGCGATTATACCCGCGCACTGGAGCTGGCGAACAAGTCGATCGCCGCGAATGATCGACATATCTCGACCTTACGAACACGGATCGCGGCCTTGCATGCGCTTGATCGCGGCAATGACGCTCGCGTGGCGGCCCAAGACCTGCACCGCCGGTTTCCGAACTTTCAACTGTCTGACTACCGCAGCACCCATCCATCGGTCCAAAGCAAAACGGGCCGTTTGGTCATTCAGGCGTTGCGCGTCGCTGGCATCAAGTAAATTTACATTCAGGAGGTTCTCATGGCTCAGTACGGCGGATTTGGCGGTTTCGGTGGCTTCGGCGGGTTTGGAGGATTTGGCGGATTTGGGGGCGGCACGAATTTTACTGGTCTGGGCAGCTTCCTTGGTGCGCAGGATGCGGGAGGCTATGACCCTGCCACGACACTTGGCTTGCAGACCACAGCCGAGGGCCTGCGCCACCTGAGCCAATCGGCAGCGACACCAACAGTGGCTGAATTGCCTTTTTCAGATGCAAGCAATCTTGCGGGGCTGGCAACTTGGGTGCGCGGCTCGCTCTACCTGAGTGAATTTCTATCGGGTGTGACTGCGACAGCGGTCCCCGCGGACGGTGAGGTTCCAGCGATGGTCCGCTTCGGGTTTGATGGACAGACGGGCGTGACGTTTGAGCGGCCCGACCAGGACTTGTTGCGGGATCAATGCGGGTTGGTCGCCCAATATGCGGCCCTGCGCGCCGAACGCAGCGCCGAGATCACTTCTCAGCTTGGGTTCCCGACACCCTATTTCGCGATGATCCTTGGCCTGCATCAGGCCCATCACGGCAAGACCTTCGAGCTGATCACAGCGACGCAGGTCGCAGCGGCCCATGCGGCGATGATCGTGAAGCACCATCTGGCCGTGCGCCGTCCTGATCAGTTGGATGCGCGGATCATGCCGATGATCCCGACGCCAGGCCATGGCAGCTTTCCATCCGCCCACGCGACCGAGGCTTATGCGGTGCTGAACGTGCTGGAAGCCCTTATCAGCGATTGGGGGACATTGGCCGACAAGGATGAAAGGATCGCCAGCCTGCGCGGTCTGGCCGAGCGGATCGCCGTGAACCGTACAGTCGCCGGTGTCCATTACCCAATTGATAGTTGGGCTGGGGCCGTCTTGGGCACATTTATTGGCCGGACCGTGTTGCAACGGGCGGGGCGTGCTGTGCCGATCACCCCCGCAAGTCTTGCAGCGGCACATGTGGACTTCTTTGATCTGGAGTTTCGCGACTCCGCCACGGCCGCAGCGGCGGGTTTGACTTATGCCGCAGACAACGTGACGCTTGACGTCAAGCCAGCGTTCTCGTGGCTGTATCAGGGGGCTTTGTCCGAAGCGCAGGGGGCCTGATCCATGTTTGCGCAGCGCCCGCCGGAAGATCGGATTGACCGCTACACTGGCCCCTACGAGCGATGGATTTATGCCGCAGAATTGGGGTTCCCCTTTGCCTTTCCCGCAATCAGGGAAGGGGGGCAGACCCATTTCTCGGCCCTGCAAGAGGGGAAAGGCGATCTAGCGGCAGGATCGGATGTGGAAATCCGCATACCGCCCCTTTGGTCTAATGATCCAGAGGTGACCCCATTTGCCATGTTTGACCGCCAACGCATCGACCCGATGGACGTGCCAACAGGACAAGATACAAAGCTGTCGCGTATCCTGAACCAGATGGGTGGTCCGCGCTTCCGGCTGAATATGCCGATCAATCCAGCCACATGGCCTGCCGTCTACGACCCCGACGCTGCTTTGGTGGAATGGACCGCGCCGGCGACGCCTCCGCCTGCGATTGTCGGGGTTATTGATGACGGCATTCCCTTCGCGCATCGGGCTTTTGTCGGCACGAACGGCAAGAGCCGCATCGCGATGTGCTGGTTGCAAGCCGCGCGCGCAGAGAACTCTGCCGCTGTGCCCTTTGGCCGCGAAGTGACCAATACCCAGATCGATCAGTTGCGTGCGGCCTATGGAACCAATGAAATGGCCATCTACCGCGCAAGCTGCGCGATTGATCGCAGCTTGCCTGAACTGGGCACTGTGCTGACCCATCATGCCAGCCACGGGGCCCATATCGCGGGGATCGCGGCGGGCAACGATCCCTACATCGGGGCCGAGGAATTGCCCGATGACGTCCAGATCATCGCAGTCCAACTGCCCAACACAATTGCATGGGATACCTCGGGCATCGGCAAGGAAATGATGATGCTCAGCGCGATTGAGTACGTGTTCCACCGTGCAAGGGCGATTGCGACCCATTATGGCATGCCCGAAATCCCGCTGATCCTGAACTTCAGCTACGGATGGAGTGCGAACCGACATGACGGTAACTCCAGCTTTGAAGTGGCGGTTGAGGACTTGTTACAAGCCCGCAAGGCAGTGCAGCCGCTAACAGAACTGGTCATGCCCACGGGCAATAACTTTGACAAACGCATGCATGCCAGCTTCACGAATAGCGACATGCGCGAGGGGGTTCTGAAATTCGGCTGGAACCTGTTACCCGATGACAGAACGTCCAGCTACCTTGAGATGTGGTTGCCTAAAGGCTTTGACCCAGATGGTTGGCAGGTCACTGTCACGCCGCCTGCAGGGGCCGTATTGGACGCGCCAGCGATCATAAATATCACCCCCGACCCAACCCAGTTTGGCGGCGATCCGCGCCGCTTTACCGAGCTTGAAGTGGCTGGCGCAAACATTGGCCAGCTGTCCGTCGACAAGCACCGAGGCAGCCGGTGGCGCGTGTTGGTGGCGCTTGTCCCGACGGTGCCGATGGCACCAGAGGGCAGGCGGTCAGCAGTAGGGCTTTGGACGATCATAGTTCATACCGGCGGCGATGCACTACCCGAGGGTCAGGCCCTGAATGTCTGGGTGCAGCGGGACGATGATCCGACCCAACTGGGGACGGGTGGTCAGCAAAGCTATCTTGTGGACTTCAACCCGGCGCCACCCGCGCGCGGAGTGTTCTATGATCCGGATGCTCCACTCGGACCGGTGCGCGGCTATGGCTGTCTCAACGGGATTGGTACGTCGCCTTCAACGCTGCGTGTTGCGGGATATGACCAGATAACTGGTCGCCCGGCTGCCTACAGTGGCAGCAGCGCGATCGGCGTGCTGCCTGACGGGACTGTTACCTTGGGGCCGGAAATGCCCTTTATGTCTGCGGTGTCCGACCAAGGGGCATTTCGTCCGGGGTTGCCGTCGATCGGCGTGCTATCGGGCTCTGGTGCACGCATCGTCGGGACCAGTGCTGCGGCGGCCTCGGCCAGCCGGTTATTCGTGACCAACATCGCCAACGGGCGCAACATGTTGGAAGGTATCTCTGCACTTCCTGCCATCCCTGCGTCCCCAACACAAAGAGACGCCAGACAACGCGTTAGAACGGGCGCTTACATAGCGCCTCCGGTGTGCGGATCGCAACAACCGAAGGTCTAGTCTAGGCCACCGCGACAGTGTGAATTCCGGCATGTCCGCGCTTCACACTGTTTTCACTCACCGTTCCACTGCGGTCAGACTTAACCTCTCAGGTGTCTGATGCAAACGGAGGGCGGGAGATGACCCCCACAATCATGCGTTCATTCGCTCTGGCGACCTTCGAATAAGGCGGCCCGCGCCAAGTTCCGTTCGTCCATTTTTTTACTGACCTATTCAGAGGTGACCCATGTCTGCAGAATTGCGTCTGCTAGGCACCTGCTACGCTGTGTCTGAGACTGCCCAACCGATCCAATTCGCAAGCCGTCGCGAGAAAGAGCTGCTGGCCGCGCTGGCCGTCGATCAGGGGCGTCCTGTGTCCCGTGACAAGGTTCTGGACCACATCTGGGGGCGCGACGATTTTGCCGCCCGCAAGGCACTGAACACATCGCTTTGGCGGCTGCGCGGGGCGATCCGCGAAGCGGGTGGCGATCCCGAGAACTGGATCAACTCTGACACCGATCATCTGATGTTGCCAGACTCCAACGGTCCTTGGGTAGATGTGATCAACCTGCTGCACCTGGAGGATCCGACGTGCCTTGATCTGGCCGATCTATGGCAGCTTGCCGAAACCTGTCAGGGCCTCTTCCTGCCCGATGCGCAGGGCTCGTGGCTTGATGAGATTCGCCGCGTTGTCGAGGCGCGGCAGGTACGCCTTCTGACGGCTTTGGTCGAGGGGTTCGAGCGTGCAGATGATACCGTTCGCCTGCGTCAGGCAGCCGAGCGTCTGCTGGTTATCGATCCCTTTGAAGAGCGGGGCTGGCAGGCACTGATCGCCCTTTACTTGAATGGCGGCAACCGTGCGCAGGCGATCCGGCTTTACAAAGACCTAGAGGCGAAATTGGCCGAAGAGTTGGGCGTAGACCCATCGCCGGAAACCCGTGCATTGCTGGGGCCTATTGAACGCCCAAAGACCGGCAAGCGTCTTGCAACGGCACAGAAGGACATTCGCGCCATTTCACAGCGAATCGCAACGCTGCAAGGCGCTTTGAACGAGACCCTGCAAGAGCTGCGCACCCTGTCGGAACAGCTGACAGACGCTTGAAAACAAAGCTTGTTATCGCGCTGTGATCCCTTGTGAATGCTTGGTATCCGCGCCCTGCCAATCTCTTCAGGAACATCAACCCAACCTACGGAGATTACCAGTGACACATCACTCGCATCCCGAAACCTTTAGCGAATCCGTCGAACTCTACGTCCCTGAGGGCATGGAAAGTGACCTCGGATGGGCGGAGCTCGCAGAGCATGGCATCGGTGCTTATGAAGCCCTGCGCCTTGCCGATCCCAGCTTTGAAAGCCTGTCGGACTCGGAAATCGACGACGAACTTGAAACAATCTTCGAAGGCATGAGCGAAGCGGATATCGAGGGCTTCTGGCAATCGGTCAAGAACGCCGCTCGTGGCGTCGCAGGTCTTGCGGCCAAAGTTGCCAAGCCCGCTTTACGGACTGTTGGCACCGTCGCAGGTGGTATCTTTGGCGGCCCTGCCGGTGCCCGTATCGGCGGCCAGATCGGTGGTGCTGTCGGGGGGCTTGCCTCACGCGGACTGACCACAATTTCACGCGGCGGCCGTATCCGCATGAACGCCGGTGGCTATGGCCGCCGTGTCCGCCGTCGTGCTCGCCGTGTCGGCCGTGCCGTAGGTCCCGTGATTTCTCGGGCGGCAACCCAAGGCGTGAACCGTTTCACTCACTACATTCGCCAGCCCGGCGTGCAACAGGCCGTTGGCCGCGCGGCTATGGGTCTTGGCGGTCAGATTGTGAACGCAGCAGGTCAGGCTTTGTCGGCGAATGAGGTGGCCGATGCGATGTTCCAACTGGCCAAGATGGAGGGCCACGAGACAGACAGCTTTGAAAGCTTCGGTCTTGGTGAAGGGGACAACGATCTGGACCTTGAGGCCTTCATCGCTTGGGCAGACCGTCTTTGACCCGCGCACCAATTGCAGACCAAGAAAAGGACTTTGGCAATGAGCGGCCCTTCCACCCCGTCCACCTCGGCTTTGATTGACGCGCTGCGCGTTCTGGAAAGCTCTGGGCAGTCGCCAGATGCAGAGGACAGCATCCGCGACACTTTGGGTCTTTTGCAGCGGATGCAAGAGATGCGGCAAGCCCTGTCAGAAAGTGCCAGAGCTGAAACGCAGGCGGATCATCAAGGGCCCGCACTTGAGCCGCGCGCCAAGGCTTTGATCCGTTCCCTAGGGCGACAGGTGTCTTCGATGGCGCAGCACGCCGAAATGCTGGCCTGCGCCCTTGGTGCTTGCCCGGACTGCTGGGGCGGTAACCCCGATTGCCGTCAATGCACTGGGGCGGGGCGTCCGGGCTTTTTCCTGCCAGATGAAGAGTGCTTTCAGCACTTTGTTCAACCCGTCCTTGACCGCCGCGCCCGCACGGGACCGCGCCGTATGCGCGCCGGCTTCCGCCCTACCCCACGCCCCAATCCTGGATCGCCCGCCTGAATGTCGGACGGCCCACAATCCTGAAGCGATCCAATTCAAAGGAGACAACAAGATGATGGACGCATTTGAGAACCTCGATCAGCAGGATCTGATCAAGCTGCTTGCCCTACGGGGCAATCCGGGCGCCGAGAGCGACTGGGAAGATGATCACGATGACGACGAAGACTGGGACGATGATGAAAGCGTCGTCGACTTTTACGACAGCGACGATGGCGACGACGAAATCTTCTTCGATGCCGCTGGCGACTGGGAAGACGATGATGATGACGGCGAGGGCTTTGGCGAAAGCGATCTTATGGAACGCCGTCGCCGCCGCCGGTCGCGCCGCCCCCGTTACAAGCGGGCACGCTCGCGCCGCCTACGCAAGATGAAGGGGTCCAATTCGACCGTCCTGAAATCCCGTAACGGCCAGCAGATGAAGGTGCGCTTCGGTACCAGCTTTGCCAAGGCCGAGGATGTGAACAAACTGATCACAGACACCGAAGCCAAGTTCAAATCGGCGCTGCAAGAGCGCAAGAAGAACTTTGACACGCTTTCCAAGCAGATCAGCGGCGTCTCCGGTTCGGTCGATAAAGTCACCAAGCGCGTCAAGAAGCTGGAAAGCACTGCGCAAACCTCACAGTTGCTGTCGCTTCTTTCTTCGCCGCCGAAGATCGAGACGATCTCGTTCGATGCCGATCCAGGCAAAGGCGAAGCCAAGGTCACCGACGTGACCTACAAGAAGCAGGACATGATGCTGCCTCTGCTGCTGTCCGGTGCGCTGGGTGACATGAATGGCGGCGACAATGCCGCGCTGCTGCTCTTGGCCCTGAACAAGTAACCCTGAGAAGAAGGAGAAACGAGATGGTAGGAATTGCCAACATCCTGGCGCTCAGCAAGCTGACCAGCGAAACCCCTGATGCGGTGCGCAAAGCCGCGACCTTGATGATCGTCGGGTCTAAGAATCCGCTAATCAACGGAATCGCCAGCGCCAACATCGTTGAAGAAGCGACCGCCTCGGCCGTCGAAGCCAAAAAAGCCAAAGCAGCGGTGACGAATGCCGAGGAAGCCAAGACTGCTGCTGAAGCAAAAGTTGCGGAGCTTGATGCTGAGATCGAGCTACTTCGGCCACTGATTTCCGCCGCAGCAGACAAGGCCAAAATCGGTCAACAAGCGACTGCCGCAGATGGCACACCCCTGAACGGCTACACCCGCATGCTTACGGCATTGAAAGCTGGAACCACCGTCGATGAGGTGATGGCAAAGCTCAAATTGTAAGCGAGCGATGACTTCTGACGACTTGATCGTCAGACCCCTGCAATCACGAAAACTGCGTGATTGCATCTCCGGGGCGGGCGGCTGCTCCCGTCCGACCGCCTCGGATTTTTCCCTAACCACCACGAACAAGGCTTGGACCCATGATCAATGGAATGATATTTTTTGCTGCTTCTATGGCTTCAGACGTGCTGCAGACTTGCTGCGCGTCCTGCAAGCAGGGCTAATACCATGGATCCGGCACTTCGCGAACTCTTGGCTGATGGCGATCCGGAGGAGGTGATCGAGGCCATCTTGCGCCTTGCACCCGGTACGAATGATCTACCCGAAGGGGTCCGCGAGGTCTCGCGCTTTGCGGAAATCGCGACAATCCGCGTTCGCCGCGGTGATATCGAACGTGTCTGGGCCCATCCGGCCACGCGGTCCCTGAAAGCACCGCGCGCCTTGCAATTTGATGCGCCGGAAGCGACGCCTGAAAACCTGTCGTCGCTGTTCCATGATGCCGTGCGCCCCCGCGTGCCGTTGGGAAATCGCGGTAAAGGCGTTGTGGTGGGAGTGATCGACTGGGGGTTCGACTTTGGCCATCCTGCTTTTCGTGACCGGACAGGGCGGACGCGGATCAAGGCGCTGTGGGATCAGACCGGCAAAGGTCCATTCCCTCGTTTCGGCTACGGCACCGTTTACAGCCGCACAGACATTGACGCGGCACTACGTGCGCCGCGCCCCTATGCCGCCCTTGGGTATCATCCGGGCGCAAGTGATCGCGGGGCCGGTGCCCACGGCACCCATGTCGCGGACATTGCGGCAGGCACCACCCGTCCCGATGGGGGCGGCGTCGCTCCGGAGGCAGAACTGGTTTTTGTCCATCTTGCCTCTGGACCACTTTCTGGTCTTGCCAATCTTGGCGACAGCGTGCGCCTGCTAGAGGCGATTGATTTCATCGCAGAGATGGCTGGCGACAAGCCCTTTGTGATCAATATGTCCATCGGGCGGCACGGCGGGCCGCACACAGGTCTAACGCTTGTCGAACAGGCATTTGACCGCTTTCTGGAGGCCGCACCGGACCGGATGCTGGTCCAGTCGGCGGGGAACTATTACCTCTCGCGCGCACATACCTCGGGTCGTTTGCTGCCTGGTGGCGCGCATGTCATCGAATGGCAGACAAACCCCGGAGACCGGACCCCCAACGAGATCGAGATATGGTATCCGGACCGTGACACCTTTGATGTGCGGATCACACCGCCGGGGGCGGATAAAGCGGTCAGCGTCAAACTGGGTGACGCCCGCGGACTTTACGCCAAAGACGGCAGGGAAGTCGCGCGGCTCTACCACCGCGCCTATGATCCCAACACGCCGGACCACCATATCGAGGTCTTCCTGCGGCCCGAAGCCCCTGCCGGAACATGGAAGATCGAACTGAAAGGGCGGATTATCGAGGACGGTCGCTGGCATGCATGGATCGAACGGGGTAGCGGCTCGCGGCGCAACCAGTCCCACTTGCCACCGACGGCCGCCGACTCCAGCCATACCATTGGGTCAATCTGCAACGGCTTTCTGCCAATCGCCGTTGGTGCCGCGTGTGAGGAAAGCCCCCGCAGCAGTCCTGCGCCGTTCGCCTCCTCTGGCCCGACCCGAGACGGACGGCAAAAGCCGGATCTTGCCGCACCGGGGTTCCGTATTCAAGCGGCGAAATCTACCCCGCGCTGGAGCAGCACGCCAAGACCGCGAAGCACCAAGATGTCCGGCGCAAGTCAGGCCGCCCCCCATGTCTGCGGGGTTGCTGCAGCCATGCTGTCTGACCTGCCGCGCGGGTTGGGAATTCACCAGCTGCGGGCCCGCCTATTCCATAGCGTCCACCCTTGGACGCACCCGCGCCCTGCCGATCTGCACCGCCTTGGCGCGGGTCTGATTTCGTCGCGCCTGATCGCAGGTGCCATCACTGAAACATCCAAGGAGTGACTGAAATGAAAGATTTTTCTCAGAACACAGCCGAAAGCTGCGGATGTGGCTGCCGTACAGCGGCGGGCATCCCTGCCAACGAAATGCTAACAGCGCTATCGGCAATGAATGATGCGACCAACGGTGGCGTTCCGCGCATACTTGAGGCGGCAATTGAAGGTCGGGGGCCATTGGCGCAGGCCCTCGTGGCCTTCGTCCCAAGCATCGAGACCCTCCAGGATGGGGATATCCTGTTTGCCCGCGATCTGTTTGCGGAAAACGATCCCGACATCGAGATCATCGGCCTGAATGCCGGACCAGAAGCGGCGGAAAGCTATGGCGACGACTATGAAGTCACCGCACTGCGTGCTGATCCTGAATTCTGGGGCAAGGTTGCTGCAGCGGCCCGCGTGGTGCCTTTCGTTGGGGATCTGCTCAGCTCTGGCGCAAACAGCATCGGGTCGAAAGCCGGTGACCTGCTGGTTGATCCGACCCTGCCGGTCCGAAACACGCTGCAAACCACGCAGGCCGGCATTCAGACGGCGAATGACGGGATCGATCTTGCCCTGCGTGTTGGACGTTTGGCGCAGATGACGCGACAGACGTTCAACGGTTTAGACTTTGACTGCACACCGCTGGCAATCAATTCATCCTACAATCCCGGCGATGCGCCGGATCGCACGAATATCTACAGGTTTGAACTGCTCTGCCGCTATGAGACGGGCAGTCAGGATCATGCGACCTATCCGTTCCGCGTGCAGGTCTATAACAACTGCTTCTCGGTCTCGCGGGCGACGATATTGGCAGGATCGCCCTCGATCGGCTGGCTGAACCACAAGATGACAGCCCATGCAGTCCCGATTGAAGTGCGCCCGTCCAGCAGCCTTCCGGCCTATGCCGAGTTCCGCTTTACCGGCCTTTGGAACCCCGCCGACCTTATGAGCCGTGTTCAAGAACAGTTCGAAGGCAAAATCCGCGTCTATACCAACGGGCGTGTTGGCGTGTCGGGCTTTAATGGCGGGCTCGTGTCTGCGGGGCCGGTGCGCTATGTCAGCGGTGCTGTGACGGCGATCTGCACGGACCGCTACCAGCGCCTGCAAGCGCCACAAGCAGAACCGGCGAATGGGGGTGGTCATGGTAGTAGTCCCGCGCCGCGTGATCCGTCCAATGGTAAGCATGTCTTCTTCAATAGCGGCAGCGCCACTTCCAACAGAGAAATCGAAGCGCAGGTACAGCATTGGTGGGGCAGCATGAGTCCCAACTTGCGGGCGTTGATTGCAAATGGCAGCCGACTGGTTCGCGTGACCGGCCATGCCGATCCGACTGGAAACGAGGCCCGCAACAGATCTCTGTCCCATCGCCGTGCGGCTCTGGTGGCAGGCATGGTGCGCAGCGTTGTCGGGCCAAACGTCAGGGTGCAGCATGTGGGCCTAGGCTCGCAAAAAGCACGCGAATCCGGGGTACCCGCAGGCCGTAGCGATCGCAGCTGGCGACGGGTGACGATCAGCTTGGACGGAAGCTGACCGGTTCGTCTTTTGCTATTTCGAAGGTCATTTTTAATGTGTAGAAGGGGCGTGTAACCGCCAGACCAAGGTTTGTTGTGGGTTTTGAAATAAACCCGACACCTTGAATCCAGCCAATAGTCATGAAGCGATTATTGTAGCGTAGGCACGACACACCTTATGACATTCCAATCCAACCGCAGTTTGCGCGATGAAATCCGTGACTATTGGTCCGACCGCGCCGCGACGTTTGACAATGACCCCGGCCACAAGATTGCCGAGGGGGCAGAGATGGCCGCTTGGCGGGCTTTGTTCACGCGGCATCTGGGAGAGGCGCAGGGGCGCAGCCTGTTGGATCTGGCCTCGGGCACCGGCGAGATTGCGCGTCTGTGTCACTCCTTGGGCTTTGCCGTCACCGGATTGGACTGGGCCGAGCCGATGCTGGACCGCGCCCGCGCCAAGCTGCCAGAGGTGACCTTTCTACAGGCCGATGCCGAGCGTACGATGCTGCCGGATGCCTCAATGGATGTGATCGTCACCCGCCATCTGGTCTGGACGCTGGTCGATCCTGCAAGCGCCTTTGGCGAATGGTTCCGCGTGCTGAAACCTGGCGGCGTGCTATTGATCGTGGACGGCGATTTCGTGTCGCGTGGCTGGCTGGCCCGCTGGCTGGCGCCGCGCCCTGCGACAGCAAACGGCAGAACAACTCGGCATCAAGAGATCCTAGCACAGGTCTACTTCGCGCAAGGGGCGCGGGCAGATGCGGTGGCGGACCTGCTGCGCCGCACCGGCTTTGACGGGCTGACGATCGACCATAAGCTTGGCCGCATCCACAGGGCGCAAGCGGCGCAACTCGGCTGGCGCAAATCCCTCTTGCGCCGCAGTGAACACCGGTACGCGATCTGTGCCCGCAAGCCCTAGCGCTTGTTCAACCGGCTTTCCTGATCATCGGACAATCGCCACGCGATCCCTTGCAGCACGGCGGCCAGCTTTGCGCGAGGGATCCCCGGCGCATCGCCATCAGTGTAAAAGCGCAGGATCAGCGCGTCTTTCTGCTCTGGCGTGGCCTGCAATCGCAACCGGACGCCGTTGCGCAGGTTTGAGACGACGGTGGCTTGCACCTCTCCGACGTCCTTCAACTGCACCGAGCCGACAGTCCCCAGCGGCAGCACCTGCCCTTTGATGCGCAGGGTATCCATTGTCAGTTCGCGGACGCTGACCGGCACTTCGCCCTCTGCAAAGGTAAAGACGGTCTGTTCGGGCTGGTCGGCCACGTGAACCTCGGTGCGGGGCAGCTCGACAAAGGTCAAAGCGGTCAGCGACAGCACAACGATGTTGTAGATGGTCCAGAACAGCACAACCTGCTTGCCCTGCCCCGCATCATCATAGGCGAAGAAATCTGTGACGATGCCGATGATAATTCCGCCGATACTCAGCAGCAAAAGGATCAGGTAGGGGCGCATCAGCTCCCACTGGACGATGATGTTGCTGCGGTCCCCGCCCTTTGCTGTCACGTGGAACGGGTGTCCCTTGGGTTTGAGCAGCCCCACAAAGGCCGAGCGCGTAATCGGGATCGCACCGAGGATCTGGCTGACATCGTTCAGAACCGGCATCACCAGACCACGCGCGATCAGGCCCATCGCCAGCAGAATCCACAGGTAGTAGGTGCCGAAATAGTTGATGACTTCCGCAACGCTTGCATCCACCACGGTGAT
>JAYZYX010000315.1:0-20350 GCA_036139795.1 Pseudomonadota bacterium | reverse complement strand
GCCTGCGCCTGACTGGACAGTTCGGTTGCCGCAGACGACATCTCTTCCGACGCAGCCCCGTTGCCTTGGGTCACATAGTCCAGGTCCTGAATGGATTTGTTGATCTGATGCGAGCCTTCCGCCAGATGGCGCGAGGCAGCACTGATGTCGGTGACCAGTTCAGAGGTGCGCTCAATATCGGGCACCAGCGCGGCCAGCACCTTGCCTGCCGCGACAGCCGATTTCACAGTGTTCGCAGACAGGGCCGAAATCTCGGCCGCGGCCTTCTGGCTGTTCTCGGCCAGCTTGCGCACTTCCGAAGCGACCACAGCAAAGCCACGGCCATGCTCGCCCGCACGGGCAGCCTCGACCGCAGCGTTCAGTGCCAGCAGATCGGTCTGGCGGGCGATTTCCTGCACGACCATGATCCGTTCCGCGATGCGCTGCATATCGCTGACAGCTTCGGCCACCACTTTGCCCGACTGGGTCGCGCCTTGGGCCGACTTGCGGGCGATTTCTTCGGTTTGCGCCGCATTGTCCGAGGTATTGGTGATATTGGCCGCCATCTCATCAACCGCCACCGATACGCGCTCGGTGGTGGTGGCTTGCTGCGAGGCACCCGAGGCCAGATCTTCCGAGGTCGACGCCATCTGGTTCGCCCCCGCCGCCACATTGCGGGCAGCTTCGGCCACCTGCCCTACGGTCTCGCGCAGACGCAGCACCATGTCGTTCTGGCATTTCAGAAGATCACCAATCTCATCCTTGCGGACAAAGGTCGCAAGTTCGCGCAGGTCACCTTCCGACACCCGCACCGCAAGCTTGATCGCCTTATTCAAACCACGGCTGACCGAGCGGATCATCACGATAGCGGACGTGCCCGCGACCGCCAGAATACCCGCAATAATGATCAGCAAAGTCATCTGGGTTTTCTGGAATTCAGCATTCACCTGCGCAACCGACGCATTCATGCCCTCACGCATCCGGTCACGGATCTGATCGGCCATAGCCAGAACCTTCTCGGTCTGCTCTTTGCCATCGGTATGGAACAGGTCATTCGCCTGATCGCCGCGCCCCGACACATCAAGATTGATGGTGCGCGAGTTCGTCGCCGCTAGCATATCGTGATACAGGGTCATCTTGTTCAGGAACCTGCGCGAGTCCTCGTCAAGACGCGGCATGACCTCGTTTACGACCGAATAGAAGTCCTTGGTCAGCCCCTCGATCCTGACGCGAAGTTCGGGGATACGCTCGGGGTAATCATCGCTTGGAGACACCAGCGCTTCGGCCACGGCAGATCGGATTTGCAGTTCGGCTTCGGTCAACCCGTCGATGGTCGACAGATCATGGGCATCATATTTCACAACATTGCTGAAATGCGCATTCACATCGCGAAACTCTTTCATGGCAAAGGCCAGAATGCTTCCCATCAAAATGAAAATGAACAGAAAATTACCCGCCATTTTGGCTTTGAGCGTTATACGCATCACGTCTCCCTCCACTCCGCGTCATCGCTCTGCAAACTGACCACAAGTGCTGAAAACCAGTCAGAATTTGCCAAGAGTAAACGCAGGTCCCCATCGCGTCGCAGAGTTTTCCGCGACTCATCCATAGTCGGTAATACGCCGGAACGGGGGCGCGATTTAGGTGACCTAGGCGAAGGATGACAGACCTATCCCAAATGATCTGAAAACTCTCGGTCGGGGATGAGAGGCAAAGTTACCCTTGAACGTCCGCAGAAATGCGGCAGCGCTCAAAGTGTGAAAGAGATCGCGTAGCGCATGCCCGACGGGTCCGCGACCGAGGTCACCTGACCGCCAAGCTGACCCTCGATACACATCTGGATAAGGCGCGTGCCAAAACCTTTATGGGTAATGGGTCGCAGACTGCCGCAGGGCAGATATTCGTGCCACTGCAAGGAAAGCGCGCCGTCCTGAACACTCCAGCGGACATGCAGCGTCCCCTCCAGACCGGAAAGCGCACCGTATTTCGCGGCATTGGTTGCCAGTTCATGGATCGCCAGCGCCAGATTGGTGATCCGCTGCGCCTCAAGCTGAACGTCGGGACCATCCAGCACCAGACGATCCGAGCCAATCGGCACATGGGGCCGCAACACCGTTTCAAACAACGCCTGCAAAGAGACTTCGGGGATAAAATTGCGGGTGGACGTGACCACGGGAACGATCAGCTCATGGGCGCGGGCCAAGGCGCTGATCCGGTCTTCCAGCGCATCTGCCAAGGGGCCGACCTCGGTGTAATTGCGCCGGTTCATCCGGATAAAGCCGCTGACCAGCGCGAAAAGGTTTTTCAGACGGTGGTTCATCTCGTCCAGCAGGATCTGCCGTTCGGAAAGCACCGCCCGCAGCATCAGCTCTGTCTCGACCATGTTGCGCAGATCGGTAAGGCTTTGGACATCCTGCTCTGTCCATTCGTGCGGCTCATCATGGATCGCGCAGAACGAGCCCAACGCATGGCCCGCCGCATCATGCACAGGCACACCAAGATAGGCGATCACATCCAGATCACGGATGGCAGGGTTGTCCTTAAGCAGATCATGTTCGCGGGCGTCGGTCACCGCCAAGGCATCACGCGTTGTGACCACATACTGACAGAATGAGCTGCACAAAGGCGTCTGGCGGTCCGCTTCGCTGGTGATCGCAAGTCCGTGGCTGGCTTTAAAGAACTGACGATCCCCATCCACAAGGGACAACAGCCCGACCTTCACCCCCGTCACCGTGGTCGCCAACCGGACGGCACGGTCAAAGATTTCCTCCTGCGGCGTGTCCATCAGCGCAGCCATATCCAACGCGCGCAGGCGCAGCACGTCCTGAAGGATTTCCAGATGCTCCGGAGGGGCGGAAAGGGGGAATGGTTTTGCCATCAGATCTTTACTACTTTTTAACCTACAGCGCTGAAATTAGGGCGCACTGGCACATGCCTCAAGAGATTTGCAGTCGTATACCGGTCGCTAAGCACATATAAATACATGCAAATTCCAGAAGATGTTTGGAAAGAGCGGCTTTTTGAGGCGCAGCAAGACGGTTTCGAAGATCGATCGCATCAGAAAACTTGATCGATTCACCACTTTGCCTGTTAAACTGAGAAAATTAGCGCCTTCTGGATTATATTTCGGCGCTTTTCGGTCAGATCGACTGAGCACTTTTCTATAGACCAACCGCCCATGCCACCACGCCTACGGTGGTACAGGCACCCGCTCAGGTGCCGCACTTAAGTCGAAAACCAAAGAAAAAGGACCGGGTCCGTAACCCGGCCACTCTGGAGTCGCAACGGAAGGAAGCGTCTTATGTCCAACACGATTGTTGTCGCCTACGACGGCAATGACAGCGCCAAGCGCGCGCTGGCATTCGCGGTCGAACGCGCGAAAGTTATCTCTGGCAATGTTGTCGTCGCCCACGTCCTTGAATGGTCCCCCTACAAATTCCTGACCCCTCAGGAAATCGAAGAGCGTCACGCCCGCCGTCAGGACGAATTGTCCCGCGCCGAAGCTGCCCTTCTGACCCCCGTGAAAGAGGAATACGCAAGCAGCGGTGTTCCGATCTCGACGGTCATCAAATACGGCCACGTGTCCGAGACCCTGATCAAGCTGGCCACCGCCGAAGGCGCGGTTCAGTTGATCATCGGCCGCACCGGCGAAGGTGCCCTGTCCAGCCGTCTGTTCGGCTCGGTCGCGGGTACGCTGGCGCAGACCTGTCCCATTCCCGTGACCATTGTCCCCTGAGCGGCCGGAGAGATTTCATGAAACGTATCGCACTGACAACTGCGGCCTCCGCCGCAGCGACTGCTGCATTTGCTGCCCCCGCTCTGGCCCAATCGCTGGATGAAAGCATCAACGCCGCTTTCGCCAGCAGCACCGGCTGGTTCGTGAACCTGATCTTCAGCCCCTTTCCCGGCACCAGCTTTCCCTGGATCGTCGGTTGGCTGGTGGTCGCGGCGACCATCTTCACCGTCTACTTCGGTCTGATCCAGTTCCGCGCTTTCCCCCATTCGATCGGGCTGGTGAAGGGCGACTATTCGGACCCCAATGACGCGGGCGAGGTCAGCCACTTCCAAGCCTTGGCCACGGCTCTTTCGGGCACCGTGGGTCTTGGCAACATCGCAGGTGTGGCCGTAGCGGTCAGCATCGGCGGCGCAGGCGCCACCTTCTGGATGATCCTTGCGGGCCTGATGGGCATGGCATCGAAATTCACCGAATGTACGCTGGCCGTGAAATACCGGAACGAGCTGGCAGACGGCACCGTTTCAGGCGGCCCCATGTACTACATGACCAAAGGCTTTAAAGAGCGCGGCCTGCCCGGCGGTAAAATTCTGGCGGTTCTGTTTGCGGTCTTCACGATCCTTGGCTCACTGGGTGGCGGCAACATGTTCCAAGCGAACCAAGCCCATGCACAGCTGACCAACGTCTTTGGCGATTTCCCCGGCGTGATCACCGGCGTGATCTTTGCGGCCATCGTCTTTGCCGTGATCGTCGGCGGCCTGAAATCCATCGCCAGCGTGACCGAAAAAGTCGTCCCGATCATGGGTGTTCTCTACGTGCTGACCGCGCTGGTCATTCTGGGCATGAACGCGAACATGATCGGTTGGGCCTTTGGCCAGATCATCGACGGCGCTTTCACCGGCATGGGCGTGGCTGGTGGCGTTGCCGGCGCACTGATTCAGGGCTTCAAACGGGCGGCCTTCTCGAACGAGGCAGGCGTTGGCTCGGCGGCAATCGCCCACGCAGCGGTCCGCACTAAAGAGCCGATCACCGAAGGCTTTGTGTCCCTGCTAGAGCCCTTCATTGACACCGTCGTGATCTGCACCATGACCGCCCTGGTGATCATCATCACCGGCCAGCTGATCACCGATCCTGCAACCGGCAACTACGTTCTAAATGAGGCTGGCAGCGCAATCCAGACCGTTGACGGTAACAGCGGCGTAGCACTGACCTCAGCGGCCTTCTCGTCGGCCTTCGGTTGGTTCAGCTACATTCTGGCGATTGCAGTGATCCTGTTTGCCTTCTCGACCATGATCAGCTGGAGCTACTACGGCCTGAAGGCTTGGACCTTCCTCTTTGGCGAAAGCAAGGGCTCGGCCCTGACCTTCAAGGTCATCTTCTGCCTCTTCGTGATCATCGGCGCAGCGGCCAGCCTTGGTCCCGTCATCGACTTCTCGGATGCGGCGATCTTTGCCATGGCTGTGGTCAACATCATCGCGCTCTATCTGCTGATGCCGATCGTGAAAAAGGAACTGAACAGCTACCTCTCCCGTCTGAAATCGGGCGAGATCCGCAAGTACCAGTAAGCTAATCCAAGCTTGTGAAACGGGAAATGCCGGACCTGTCATGGGTCCGGCATTTTCATTTTCTCAGGTCGATCTTCAGAGTTGCGTCAACAAAGCGCGCGTCGCCTGCGCGATATGGGCCAGTTCCTGTGGCAGCATCTCGGGCGGCACAGGGCGCGGCACCTCAAGACCCAGCGGGATATTCTTGGGCAAAGCACGCAGGTAAGCGGCCAGATCAATCTGCCCGTCACCGGGCGCGAACCGTTCCGCCCGCGCATTGTGCATCAACTCATCAGTCGTATAGCTTGGCTGAACCGGCGCGTCGCACAGATGGGCAAAGGGCAGACGTTCTGCCGGAATAGCGGCCAGCAAGGAATGGCTGGAACCCGAGCGGTCAAAGTGCAGGCTATCCACCAACATCCCCGTATCGGGACCGGCGGCCTGCACCAGATCCCAGCAAGCTGCCAGATCAGGCACCACGGTCCACGGAAAGAACTCCATCACCGTACCAAGACCGCGCTCTTTCGCGGCCTCGGTGATCGCACCCAAGGTCTGGGCCAAACGGCCAAGGTCGGGATCATAAGGCGCGGTGATTACCTGCCCTGCCCCCAGTTCTGCCCCCGCATCAAGGAACGGCAACAGGTCTTCGACGCGGGTCTCGGGCTTGATCTGCACAAACTCGATATCGCCCACGTAAAGGCCGGTGTCCTTCAGGGCCGCCTTGGTCTGGGCCATCAGCGCAGGATTATCCATCAAGGGATAGCCCGCAGAGGTCGGCGTCACTTGGATCAGCCGCAGACCCACCCCATCAAAACCCGCCTCGGCAGCGGCCGAGATGAACGCAGGCGGCGGCAGGTCCAGCGCCGACAAATGGGCCAAAGTCAGTTTGCGCATCACACGCTCTCCCCTGCAGAGGCGGCATCGCGCCCCGCGATAAATCCAAAGGTCAGCGCGGGGCCAAGGTTGATCCCCCCCGCCGGATAAAAGCCGCCAAAGACGCTGGCGCTGTCAGTCCCCGCCGCATAAAGCCCGCCAATCGCGCTGCCATCCTCGCGCAGCACGCGGGCGCGCGCATCGGTGGCCAGACCCGCAAAGGTGCCAAAGCTACCGGGCACCACCTGCACCGCATAGAACGGCCCCTGCCGGATCGGCGCGACGTTGGGGTTTGGCTGCTGGTCGGGATCACCCTGCAACCGCATGTAGGGCGAGGTCCCGCGCCCAAAGGCACTGTCCACGCCTTTATCGGCATCCGCGTTCCACGCATCCACGGTAGTGCGCAAGCCCTGCGGGTCGATCCCGCAGGCTTGCGCCAGCGCCTCGATCGTCTTGCCGGTTTTCAGGTAACCGCTGCGGACCCACTGCCCGAAGGAGACCGGCGTCGGACGGACCACCCCCAGACCAAAGCGGCGCAGGAAGCGGTGATCACAGACCATCCAACTGACCGCAGGCTGATCATCGGGGATCGCTTGCAGCATCGCCTCGACATAGTCGTGATAGCCAAGCCCTTCGTTGCAGAACCGCTGACCGTTCGCCAGCACACCGATCACACCGGGCTTGCCCCGATCAATGATGTGCGGGAACTGCGCCTCGCGCCCGTCAGGCCAGCGTACTGTCGAGACAGGGCAAAAGGCCGCCGGTCGGGCCGTGTCCAGACGCACCGCGCCACCCACAGCCTCGGCCAAGCGCAAACCGTCGCCCGTGGCGCTTTCCACCGCCAAAGTCCGATGCTGATCGTCGCGGGGAAAGCTCTGGGCCCGCCGCGCCGCATCATGGGCAAAGCCGCCGCAGGCCAGCACAACACCTTTCGCGGCCCGCACCTCTTCACCATCCCCCAAAACAACGCCGGCCACACGGCCATCTTCTTCGATCAACCGCTCCACTGTGGTCGAGGTTCTGATCTCGACCCCCAAATCCAATGCGGATTTCACCAGACGGGCCACCAAGGCGTTGCCGTTGCGCAGGTCCATCCCCCGTCGATACAGCGCCAGATCACGGAAATGGCGCAGCACCCGCTTGGTGGCATAGAAAAAACTGCCAATGGATCGGGTCATGGTCATAAAGGCCTTCAGGTCTGGCCCCGCCTGAATGGTCATTCCGAAAAACGTCGTCTCGCGTACTGGCTTGCGCACCAAGTCGATGTTCTTGCCCAACGCCCGACCGTCGAAAGGCTTGGCAATGACCGAGCGCCCGCCAGTCCCTGCCCCATCCAGATGCCCGTAGGTGTCGGGGATCACCAGACCGCCGTCAAAGCTGAGGGCCGTGTTCTCCTCGAAGAAACCGACCATTTCCGGCGCGGCCAGCAAAAAGGCCTCGACCCGCGCGGGATCAAAGTGGTTGCCCAGAACATTGCGCAGATAGGTGCGCGGGGCCTCGATATCCTCATCAATACCGGCACGGACGGCCACGGGATTGCGCGGGCTCCAGATCCAGCCGCCCGACCAAGCAGTCGTGCCGCCAAGCACATCGGTCTTTTCGATCAAGGTGACGCGCAGCCCGTGATGCGCTGCCGTGACGGCAGCGGCCAATCCGGCGGCCCCTGATCCCAGTACGATCAGATCGCTACCATAGGTGACTGTGCTTTTCATGACCTCGCCTCCCCCTTGCGTTTGCCCGCAACCTGACGTCACACCAAAATAACGTCAATTACATGTTTGCTAGATTTAGTAACTCCATGTTAATCAGAACGTGGAGGAGACATCATGCGTGAAATTACTTTGCGCCAAATCGAGGTGATCCGTGCAGTTATGTTGCGCGGCACCATCAGCGGCGCGGCCGATCATCTGGGGGTATCGGCCCCCGGCATCAGCCGATTGATCAAACATACAGAAGACAGCCTAGGCATTCGCCTGTTTGAACGGCGCGCGGGGCTATTTGTCCCCTCGGTCGAGGCAGGCACCGTCTTTGACCAGATACGAGAGGTCTACAAAGGCGTCGAGAACCTGCAAAGTGCGCTGGAATCCCTGCAAAAAGGCGAGGACGTCCATCTGGCCTTTGCCTCGGCCCCGTCTATTGCGCAGTTCGTGGCCACCCGCACCATCCGCACCATGCGCGGCCGCTATCCCGATCTTTATGTGGACCTGAACATCCTCAAGATCGAAGAGACCGTAGATTACCTGCTGCTGGAGCGGGGCGAGTTCGTGATCATGTCCTCGCCCGTCAACAACGCTGGCATCGCGAACGAACAGATCGCCGAAGGGCGCGTGGTGGTGATTCTGCCTGAAGGCCATCCTCTGAGCGAACGGGACGAAATCTCGGTCCATGATCTGGTGAATGAACCTTTGATCGGGATTGATCCGTCAGATCCCTACGGTAAGATCGTGGCACAACCCTTCGAGGATGCGGGCCTGAAGGCCAAGCACGCCATGCGTGGCCGCTTTGCGCAGACTCTGGTCAGCTTTGTGCGCCACGGGTTGGGTGTCGCTTTGATTGACGAGTTCTCAGTTGCCGAAGTCTACATGCCGGGTCTGGTGCGCAAGCCCCTGAAAGAGCCGGCGGTTGTGAAAACCTATGCAGTCACAAAGAAGGGCCGCGTCTTGTCTTCGTTTGCCGAACAAACCATTCGGCAAATTCGCAAGGAATTGTCGCTGTCCGGGTCACACTGGGCCGAGCACAACGATGGAACATAACATAAAGTTAATGCTGCATCACTTTTAGCATTTGACGTTATGGTGTACCCGCGTCATTTTGGCACCTGATCGGCGGAAAACCCTTCGTCGTGGACATAATCTCACTGGGAGGAGAGACATGAAACGCTTCGCTTTCGGCGCTGTTTCCGCGCTTGTACTGGCAGCAACCGGCGCACTGGCCGCTGACTACCCCGCAAAAGAAATTCAGGGCATCATCCAATGGGGTGCCGGTGGTTCGACCGACACCGTGATGCGTTCGGTCACCCCCCACGCTGAAGAAGTTCTGGGCGGCACCGTTGTCATGCAGAACATGACCGGCGGCGTTGGCGCAATCGCGCTGAACCACGTGGCAAACCAGGACGCAGACGGCTACAGCCTGCTGATGGGCGCGGAAAACCCGCTGCTCTACAAAGTGATGGGTCTGGGTGAGAAAGACTACACCGACTTTACCCCCATCAACCTGCTGGCACGCGGCACCCCCATTCTGGTGGCCAACCCCGATGCGCCCTTCGATGACTACGCAGGCCTGATGGCTTACATCGCCGAGCATCCGGGCGAAGTCCGCTTTGGCGCAACCGGCCCCGGCGGTCTGCCTTCGGTAATCACCGCGATGATCGAAACCGTTGAAGGCGATCTGGACGTAATCTCGGTTCCCTACGACGGTGACGGCCCCGCGCTGACCGCTCTGCAGGGTGGCGCCATTGACGTGATGCCCGCCGTTCTGGGTGCCGCGATCGAAGGTATCCGCGCAGGCAACATGAAAGTTCTGGCGATCATCGACAACGCCAAGAACGAAAAGCTGCCCGAAGCGCCGATCGTGACCGACTTTAACGCAGCCTATAACGGCTTCCTGCCTTGGGGTCCCTTCTTCGGTGTGTTCGTGAAGAACGGCACTCCTGACGATGTCGTCGCGAAACTGTCGGATGCCTACGCACAGGCAGCAACCAACGCAGACTTCGTCGAGCTGATGGACAACCGTGGTTTCACCATGATGAACATCTCGGGCGCCGAAGCTCAGGACTTCCTGACCAAGTGGCAGCAGAACACCACCTGGCTGCTGCAGGACGCAGGTCTGACCAAAGCATCGCCGGAAGATTTCGGCATCGCACGTCCCGCGAAGTAAGCACTATTCATTGACTGGGACTCCCTCGTCCCGCTCAAAGAGCCAGCGCCGCCTATCCCACCGATGGGCGGCGCTCAGCGTTTATGCCGTAGGTCCCCTTCCGCGCCCGCCCTACGGCCAAAGGAGGAAGCCATGGACGCAGATTTCCGAGGCGACGCCGACCACCATGACGGCACGTCTGACGCCACCCCCGGCGGTTACGCCGATAAACGCCGCCCTGGCGAAGCGGTCTTTGCCTTACTGATGACCATCGGCAGCGCTGTGCTGCTGTGGAACGCCTACGGCATTTCGGGTTTCGAGGCCCTGTCCTCGCCCGGTTCGGTGCCGATGGCCACCTCTGCTGTGATGCTGGTCAGCGCCTTGATCATTCTAGCCAAAACCTTGCGCTTGAATACTGCCGAGAATGAAAGCCTTCTGAAAGACATCATCCCCGTTGTGGTGATGATCATGATCGTTCTCCTTATCGCTTTCGGCATCCTGCTGACACCGCTGGGGTTCATCCCGACCGCGGCGCTGTTTCTAATCATCTCGATCAAGCTGCTGGCCCGCCGTAGCTGGCCCATGACGCTGGCCGTCGCGCTGGGATCGCTTGTGGTGATCTGGCTGGTGTTCCGCATCGTGTTCACCGTGCTGTTGCCTTCGGGTGTCGTTCCGGAAGCCGAATTTATCCAATACTTCCGTAATCTCTTCGCTTCGGGAGCCGCATGATGACCGTCCTGCATGATTTTCTAACAGTCTTCTTGCAACCACAGCTGTTCCTGCTGGTTGGTCTGGGCACCTTTGCCGGTGTCTATGTGGGTGCGATCCCCGGCCTGTCAGTCACGATGGCTGTCTCGATCCTGATCTCTTTCACCTTCTCTTGGGATGTCTATCCGGCGATCTCGCTGATGATCGGTATCTACATGGGCGGCGTGTACGGCGGTTCGCGCACCGCGATCCTGTTGAACATCCCCGGTGCGCCTTCGGCGATTGCCACTGCGATGGACGGCTATCCCATGGCCAAACGAGGCGAGGCTGGCACCGCCATCGGTGTAACCACGGTCATGTCGTTCTTTGGCGGTCTGGTTGGCATCGCCGTTCTGGCACTGGCCGCGCCCTTCGTGTCCGACTTTGCACTAAAGTTCCAACCCCGCGACTACATGCTGCTGGCAGTGCTTGGCATTCTGCTGGTGGGCTCGCTGTCATCGGGTTCGCTGATCAAGGGCATTTTCTCGGGCGCGCTTGGCATCGGCATCGGTGCTGTGGGTATGGACCCGCTGACCTTTACCCAGCGCTTCACCTTCGACATTCCGCTGCTGACCCAAGGCATTTCGTTCATCGCCGTGATGATCGGTATGTTCGGTGTCTCCGAGGCACTGCTGCAACTGCACAACATCGACCTTCCTGCCGTGCGCCAGAAAATCGACAAGATCGTTCCCAGCTTTGGCACCATCAAAAAGCACCTGCCCCTGTCGCTGCAAACCTCGACCATCGGGGTTCTGATCGGCGCTCTGCCCGGCACCGGCGGTGATATCGCGGCGCTGATGGCCTATGATCACGCCAAGCGCGTGACCAAGAACCCCGAGCGGAAATTCGGTGACGGCGCGATCGAGGGCCTTGTTGCCCCCGAAACCGCAAACAACGCCGCCGTGGGCGGGGCCTTCATTCCGATGATGACCCTTGGCATCCCCGGTGACGCGGTAACCGCAATCATGATCGGTGCCCTGTTCATCCACGGCCTGAACCCCGGCCCGATGCTGATGATCGACCAGCCCCATATGTTCTGGTTCATCGTGGGCGCGCTGGTGACGGCAAACTTCTTTATGCTGCTGTTCGGCCTGACCGGCATCAAGCTGTTCACCAAGATCGTGGAAATCCCCCGTGCTTTCCTGATCCCGCTGATCATGCTGCTGTCGATTGTGGGTGCCTATGCGGTGAACAACTCGATCACCGACGTTTACTGGATGCTTGGCTTTGGTGTCTTCGGCTACTTCATGCGCCACTATGGCTACCCGCTGGGTCCGGTCATTCTGGGTGTGATCCTGTCGCGCCTGCTGGATGACAACTGGCGCCGCGCCATCATCAGCGAGCGTGAAGATCTGGGCCGGTTCTTCGGCGGCATCTTCAGCAGCCCGCTGTCGACTGTCCTGCTGATCACCGTCGTCCTGATCTTTGTCAGCCAGACCCCCCTGTGGACCAAGGCCAAAGCCCGCCTCTTCAAGAAGGAAGCCACTGAATGACCAAGCCCGACCTGCAACTGGGCCTGATTGGCGACAACATCAAAGCCTCGCGCTCGCCCCTGCTGCACCAGCTGGCAGGCAAGCAGAACGAGATGGTTGTCGCCTACGACCTGCTAATCCCCCACGAGATGGGTCTTCCCTTTGATGAGGTCTTTGCCCATGCCAAGGGCAACGGCTTTAAAGGCAGCAACATCACCTACCCCTACAAAGAGCGGGTCACCGCCTTTGTAGAGGTGGACGATCCACTGGTGCGCGGGATTGGTGCCTGCAACACGGTGATCTTCGGGGACGGCAGCGCCAAGCCCAAGGGCTACAACACCGACTACAGCGGCTTTATGGCCGCCTACCGCGGTGTGCGTGGCGACAAGGCCCCCGGCACGGTTCTGATGATCGGAACCGGCGGCGTGGGCCGTGCTGTGGCCTTTGGTCTGGTGGGTCTTGGCGTCACCGAGCTGCGTCTGGTGGACCGCGATCTGCCCAAAGCCGAGGCTCTGGCCGCCGACATCCGCAAGGCCGCCCCAGCAGTAACCGTTACCTGCGGTGACGATGCCGTAGCGGCTGCCAAAGGGGCCACGGGCCTGATCAACTGCACCCCTGTGGGCATGGTCGGCTATGGTGGCACGCCGCTGGCAGCCGAGGCTATGGAAGGCGCGCAATGGTGCTTTGATGCGGTCTACACGCCCACGGACACCCAGTTCCTACAGGACGCCGAGCAGAACGGCTTACAGATCATCTCCGGATGGGAACTGTTCTTCTATCAAGGCGTACATGCGTGGAAGTTCTTTTGTGGCAAACCTTTGGACGAAAGCGCCCTTCGTGCCTCACTTTTGTCCCAAGCGGCATAATATTACCCCGAAATTACCCCGCCAATACCTGTAAGTGAGATTGACGGATTGGGGGTAATTTTCCCAACATACACGGACCAGAAGGCGCGGTGTCTGCCACATCGCGCCCTCCTTAAACGGGGTTCGTGTTATGAAGTTACGTTCTACTATTGCCTTGGGACTTGTGCTTTGCGCCGTCGGTCTAAGCGGTTGCGTCCGTATCAGCCACACCACGCAAGCGACTGAACCTGTTAAACGGGTTTACCTCGCCTCCGAGCTTCCCAGCCAAACCCAACAACTGCCTCTTAATCTGGCCCGTGCGCAGGTTCTTAGCCTGATGAACATGCAGCGCATGGCCAATGGCCGCCCGCCGATGGTGATGGACTCGACCCTGACCCGCGTCGCCCAGAACTATGCCAACGACATGGAGCGGCGGAACTTCTTCTCGCATACGAACCCCGATGGTCTGGATTTTGGTCGCCGCATCCGCAAGGCCGGCGTCACCCAGCGCAAAGTCTCGGAAAACCTTGGCAAAGGCCAGCGCACCCCAGAGCGCATCGTCGAGGCGTGGATGGAGTCGGTCGGTCACCGCATGAACCTGCTGGCCCGCAACAACCGGATCGTCGGCATTGGCCGGTCGAATGACAATCGCTGGGTTGCAGTGTTCTCGGGCGGCTAATCCCCCTGCCCACGAACCCCCAATGCAAAAACGCCCTGCCATCCGGCGGGGCGTTTTGTCGTCTCTGGGGTTCAACGCCCGCCAACGCTGTCCAACAACGCCGTGATATGAGCAGGCCCTTCGGGGCGGATACCCTTGGGGTTCAGGGCCTTGATTGAATAGTAGCCACGGGTGATGTGATCCATATTCACCGTGTCCTTGATCCCCGGCAGGCGGTAGATCCGCTCCATATAGGCTTGCAGACGCGGATAATCGGCGATCTGGCGGCGATTGGTTTTGAAAAGACCATGGTAAGCCGCATCGAACCGGATCAGGGTGACAAAGGTGCGGATGTCTACCTCGGTCAGTTGATCCCCCAGCAGGTAATCACTGGTGAGACGCCCATCCAATTCGTCCAGCATGTCAAAGACACCAGCGACCGCCTCGTCATAGGCCTCTTGGCTGCTGGCAAAGCCCGCCTTGTAGACCCCGTTGTTCAGGCTGTCATAGATGCGCGGGCTTAACGCCTCAATCTCATCCGCCAGATCGGCGGGGAACAGACGGACGTCCGAGGGAACCAGCCCTTCAAACGCGGTGTCCAGCATGCGCAGGATATCGGCGCTTTCATTGTTCACCATAACGTTGCGCTTCATGTCCCACAGCACCGGCACCGTGGCGCGGCCCGTGTAGTGAGGGTCGGCCTTGGTATAAAGCTGGTGCAGATACTGCAAGCCGAACAGCGGGTCTTCGTCTGCCCCGTCATAGCCGCCGAACTGCCAGCCCTGATCCCCGATTGTCGGATTGACGATGGTGACAGGGATCACATCCTCCAAGCCCTTAAGCTTGCGCGCCATCAACGTGCGCGAGGCCCAAGGGCAGATGAACGCCACATACAGGCGGTAGCGGCCCGCTTCGGCGGGAAAGCCGCCCTCGCCCGTGGGGCCGGCGCTGCCGTCAGGGGTGATCCAGTTGCGAAAGCCCGACACCTGACGGACAAAGCGCCCCTTCTCATCAGCCTTTTGCACCGGCTGCCAGTTGTCGGACCATTTGCCATCTACAAGCATTGTCGTTCTCCAAAATCAGGCGTGGAACACGAAGGACCGCATGGACACCGATCCCAAATCGATGCTGTCCGTCATCCATGTCAGCTTGTCCTTGGCATCCGAGGCCCCCGCGATCGTCAGTGCAGGCAGATAGTGATCCACCGTGGGATGGGCCACTTGCAGCAGCTTGCCCAGACCGCGACGGTCTGCCAGCGCGGCAAAGTTCCGGTCCTCCAGCTTGTTCGCAAAGAGCGCATCGAACTCCAGTGCGAAATCCTGCGGTTTGCCGTTCCAGTCCAGACGGCGCAGGTTGTGCACCACGTTACCGGACCCAAGGATCAGCACGCCGCGATCCCGCAACTCGGACAGGATCTGGCCGATCTCCAGCTGGTAATCCAGATCGCGGGTCATATCGATCGAGACCTGAAACACCGGCACATCCGCATTGGGGTAAAGGAACTTGAGAACGGTCCAAGCACCGTGATCCAGCCCCCAAGTGTCGTCTTCCTCACCGTGGTGGCTGGCCAGCAAAGTGGCCACTTCACGCGCCAGTTCCGGTGCGCCCTCGGCAACGTAAGTCTGGTCAAACAGCTCCTGCGGGAAGCCGTAGAAATCGTGGATCGTTCGCGGAAAGGCCGAGACATCCACCAACGTGGTGCCTTTGGTCATCCAGTGGGCCGAAACCACGAGGATCGCCTTGGGATGCGGCAGGGTTTTGCCCAGTTCAGTCCACGCGCGGGAATATTGCGTGTCCTCAATGGCATTCATGGGGCTGCCATGACCCAGAAAGACCAGCGGCATCCGGTCCGAGGGGCTAAGGCGGTCGCGCAGGGCGCTAAGGGATTGGACGGTACTCATAGGGTTTCTCCGGTCAGGCGGGACCGCAACAGCTGCGGTCCCGATGGATGGATAGTGGTTTATGCGAACTGGCCCAAGGCGCGGTTCAGGACAGGGATTTTGACAGCGTAGCGACCCGCACCGATCAGCGCGATAGTTGCTTGGGCTGCGGCCCAGAACAGGGGGAACTCCCACCCGCCGCCTTCGTTCGAGAAGGTCCAGCCGTTACCACTATGGGCCCAAGTGGCTCCCAGCAGGACGGGGATCAGCGCAAGGCTGACAAGGCGTGTGCCGATACCGGCGATCAGCGCCAGACCACCGCCCAATTCGGCCAGAATGGTCAGGTAGGCCACAAAGCCCGGCAGGCCGAGGCTTTCGAAATAGCCGACAGTGCCGGGAATGGTGAACACGCTCACCTTCATCCAGCCGTGGGCAAGGAACAGGGCACCGCTGGCAACGCGCAGGATCAGAGCCGCTAGGTCAATCTGTTTGGTCGAGGTCATATCAGTCACTCCGGTCATCAAGTGGGGCACCTTCTAAGGTCCGGCCCCGTTTGTTCATCTCTGCCACCGAACTTAGACCTTGCAGCCTTTCCACAAAATGGAGACTTTATGGAATGACTTTCTCTGATTTGTTCGGAATAGACGATGGATCTAGTCGATGAACTGCGGGCCTTCGTGGCGACGGCACAAACGGGTTCCTTCACAGGGGCGGCGGACCAGCTTGGGGTTTCGAACCGGCTAACGTCGAAATACGTTGCCGAACTAGAGGCCCGTCTTGGGGTGCGCCTGTTCCAGCGCACTACGCGCAAAGTGGGCCTGACCCCAGCGGGCGAGGATTTGCTGGCCCGCGCCCCTGCCCTGCTGGATGATCTGGACGATCTACTGACCGAGGTTTCGGAAGGATCGCGCGGGTTTTCCGGAGTGATCCGCCTGTCCGCGCCTGTGACCTTCGGGGAAATCTATGTGGTCGGGATGCTAGAGCGGTTCGGGCAAGCCAACCCCGATTTGACGTTTGATCTGCGCCTGACGGACCATTTCACCGATCTGGCCAGCGAAGGCATTGATCTGGCGTTCCGCCTCGGCGCATCGAGCATGCAATCGCTGAAGACGCGGCGGCTCGGGCAGTTCCAATCCTCGCTGGTGGCAAGCCCCGCCTATCTGGCAGCACGGGGCACGCCGCAGACCGTCAGGGAATTAGAGGATCACGCGTGTATTGTAGACACCAACCGGCAAAACCCCCGCCGCTGGGTCTTTCGCCGCGACGGGACAGAGGCCGTGGCGCAGGTGCAGGGGCGGTTCCATGTGAACTCGGCCCGTGCGGCGGTGGAACTGGCGCAACAAGGGGCAGGCATTGCCTATGTGCCGGACTTTGCCCTGCATTGCGTGACAGGGGGCCGCGATCTGGTGCGCCTGCTGGCCGATCATACCTCGGACGGGCACCTGATAACCGCCGCCTACCTTGAAGGGCGCACCCTGCCCCGCAAGGTCCGCGCCCTGATCGATTTCGCGGTCAAAGACATCAAAGCCAGCGGCGTGGTGGAGATGGCTTTGTGACCTCGTGCCTCTCAATGTGCCCATCAAAAATGCACGGCGCACATACCAATACGAGGTGCGGCATTTCTGGGGCTACGCAAACGCATCAAATGTGATTATGACGCAGGGGAACCTGCCATCCGTGCCGACAGGCAGACCAATGTGCAAAGCCCTTCTTTGCAACAGCCGCATCGCAGCATCTTGCATCGGAATCGCATTTGGTATACGACGGCATACAGCAAGCTTGTCGCGGCGCGCCAGACCTTAGCCCGGCCGGGCGATCAAGCTTATTTCAACCCTCGAAGCGTCGGGATCATCATGAGCTTGTATACAGATTACCTAGCAGAAATCGAAACACGCAAAACCGAAGGCCTGCACCCCAAGCCGATCGATGACGGCGCACTGGTTGCAGAACTGATCGCGCAGATCAAAGACACCGGCAACGAATACCGCGCGGATTCGCTGCAGTTCCTGATCTACAACACCCTGCCCGGCACCACGAGCGCCGCAGGCGTGAAAGCGGCCTTCCTGAAAGAGATCATTCTGGGCGATGCCGATGTTGCCGAAATCACCCCCGATTTCGCATTCGAACTGCTGTCGCACATGAAGGGTGGCCCCTCGATCGCGGTTCTGCTGGATCTGGCACTGGGTGATGACGAAGCAACCGCTGGCAAAGCGGCTGAGGTTCTGAAAACTCAGGTCTTCCTCTACGAGGCCGACATGGCCCGTCTGGAAGAAGCTTACAAAGCAGGCAGCGCCATCGCGAAAGACATTCTGGCAAGCTACGCGCAGGCCGAATTCTTCACCAAGCTGCCCGAAGTTGAAGAAGTTGTCGAAGTCGTCACCTACATCGCCGCCGAAGGCGATATCTCGACCGACCTTCTGTCGCCCGGCAACCAGGCGCACTCGCGTTCGGACCGCGAACTGCACGGCAAATGCATGATCGACGAAGCCGCTCAGAAGCACATCGAAGAACTGAAGCTGCAGCACCCCGGCAAGCGCGTGATGCTGATCGCGGAAAAAGGCACCATGGGCGTTGGCTCATCGCGTATGTCGGGCGTGAACAACGTGGCTCTGTGGACCGGCAAGCAAGCCAGCCCCTACGTTCCCTTCGTGAACATCGCCCCCGTTGTGGCAGGCACCAACGGCATCTCGCCGATCTTCCTGACCACCGTTGGCGTGACCGGCGGCATCGGCATCGACCTGAAGAACTGGGTCAAGAAGCTGGATGACAACGGCAAGCCGATCCTGAACAACGACGACAGCCCCGTGCTGGAGCAGAAGTACTCGGTCGAGACCGGTACCGTTCTGAAGATCAACACCAAGACCAAGAAACTGACCTCTGAGTCGGGCGAAGAACTGGCAGACGTCTCGTCGTCGTTCACCCCCCAGAAGGTCGAGTTCATGAAGGCTGGCGGTTCCTACGCTGTTGTCTTCGGTAAAAAGCTCCAGACATTCGCGGCTGAAACTCTGGGCGTTGAGGCACCGCAGGTCTTCGCCCCCTCGAAAGAGATCAGCATCGAAGGTCAGGGCCTGACCGCTGTTGAGAAGATCTTCAACGCGAACGCTGTTGGTGTTGAAAAAGGCAAAGTACTGCACGCCGGTTCCGACGTTCGCGTCGAAGTGAACATCGTCGGCTCGCAGGACACCACCGGCCTGATGACCAGCCAAGAACTGGAAGCCATGGCGGCGACCACCATTTCGCCCGTCGTTGACGGCGCGTACCAGTCGGGCTGTCACACTGCATCGGTTTGGGACAAGAAGGCACAGGCCAACATCCCGCGCCTGATGAAGTTCATGAACGACTTCGGCCTGATCACCGCCCGTGATCCCAAGAACGAATACCACGCCATGACTGACGTGATCCACAAAGTGCTGAACGACATCACCGTCAGCGACTGGGATATCATCATCGGCGGCGACAGCCACACCCGTATGTCCAAAGGCGTTGCCTTCGGTGCGGACTCGGGCACTGTTGCTCTGGCGCTGGCGACCGGCGAAGCCACCATGCCGATCCCTGACTCGGTCAAGGTGACCTTCAAAGGCACCATGAAAGATCACATGGACTTCCGTGATGTGGTTCACGCCACTCAGGCACAGATGCTGAAGCAGCACGGCGACAACGTCTTCCAGGGCCGCGTCATCGAAGTACACATCGGCACCCTGCTGGCAGACCAAGCGTTCACCTTCACCGACTGGACCGCAGAAATGAAGGCGAAAGCCACGATCTGTATCTCCAACGATGACACGCTGATCGGCTCGCTGGAGCTGGCCAAGTCGCGCATTCAGGTGATGATCGACAAGGGCATGGACAACGCAGCCCAGACCCTGCAGGGCCTGATCGACAAAGCGGACAAGCGTATCGCGGAAATCAAGTCGGGCGAAAAGCCTGCCCTGACCCCCGATGACAACGCCAAGTACTACGCCGAAGTCGTCGTTGATCTGGACCTGATCGACGAGCCCATGATCGCTGACCCAGATGTAAACAACGAAGACGTGTCGAAGCGTTACACCCACGACACCATTCGCCCCGTGTCCTACTACGGCGGCGAGAAGAAGGTGGATCTGGGCTTTGTTGGCTCGTGCATGGTGCACAAGGGCGACATCAAGATCGTGGCCCAGATGCTGAAGAACCTCGAAGAAGCCAACGGCAAGGTCGAGTTCAAGGCACCTCTGGTTGTTGCGGCGCCGACCTACAACATCATCGACGAGCTGAAAGCCGAAGGTGACTGGGACATCCTGCAGAAGTACTCGGGCTTCGAGTTCGACGACATGTTCCCGAAAGCCAAAGCCCGCACCGAGTATGAGAACATCCTGTACCTTGAGCGTCCCGGCTGTAACCTCTGCATGGGCAACCAGGAAAAAGCGGAAAAAGGCGACACCGTTCTGGCGACCTCGACCCGTCTGTTCCAAGGCCGCGTTGTGGCTGACTCGGAAACCAAGAAGGGTGAATCGCTGCTGGCCTCGACCCCGGTTGTGGTTCTGTCGGCCATCCTTGGCCGTACGCCCAACATGGAAGAGTACAAAAAGGCGGTTGAAGGCATCAACCTGACCAAGTTCGCGCCCCCGCTGGAAAAGCCCGCAGGCGCACGTTCGGTCCACTTCTAAGACGGCAGGGGCAGCAGGCGCTGCCCCTACCCCGCGAAATCACAAAGGGCGCGATGGTCTGACCACCGCGCCCTTTTCTATTGGGCCACACCAGTTCTGTTGGGTTTGGGGCATCGGAAAC
>JAYZYX010000314.1:0-4199 GCA_036139795.1 Pseudomonadota bacterium | reverse complement strand
CTCGAACCGACCCGTCACGGGTTTTTCGGTCGTGGCGGCGGCGCGTCTTCGGGGATTTTTGCTGGCCTGAACTGCGGCGCAGGCTCGTCCGACCAGTCCGAGATCGTGGCCATCAACCGCGCCCGCGTTGCTGCCGCAATGGGCGTGGACATGCCCAATCTGGTTGGCGTGCATCAGATCCATTCCGCCGAGGTGGCGATTGTGGACGGCCCGCAGGCCACGCCCCCCAAGGCGGACGGTCTGGTCACCAAGACACCGGGCGTTGCCCTTGCCATCCTGACCGCCGATTGCCAGCCCGTGCTGTTCAGCGATCCCGAAAGCGGCGTTATCGGCGCGGCCCATGCGGGCTGGAAGGGCGCAATCTCGGGCGTGCTGGAGGCCACCGTTGAGGCGATGGAGACCCTTGGCGCCAAGCGCGAGAACATCCGCGCCATCATCGGCCCCACCATCAGCCAGCGCGCCTATGAAGTCGGCCCCGAGTTTCTGGACAGCTTCCTAAGCGAAGACACCGGCTACAGCCGCTTTTTCGCAAATGGTCAGGGCGACCGAATGATGTTCGACCTGCCCTCCTTCGGCATGCACCGCCTGCGCGAAGCTGGCGTACACACTGCCGACTGGACCGGCCACTGCACCTATGACGACCCGCAGCGATTCTATTCCTATCGCCGCAGCTGCCATGAAAAGGCGGCAGATTATGGTCGTTTGATTGCCTGCATTCGCCTCTAGGGAAAGATGACCTATCAGAACGGATAGGTCTCACCGTCCATTGAAACAATCCAGCCATAATTTTTCACGTTGTTTTCGACGACGCGACACAGGTTCGCCGCATTTCCCCTGCACTTTGTAACGAAACAAAAACTAACAAATACAATATGCAGAGGCTCCTATGAAATCGAACAACCGCTTTCTCAAGTCGGTGCTGAAAACCGCTCAGGCCGACAAGACCCCCGCGCTGCCGTGGACCCGTGGCGCAACCCGTCAGGCCATGATCGCCAAGCGTAACCAGCCCGAGCCGCAGCCACGCATCGTCCGCAGCGCCTGATTCGCATTGCTCCATATGAGCTTGAAAAGGCGCCCCTCTGCGGGCGCCTTTTGTGCGTGTGTGGCAACAATCTGACTGCAATCGCAGCAATTACCTTTCTGCAATCACACCAGTTCACTTTTTTGTCGGGAAAATCGTGTCAAAGTTTTGACAAACCAGCGCCATTGAGGCAGTTATGAGGCAACGGGGCGCTTCGGCGCCCCTTCTGGACCACGTACCAGTGGACCTACCGCGCAAGCGGACTGTTGATGAAAGAGCGACCCTGACGGAAAGCCTCAACCGTCGTTAAGGGGTCGCTTTTTTCATATCCCCCACACCACAATAGCAAACCTCAGAAACGAAAAACCCCGCACGATGGCGGGGTCTTCAGCATCCACTGTGATCGCATCATCACGCGGTGCGGTTCAGACGCTCTTCCAGAACATCAAAGGGCACGCCGGGCTCATCCTTAGCACCGCGAATGACCAGAGAGGTCTTTACGCTGGCCACATTGTCGGCCTTCAGCAGCTGCTCGGTCAGAAAGCTTTGAAATGTCGACAGATCGGGCGCGACGCACTTCAGGATAAAGTCCACCTCGCCGTTCAGCATGTGGCACTCACGCACCAGCGGCCATTCACGGCAACGGGCCTCAAAGGCGCTCAGGTCTGCTTCGGCCTGACTGATCAGCCCGACATTTGCGAAAACCTTCACCTCGAACCCCAGCGCGCGGGAATCCACGTCTGCATGATAGCCCTTGATGAAACCGGCCTCTTCCAGCGTGCGCACGCGGCGCAGGCACGGAGGCGCCGAGATTCCGACCCGTTTAGCAAGTTCCACGTTCGTCATGCGTCCATCCGCCTGCAGTTCTGCAAGAATGCGGCGGTCAATGGGATCAAGTCGCGTTGCGGGCATGGGGCCTTCCTGTTTTTGCGAACCTTACACTGTACCAACGGCTATGCGCAACATTATTTCAATTTTGCGCAAGAAAATTAATCGCTATTCCGTCCTATCTGTAGAACCCTGTCCCGACAAGGCGTCCATGCGATATCGCCCCCCTTTCAACGGGGCAGCGGGGCGTCTATATCCTTCGCTCGACACAAAGACGCAAGACAGAAAGGTGCCCTATGGCCGAGACCCGTCACACAAAGGTATTGATCATTGGCTCCGGTCCTGCCGGATACACCGCCGGTGTCTATGCCAGCCGCGCCATGCTGAACCCCCTGCTGATCCAAGGCATGGAGCCCGGCGGCCAGCTGACCACCACCACCGAGGTTGAAAACTGGCCCGGCCACACCGAAATCCAGGGCCCCGAGCTGATGGTGAACATGGAAGCCCACGCACGCGCAATGGGCACCGAGATCATCTCGGACTACATCACCAAGCTTGATCTGGACGTGCGCCCCTTCGTGGCTCACGCGGACAGCGGCACCACCTACACCGCCGACGCAGTCATTCTGGCCACCGGCGCCCGCGCCAAATGGCTGGGTCTGGAAAGCGAAGAAAAGTTCAAAGGCTTCGGCGTTTCGGCCTGTGCCACCTGTGACGGCTTCTTCTATCGCGGCAAAGAGATCGTCGTGATCGGTGGCGGCAACACCGCTGTGGAAGAGGCGCTGTTTCTGACCAACTTTGCCAGCAAAGTGACCCTGATCCACCGCCGCGACTCGCTGCGCGCAGAAAAGATCCTGCAAGACCGCCTCTTCAAGCATGAGAAGATCGAAGTTGTCTGGGACCACTCGGTCGAAGAAGTCCTTGGCACCGAGGCACCCCTTGGCGTCACCGGCGTGCGCGTCAAGCATGTGACCACCGGCGCGACCAAGGAGATCCCCTGTGACGGCTTCTTCGTCGCCATCGGCCACGCACCCGCATCGGAACTGGTGGAAGGCGTGCTGGAAACCCATCACGGCGGCTATGTGGTGACCAAACCCGACAGCACCGCGACCTCGATCCCCGGCGTCTTCGCTGCGGGCGACCTGACCGATGACAAATACCGTCAGGCCGTCACCTCGGCGGGCATGGGCTGTATGGCCGCGCTGGAAGCGGAACGCTGGCTGGCCGAACAGGAAGCCGAATAACGAACCAAAGGCCGCCCCTCGCGGCGGCTTTTTTCTGGCCCAAAAGCGTTGAAGGCGCCCCATGAAGGCTCTGATCATTATCGACATGCAGATGGAAATGCAGCGCCGTCTGGACAGCGGGCGCGACTGCGTCAACGCAGACGCACCCGAACGGATCGCCGCGCTTATTGCATCCTATCGGAACCGCGGCCTGCCTGTCATCCACATTCGCCACCGCGAAGACGCCCCCACGTCTCCCGTGCACCAGAACGCCGCGGGCTATCCGCCCATGCCCTGCGCCGAGGCCCTCGAAGGCGAGGCCGTGTTCATCAAGCAGACCTCATCTGCCTTTGCCTCAACAGACCTTGCCGCCCATCTGCGCCAGCAAGGGATCACTGAACTGGTTGTCACCGGCGCTGTCGCGGGGTTTTGCGTGAACAGCACAGTCCGAAACGGTTCGGATCTGGGCTTCACCATGACCGTGGTCAAAGACGCCGTCCTCGGTTTCGACCTGCCCGACGCCGGTCTCACCGCACAAGTGATTTTCGATGTCACAATGGCCCACCTTGAGGCAGAATTTGCGCGACTGGTTCAGTCATCAGCGGAACTGACCGGCTAACCAAAGCTTGCTCAGGCATTGCCGTTAGCGCTATCACTGCCCCATGAGCACGCCCCCCGCCCTTTCCGGCATCGGACTGCGCCTGCTGGCAGTCCTTTTGATTACCGCCATGTCGGCTGTGATCCACGCCGTGGGCACCCGCGCAGCGCTGGGGCAGATCATCTTTTGGCGGTCATTCGTAGCACTGGTCCCGATCGTCTTGTACATGGCGCTGCGCTCTGACCTGCCGCGAGCGTTCCGCACCAGCCATCCGCGCCTCCACCTGACCCGCGGCCTCTTCGGCGCCGCCTCGATGGCGTTCAGCTTTGTCTCGCTGATCTATCTGCCCGTCGCCAACGCCCAAGCGCTGGCCTATCTTGCACCCGTGCTAACCTTGCCCCTTGCCGCGCTACATCTGGGCGAACGCTTGCGGCCGGTGACCCTGATTGCCGTCACTCTTGGCTTTGCAGGCGCGCTCTTGATCCTGTGGCAGTCGCTTGACATGGGCCAAACCGCGTGGATCGGTGTG
>JAYZYX010000313.1:0-4239 GCA_036139795.1 Pseudomonadota bacterium | reverse complement strand
AGGCCAATCGCCGTAGCCACGCCCATAAAGCCAAAGCCCACACCCACCAGCTTGCGCACGCTTAGTCGTTCGTCCGCAAAGATCAGTGCCGCCGTCAGGGTGCCGAAGACCGCCGTTGCCGCGTTCAGGATCGAGGTCAGACCACTGGCGATATGCAACTGCCCCCAAGATAGAAGCGAGAAGGGAATCACGTTGTTCAAAAGGCCCATGCCCAGAAACGCCAGCCAGACGCCCGCCGAGGTCGGGACGCTGCGCCCCCGCATCAAGGCCCACGTCCAAAGCAGCGCCGCGCCAATTCCGGTGCGGTACATGACAACGTTCAGCGGCCCGAGTTCTTCGAGCGCGATATGGGTGGACAGGAATGATCCGCCCCAGATCGAAGCAAGCAGGAACAGTTCGGCCCAAGCGCGGGTGGACATGGTTTTTTGATCTATCATGGAACGTCTGTCTCATGTTTCGGACGCGCAGGCGATCCGGAAATTGCGCAAAAGAAAACACCCCGCCGAACAGGCGGGGTGCGTATTTGCGGGATTCGGATCCGAGGATCAGAAAGCGTAGGAAATGCGGATGCCTGCGCCCATTGCGGTGTTGCCGCTGAAGTCCGCACGCGCGGTATCTGCGGTGGCTGCTTTCGCGTCACCCAGCTTCAGGTAGGTCACACCGCCAGCCAGTTCCAGACCGCCGTCGAACTTATAGGCGCCACCGATCGAGATGCCGGTGTAGCCGTTGGTCGGCGCCAGCGGCGATTTCAGGTCATCGCTCGAGCTACGCTCATGGGCGATGCTGGCCTGCGCCGAGAAGTTCGGCGAGAAGCGGCGGCCAACGCCGATACGGTAGGTGGTGGTGTCTTCCAGATCGACCAGACCGCTCTTCTTGATGTTGTCCTTGAAGAAATCAGGCGCGATCTTGAAGGCCGAGTGCTGAACCCAGCGGACCGAACCGAAAACCAGTGTGTCCTTGGCCACACCCGACTGGAACTCAAGGTTCCACGATTGGGGGGTGATGACTTTGGTCTCGCCGTTCCGGGTGATTACGGTCTGCGAGGTTGTCGCAGTCTGGGTGCCAAGATCAAAACCGGTGATCTGCGTCAGCGGCAGAGTCTCGGAGGTTTTCATCTTGTGTTCGATTTCCGAGTTATAGGTCAGAGCAACCCGCAGGGCGATGTCCGGAATCTCGTAGGCGGCACCCAGCACGAAGCCGGTTCCCGGGGTTTCATCCAGATCAACCGAATAACCAGATGCGTAGGTCGTGTCTTCGATCTGATAGCCACGCTGGTTATCGTTGAGCGTCGAAATCGCCTGAGCAATACCTGCGTCCAAAGCAGGTACAAAGCCCGGAGGAACGCCCGCTGCCGTGTACAGGTCATTTGCGGTCACGTTGTTCTGAACGTTCGGGCCGCCATAAGCCATACCGTTCAGGTCAATCTCGCCGCTTGCGGTTTGACGACGGATGCCACCGAAGGCGCTGACGCGGTCGCTGAATTTGTATTTCAGCAGGAAGGTTTGCGCTTTGGTTTCAGCAAACGCAGAGGTGCCACCGAGTTCGGTCGTGCTGCTGTCACCGTCATAGCTGATGTCCGCGCCGAACGGGCTGTCCATAATCAGGCCGAACGACAGCTTGTCGGTCAGGTCGATTTTGGCGCTCAAGTTTGTTTGATTGTACTGTCCGCCGACGTCGTCGTAATCGGTACCGGAGGCGATGCTTGCCTCGGCAAGGCCTTCGCCGGTTCCGCTGAGTGAGGGGCGAATCTGCGCTAGGCCCAATTCGACGTAGTTACCCTCTTTAAACAGTACCGAGGTCGACTGGGTTGTCCGCTCGATACCACCAGCGTAGGCAGTGCTGCCCGCTACAACGAGCGCAGCACTACCAAGTAGTAGCTTGTTCATTATGATCCTCATCCCTGTTGAGTTTCTCCCCCTGAGCCTTTGAGCGTAAGTTGTGATTTGCCTTTCGGTCAATTCTAACCCAGCGTCAGCGGGATACTTCTGATGGTTATTCGTCCAATCGTTTTAACGGCTTGCTCTTCGGATATTGTTGTAGTTGGCCAAAAAGATCACGGCAGCGCCGATGAGCACGAATGGATCCAGAGCCTCAGAATAGAGTAACGCGCCCGTTACCGCAATTAGAGGTAGGCGTAAAAAGTCAATCGGCATTACAATTGCTGCAGGTGCAAGCGACAGGGCGGTTGTCAAGCAGAAGTGGGCCAGAAGGCCAGCGCCAGCAATCAGGACGATATAGGGAATTGCCCCTGCGGTGGGGATCGCGATTTCGCCGTCAATTCCGGCGCAGATCAGGCCAAAGACGGTTTGCATCACAGTCAGCCAGAACAGAATGCTGGTGATGTTTTCCGTTCGGGTCAAAAGGCGGGTGAATACGGCTGAGCCTGCGAATCCGACTGCGCACAGGGCCGCAGTGATTTGGGGAATTCCGAATTCCTGTAATCCCGGACGGGTCACAATCAAAATGCCGACAAATCCCATTAGCCCCGATAGCACGCGGGCCTTGGTCAGGGCCTCGCCCAGAATAAGGGCCGACAGCAGCATCGCCCAGAGAGGGGCCGAGAACTCTAGCGCGAAGACTTGTGCCAAAGGGGCTACGGTCACCGCATAGAACCACAGGTTCTGGCCGGTGAAGTGACTGATGTTGCGGATCAGGTGCAGGCCCATCTTCTGGCGGCGGATGTCCTCCAGATGCCCCGTGGCCGAGGCGATCGTCAGGACAATCACCACACCGATCATGCTGCGGTAGAGCATGATCTCGAACGTATCCAGCTCAAGCCCGATGATCCGTCCCGCCAGCGCCATCGACGTGAAAGACAAAATGGCGCCGCTCATCCAGAGCGCGCCGCGTATAACTGGTGACATGTCCCCTCCCAAGCGGTGAAAATTGCCGCTTCGCTTGGGGTGCATCATGAAGCGTGAACGGGTCTTGTCCAGCCTCTAATGCAGGAAATAGCTGCCCAATACGTGGGGATAGCCGAAAAGGTCTGCGACCTTCCATAGAACGGCGCGGGCCAGATTGAACCACAGGGCCAGGGCTTCGCGGACTGTCGCGCGGGCGCTGCGCTGCCAGCCTTCGGCGTGGAAGGCGTGGGGCTTGCACATGCCCTCGGGCTGCATTCCGGCCCAGTAAAAGCTTAGCCAGCTACGCCAGAGGTGATAGCCCTCGGTCACGATAATCAGGGATTTTCCATCCAGATCATCCTTGGAGAACAGCGCATTTTCTAGCGTCGAACGTGACAGCCCTTCGGTGGTGATGGTGTCGGCAGGCACCCCAGTGGCGATGGCGCGGTCTTTCATGACCTCGGCGGTTGGCACAAAGGGGACGGGGCGATTGACGCCGCCGGTCATATGCATCGCCGGAGCGATCCCCGACTGGAACAGGGCAACACCCGCGTCAACGCGGGATGCGGTGTCCGCCATCAATGCGCCATTCTCCATGCCGCCGCCGCCCAAGACGACGATCACGTCATAACGCGTTTGGCTCTCAATCAGGTCACGGCACAGGGGCGATAGCAATGCCGATCCCAGCGCGAACAGGGTTCCGGCCAATGCGGCATAGGCCAAGCAGGAAAAGAAAATACGAAGGGTACGAAACACGTGAAAATAGGGGCCGAATGCAAAATTGCTCTGGGAGTAACCTCTCATTGGTTAAAAACAACATAAAATTTGCATCAAACCTAAGGATTTCTCGCGCAGACGGTCAGAACGGCCCAAAGGGCAGGTCTAGAGGTGCCGAAAACGAAAACAGCGGCCCGAATGGGGCCGCTGTTTGTAAGTTTGATTATTCCCACTCGATGGTGCCCGGAGGCTTCGAGGTGATGTCGTAGGTGCAACGGTTGATGCCTTTGACCTCGTTGATGATCCGCGTGGCGGTTTCGCCAAGGAACTCGTGGGTGAAGGGGTAGTAATCCGCAGTCATCCCGTCGACCGAAGTCACCGCGCGCAGGGCGCAGGCATAATCGTAGGTCCGGCCATCACCCATCACGCCAACGGTGCGGACGGGCAGGATCGCCACGAAGGCTTGCCAGATTTCATCGTAAAGGCCGTGCTTGCGAATCTGGTCGATGTAGACCGCATCCGCCTTGCGCAGAATCTCCAGCTTTTCGCGGGTGATCTCGCCGGGGCAACGGATCGCCAGACCCGGTCCGGGGAAGGGGTGACGACCGATAAAGCTGGCGGGCAGACCCAGTTCGCGGCCCAAGGCACGAACTTCGTCCTTGAACAGCTCGCGCAGGGG
>JAYZYX010000312.1:0-3511 GCA_036139795.1 Pseudomonadota bacterium | reverse complement strand
CAAATTCGGGATCGCGTGAGTGGCGGATTTGCGAAACGGACCTGCTTGAATACGGCGCAACCCTATTGGTAGCGCGCTTCCAACCGGTTGGGTTAAGGCACCAAAATCTTATCTTCAGCGTGGAAATCGGTAAGGAAAAACTAACTAATTTCGTCCAAATAGAATTCTCTTCACTGATATTTCCAGTGCTTTGGCGTACATTCTTGTAGGGTGAGAATGAGCTGTAAGTGGTGCTAGATTGAGTGTTGGTAAATTGCGCAACTCTTAAGGGAAGCTGCCGAAAACACATCGGGTTAGTGAGATGTCAGATGAAAGAATTTTTGCGCTAATCTCTTGGTTGTTCGTCATTATCTCTGGCAATTCGCGGAAGAGATCAGGGCATAGCTGTAATCACAATGTTTCGGATTGCGATATAGTCCTGAAGACTAAGCACCCGATTCACCCCAATGCACTGCTGACGCCGACTCTCTCATATGCCTTGGAATGTAGGATGCACTGATATGTGACCGAGTCTCACAAACTGGGGTGTCGGGAATTCGGTTGGAAAATACGTCATGGCGGGTGGAAGTCTTGCCTTTCGACGCCCTTTCTATCCGAAAGACGTGTCTAGCTGCCCCAAGGAGATGTTTATGGATTTCTCATGAACATTTACATTTTCATGGAGAGCGTCCGTTACTCAAAGTAGCAAGACAGATAACAATAGCCTGAGAGATCGATATGCTGAACAAGTCACTCATTCTACGATTTCCAGATCTACAAGGGGCGCAAATGGCCGCGCCTTTCCTTGTCGAGGGTCTGGCGATGAAGATCGATGAGCTTGAGATCATCGACCTCAAGATCATCATCGGTAAAGCCGGAGAGGTCGTCGTCTCGAGTGGTTTCAAAGATGCGAAGGCACTGAAGAAAGCAAACGTGTTCTTCGCAGAGATCGTCGAAACGATGAAGCGTTCGTTCCTGTTCCGTGTTCACGCCTTTGATGCGGTTGCGGTGATGCATCTGAACGATGAAGGTCTTGAAGCCAAGCGGGCACAACGCGCCGCAGCATAAGTTTGAACGACCAAACTTTATCCAAAGGGCCCGCTTCGGCGGGCTTTTTTGCGTCTTCAGGCCAGATATGGACGGGCATTCGAGCGTATGCTGCCTTCGTTGAGCCTGAGATAGTATAGGCAAAACGCTGATCCGTTAAGTTATCCACATAGCGTTTTTCTGGACTGCTGTGCGCAAAGCGTCCGGTTTTCCGCTAGTATCTATAGGTTTCTAGGGGTTTTCGCCTGAAAACGGGGTAAATCTGGTGTTTAAGCCTACTTTGAGATTCGGTTTTGCGCGTTTGGATCGATGTAAGTAATGTGATAGATAACGGAAAATAGAGGCAGTTTATATTCCGTTAGGTTCGTATCGGACGTTAAACCGGCGATCTTCCTAAAAAACGCTTGCGTCATCCTGCCGCTTCAAGCCATTACTTACGTTAAACACAGAAGAAGACGTCGTTTTCCGTAACACACGGCGCAATTTGAGGGCAGACGATGGATCGTCAGGGGCGGATCGACCATTTGGTCGGTCAACATGCTGCGAGTTTGTCGGAGAGGTTGCAAGCGCATCGCACGCAACTCTTTCCCCCAGACGCGCGCCGATTCCTGAGAAAGTTCACCTCTGGCGAAGTTGCGGCCCTACTGGGTGTGAAAGACGCTTATCTGCGGAAACTCCATCTAGACGGACGCGGACCTGAGCCTGAAATCCGCACGGGCGGGCGTCGCTATTACACGACCGAGGATATTCAGGCCCTTCGTGTGATGCTGGACCACGGGGCGAAGGTGCAAGGCACCTACCTGCCCGGCCGTCGTGAGGGCGATCACCTACAGGTTATCACGGTCATCAACTTTAAAGGCGGATCGGGGAAAACCACCACCGCTTCGCATCTGGCGCAGAAGATGGCGTTGGATGGCTACCGCGTGTTGGCGATCGATCTTGACCCGCAGGCCAGCCTGAGCGCGCTGCACGGGTTTCAGCCGGAATTCGATCTGGTGGATGGTGGGACGCTATACGATGCGATCCGCTATGATGATCCGGTGCCATTGGCGCAGGTGATCCAGAAGACCCACTTTACGAACCTCGACATCATTCCGGGGAATCTGGATCTGATGGAGTTCGAACATGACACGCCGCGGGCATTGGCCCGCAAGTCTGGCGAGCTGTTCTTTACCCGCGTCGGCGAGAAACTGGCCGAGGTTGAGGCCGCCTATGACGTGGTAATCATCGATTGCCCGCCGCAGCTGGGATTCCTGACCATGTCGGCCCTCTCGGCGGCGACGGCCGTTTTGGTGACGGTCCATCCCCAGATGCTGGATGTGATGTCCATGTGTCAGTTCCTGCTGATGACCTCGAACCTACTTGGGGTCGTGGCCGAGGCCGGCGGCGACATGAGCTATGACTGGCTACGCTATCTGGTCACCCGCTATGAGCCCGGTGACGGGCCGCAAAACCAGATGGTTGGTTTCATGCGTTCGATGTTCGGCGAGCATGTTCTGAACCATCCGGTTCTGAAATCGACAGCAATTTCAGATGCGGGCATCACCAAGCAGACCCTTTATGAGGTTGAAAAGAACCAGTTCCACCGCTCGACCTATGAGCGGGCGATGGAAAGCCTGAATGCGGCGAACGGTGAGATCGAAGATCTTGTCCAGAAAGCATGGGGGCGGTGATGGCACGCAAGAACCTGCTTGGTAATCTGATGGGGCCCGGCGCGATGACGCCACCCGAAGCCATTGCCCCGCGTCGGACCACTGGCGCGATCGGGGCAGTGTCGCAGCAGATTGCGGACCTTAAAACCCGCGCCTTGGTTGAGGTTGCGGCTGAGTTGATTGATGACGCGGGTCTTCAGGACCGGTTGGATGATGATCCTGCCGGAATTGAGGCTTTGGTGGCCTCGATCCGCGAGTATGGTCAGCAGGTTCCGGTTCTTTTGCGGCAATCTCCAAAGGACGCTGCGCGGTTTGAAGTGGTCTATGGCCGCCGCCGTGTGCGTGCTTTGCGGCAGTTGGGCCAACCCGTAAGGGCGATGGTTCGCGTTCTGACGGACCGCGATCTGATCGTGGCACAGGGTCAGGAAAACGCGGCCCGTAAAGACCTGACCTTCATCGAAAAGGCGAACTTTGCGCGGCAGATGGTCGAAAGCGGATTTGAACGCAAAGTCATCTGCGATGCCCTGCATATCGACAAGACGGTGATCAGCCGGATGTTGAGCGTCACGGATGCTGTTCCCTACCCGATCATCGTGGCCATTGGTGCCGCGCCAAGTGTTGGGCGGGATCGTTGGCTGTCGCTGGCGGAACGGATCAAGGGGCGCGCAATTGGCCAGCTGGTCGAAATGGCGGTCGGAGCGTCCTCGGATGAGCGGTTCCAGTCCATGTTCGATGCGTTGGCGCCGGAAAAGCTAAAACCCGCCCGTGGCGCAAAACGTGCGGTGGTCGCAGCCGATGGCCAGACCTTGGGTGAGGTTGCCCAGAAAGGCGGC
>JAYZYX010000311.1:0-16062 GCA_036139795.1 Pseudomonadota bacterium | reverse complement strand
TTTGGGGCATAATGATCTGTCCAATCTGCTGTTTCGCGATTTGAAGCTGTGCGATGGGACAGGGGCAGAGATCACTTTGGATTTGCTGGATTGTGCCAAACAAATTGATGACCTGTGCGTCATGGGGAAAGAGCCCAAGCGCTTTTACACGGTCTCGGTCTCTCAGGTGGATCGGGGGGACGCGGGTGATAACGGTTTTGTTGTCGTGCTGACCGATACAACGCGCCGCAGAGAGAACGAGATCGAGCTAGAAGATCTTCTGACGCGGCTTGAGAAATCCAACGCCGAACTGTCGCAGTTTGCCTATATCTGTTCGCACGATCTGCAAGAGCCTCTGCGGATCATCGGCGCCTTCAGCGAGCGCCTGACACGGTATCTTAAAGAAAGCGGACAGCTGGATGACAAAGCGGAAAACTACTTGGGTTTCGTGAATGACTCGGCGTACCGCGCGCAAGAGTTGATCCGCGATGTTCTGGCCTATAGCCGGTTGGATCACGGGGAAATCCAGAACCAGAACGTTGACTTGAACGAGATTATACAGACCATTTCGCGTGATGTGGCGGCAACCGATTGGGGCAGGGAGGTGGTCTTTTTCAGTGACCCTCTGCCGACGATGCGGGTCAACAAAGTCCAGATCTATCAGGTCTTCCAGAATCTTGTCGGAAATGCCATCAAATATGCTAAGAACGAGGGGCCCATTAATATACGGGTATCCTGTAAGGTACAGGATGGAGGCTGGTGTTTTTCAGTCTCTGATAATGGTATCGGGATTGCTGAAAAGCACCTGACGTCAGTGTTCAAGATTTTCAAACGTCTCGTGCGTTCGTCCGAACGCGAAGGCACCGGCGTTGGTTTGGCGATTTGCAAAAAAGTAGTGGCTAACCATGGCGGGAAGATTTGGGTAGAGTCCGCTGTTGGCGAGGGATCGACATTCTATTTCACATTACCCGTGGAGGAAAAAGATCGTGACAGAGCAGCATAGAGAAGCGGTCATACTTTTGGTTGAAGACAATGAAGGCGATATCCTGCTGACACAGGAGGCGCTGCAAGACGCCAAATTGGTCAACAAGCTGCTTATTGCACGTGACGGGGATGAGGCGCTGGACATTCTTTACCAGCGCAACGGCTTTGAGGATGCCGAACGGCCCGATCTGATATTTCTGGACCTGAACCTGCCCGGCACGGACGGCTACGAGGTGCTTGAGATCATCAAGAATGAGCCGAGTTTAAAGGCCATCCCTGTTGTGGTGCTGACCAGTTCCCACGCCGAAGATGACCGTCTGACGACCTATGAGATGCACGCGAACTGCTTTGTATCAAAGCCGCTTAGTGCTAAGACCTTTATGGAAGTGGTTCGCCAACTCGAGGCATTCTGGCTACAGGTTGTGGCGTTGCCCCCCAAGAGATCGTGAGCTTATGACACAGACCAGTGCCGTACCTGTGCTGGCTCTGCCGCAGCCTGAAGAGGCGGATGCAGAGCTGCGTGATGCCTTAGCGATCCTGTATTCTTCGTTGAACCACGATGTGTCCGTTGGCTTGCGCCATACGGTCGCCTTTTGCGAGGTCTTGGTTGATCGAGAGGGACAGACCGACGAAGAACAGTCGTCGCGCGGGCGGCAGGTTGCAGCATCGGCCAGTGACAGCCAGAAAGTGCTGAACATGATGATCGGTCTGGCGCGCGCGGCCATGCGGCCAGAGGCGGCTGCTCCGGTCAACCTGCAAGAGATGGCCAAGGCCGCACAGCATGAGGCAGGCACCGACTTTGCGATAGACCTTCCCGAAGGACAGTTAAGCGTGCCGCCCTTGAAAACCCATGACATCCTTGTGTCGTTTTTGCGGACTCTGGATGCCCTTGTTGACGACAAGGATAGCCTGTCTGTGCGGCTGGAAAGCGATCAGGATGCGCTGCGGATTGTGGGGCAGGGTGCGTCCGGACAGGTGCGCCCAATTGGCTTGCCGCGCTTTTTCAAGCCCTTCAAATTCAAGCATGAATTCCCGCCGGGCAAGACGAAACCCGCCATCTTCACGATCAAGCTGTTCGCTGCCTGGATGGGTGGCGCTACTAGCGTGCATTCGTGGCCTGAAGGAAACGGGTTCTGCTTGCAGACCGTTATTCCTGCCAAAGCGGTCTGAACATAGCGGCGATATCAGGGCGGAAGCGCAAAAAGCGCGCCCCGAGGGGCGCGCAATTCCTGCCGTGTAGCTGCGATTAGTTGGCCGCTGTTGCCGGCTTTTCCATCATGTCCGACGCGTTGGCCACATCGTCGGTCGTGCCGGTGGACAAGGTGTGGGTGGTGGCCCCCATATCCATGCTTTTGCCTTCGGCAGCCGGAGTCATCGGGGCAGGCGTCTGAGGCATCAGATCGGCGATCAGGACATCTCCGTCCACGCTTTCCAGACCGGCCTCATCGATTTCGGGCATTTGTTCCAGAACCTCTTCGTCGGTGGCGACGATCAGGGTGTCTCCGTCTTCGTCCACGCTGAAATCGGTCAGGGGCAGGGCGACGGTGTATTCCCCTAGGCCCAGAAAACCGCCGATCCCGATCACCGCCGCAGGCCCCGCGGGCTGGCGGATCACATAGTCAATCTCGCCTACATCATTGCCGTCGGGGTTTTCCACGTTCATGCCAAGCACTTCATCAACGGTCAGGGCCGACAGTTGGACGTCCAGCGCGACCTCGGGCATCATCGGGGTCACATCGGCCTGAGCGCCCATGGTTGCCGAGGGCATCGTTGCCTCATCCATTGCACCGTTGGTCATTTCGGTGTCAGCGGCCATTGCTGCACCCGCCATCAGAGCAATTGCAGTGGTACCGGTCATGATCAGCTTCATCGACATATCGTTTCCTTTCAGTCTTGCTGCGATGCTGGATCAATGCACGTCGCCGGAATTGGTTGCCGCTCTGTCGGTGCAATCTGAGTGATGCGTGTGAAACCGCCGGTTTCGTTTTGGTCGGGTGGTCGGTTCCCGCCGAAGTTGCGTAAAGCGCGTGTTCACGTGAAATGTGATCGGGAACTTTTTAAGGGCGCAAACTCTAGCGCAGGTCTCGCCATTAGATGTGTAAAGGGTATCCGATTGTTTTAGGATGGTGGCCCTTTGACCAACATGTCACGCCGTCGGAACGCTATAAATATAAGCATCCGGGACGTTTGTTTAGGAAATACCTGGCAACAGACAAAGGTAAGGGGGCCCGCAAAACATGGTCGAACTCATGCGCATTGATCCTGCAAACAGCACGACGGCGATTTCAGATGCCGAGCGCGATCGGGCGATCTCTGGCATTGCGGAACGTGTCGGTGGCCTGAGCGTGGCGATCGCGCGGATCTCTGGTGAGGTGAATGACACCTCAAGCCGCGCTTCCGAACAGTTGGACCGGTTCCGCAACATCAGCGACCTGACCACCAATGCCGTACAGCAGGGCAAGCTGGTCAGCGAGGCCGCCGGGCGGGCGCTACAGACCACTGAAGAGGCCGAAACCCGCATGGGCGAGACCAGCACCGAACTGACCGGTGTCATGGGCGAGGTCTCCGTGCTGACCGATGAGGTTAACAAGATCAGCGGCCATCTGTCGAAACTGGCCGAGGCGCTGGACCGTGTTGCCAAGGTGTCCCAGCATGTGGCCAGCATTTCCCGCCAGACCAACCTTCTGTCACTGAATGCCTCGATCGAGGCGGCGCGCGCCGGTCAGCACGGGCGCGGCTTTATGGTTGTTGCCGGCGAGGTCAAGGAGCTGTCCAATCAGGCCGGTCAAGCGACCTCTGAAATCGGCGATACCATCGAAGAACTGGGCAAAGAGTTGCAAGAGCTGATGTCGCAGGCGGGGCAGGCGTCCAAGCGGGCCCAGGCGATCCGTAGCCAGACCGGCGGTCTGGATGGGGCGATCCGCGAATTGCCCTCGACCTTGGGGAATGTGCGTCAGGCGCAGCGCGAAATCGTGGATGCTGCCAGCCAGATCGACAGCTCGCTGTATCAAACCCAAAGCGACATTTCCGAACTGACTGTGAATGTCGAACAGTCCTCCAGCAGTCTTGCCTCCGCTTCGGATGCCTTGCTTGAGATCACCGATAGTTCCGAGGCCCTGACCGGCATGTGTGCCAAGCTTGGGGTCGAGACCGTCGATACGCCGTATATCGAAGCGGTGCAGAAAGTGGCGGCTGAGGCCTCGAAACGTTTTGAGGAAGCGATCCAGCGCGGTCTGATCCGTACGGACCAGATGTTCGATGATAAATACCAGCCGATCCCGCACAGCGATCCCGTTCAGCATATGACGGCCTTCACCCATCTGACGGATCAGCTTCTGCCGCAACTGCAAGAGCCGATGCTGCAATTCACCGATAAAGTGGTCTTCTGCGCGGCGATCGACCGGAACGGCTATATCCCGACCCATAACCTGAAATTCAGCCACCGCCAGAAAGTGGGCGACCCGGTCTTTAACGCCGCCAATTCGCGCAACCGCCGCATCTTCGATGACCGTGTCGGTCTGGCTGCTGGCCAAAGCAAACGTCCCTTCCTTGTGCAGGCTTACCGCCGCGACATGGGGAATAACCAGTTCCGCATGATGAAGGATGTCTCGGCCCCGATCATCATCAATGGCCGCCATTGGGGTGGGGTGCGTCTGGCCTACCTGTGCGACTGATCCAAGTCTCCTCCGGTTGGGCATCCGTTAAGACTTTCTTAGAGAATGTCCTTGATGCTGCGTGGCATGACTACACAAGACCACCGGGGTGACGAAATGACGATGGGCCAGAACACAGGGCAGTCGGGTTGGCGGGCATCACTGCCGCCTATGCGCTTGGGCGGACATGGGGTAGATGGTGTCGCGCTTGACGCCCGCACGCCATGTGCCGATCTGGATCTGACCCAGCGCAGCTTGCTACGGCGCAGCTACCTGCGCACCATTGGCGCAGTCGGGTTTGGTCTGGGCCTTTTATGGGCGACGGGAACGCTTGGATAGGGGCATTCTAGCCAGCGGCACTGCTCGTCATATGGGCGGGAAATCAGCCAGATAGCGCAAAACAATCGCATGTTCGGCCAGCCGTGCGGTCTCGTGCTGCGTCTGGCCCATGTGTACACCCATTGCGTGAAATTCAGCGTGGTGGCCTTTGTGGCGGGCGGCAAGCGCCAGCGTATTTTGCTTTAGGAATACCGCAAGGACACAGCCCTACACGCCTTTTCGGCGTGGTCGCTATCTGTGGTCTTGGGGGTTTCGAAACAACCTAACTGGTTGTTTCTAAGTGCATTTCCAGAAGGAAATGGCGGAGAGACAGGGATTCGAACCCTGGGTGGGCTTGCACCCACAACGGTTTTCGAGACCGCCCCGTTCGACCACTCCGGCACCTCTCCGCGGGGGTCTGTGAGGCAGGCGTTTAATGAAGGTTGCGGGGGGCTGCAACCACTTTTTGCGAGTTTTTTTGCCGAAGATGAAATTCTTATGAAAACACCCTGTCTTGGCAGGCTAGAGTGGTCCGACTATCTGACCTCTAACGTGAGGAGACATCATGCGTCACTGGTTTGTACCCGTCCTTATATCATTGGCTTTGGCCACGCCTGCTGTTGCGGCCACTCAGGAAGAGGTGGATCAGCTGATGGAGTCTCTGCGGGTGAACGATGTTATCAGCATCATGCGCCAAGAGGGGCTGACCTATGCGCGCGAGCTGGGGGACGAGATGCTGCCGAGCGGTGCGAATGACCGCTGGATGCAGAGCGTCGGCAAGATTTACGACGGCGAAGCGATGGAAGACACCCTGCGACTACATTTTGCCGACTCGGTCGCGGATAAGGACATCACTGATGCGATCGATTTTTTCGGCAGCCCGTTGGGTCAACAAGTGGTCGAGCTTGAGGTCTCGGCCCGCGCGGCCTTGTTGGATGACGCGATTGATGAGGCCAGCCGCGATGCGATGTTCCGCGCCATGCAGTCAGAGAATCCCCGTCTGGATTTGATCACCCGCTTTATAGAGGCCAATGATCTGATCGAGGCGAATGTGGCCGGCGCCCTGAACGCCAACTTTGCCTTCTATCGCGGGATGTCCGAAGGGGGCATGATGGCCGACATGCCCGAAGGCGAAATGCTGGCTACCGTATGGGATCAGGTCGACGAGGTGCGGGGCGAGACGGAAGAATGGCTCTATTCTTACCTTTTTATGGCTTACACGCCGCTCAGTGACGAGGAGCTTGCACAATATGTGGCATTTTCCGAAGGACAGACCGGACAATCCATGCATCGGGCGCTGTTTGAGGGGTTTGATGTGATGTATGTGGCGATCTCGCGGGCGCTGGGGCAGGGGATTGCCCAGATTCGCAGTGCGCAGGATTTGTAATTGTTGACATTTGGGGGATTCCCCCCGATATACGCGGCTCGTGTCGCACCCGTGCGACCGAAACTGATTCAAACCTACAGCCCCCTGAGGGGCGCGCAGTCTTAGGCGGCAAGAGCCAGTAACACCCGAACGGGCGGCCGACAGACGCGGGATATGACAAGGATACAGCCATGTTTGCGGTCCTCAAGACCGGCGGCAAGCAGTACAAAGTCCAGTCGGGCGACGTACTCAAAATCGAAAAGCTTGCAGCCGACGCAGGTGAAACTGTTCAATTCAACGACGTTCTGATGCTGGGTGGCGAAGCCACCGTGATCGGCGCTCCCTTCGTAGAAGGCGCGGCGGTTCAGGCAGAGGTTGTCGACCAGATCCGTGGCGAGAAGCTGATCCACTTCGTGAAGCGTCGCCGTAAGCACAGCTCGCAGCGCACCAAAGGTCACCGTCAGTACCTGACCCTGGTTCGCATCACCGACATCCTCGCAGAGGGTGCGGACAAGACCGGTGTTAAAGCCGCTCTTGGTGCCGGCAGTGCCGTAGCCGTTGCAGCAGCCCCCGCGGCCGCAGCAGCAGCGCCCAAGAAAGCAGCCAAGGCGAAAGCCGCTCCTGCTGCTGCCGGTGCAGATGACCTGAAAGCCCTGTCGGGTGTGGGTCCCGCTCTGGAAAAGAAACTGCTTGAAGCCGGTATCACCAGCTTTGCGCAGATCGCGGCATGGACCGATGCGGACATCGCCGAGATGGACGAGAAACTGTCGTTCAAAGGCCGTATCCAGCGTGAAGGCTGGGTCGAACAGGCCAAAGAACTGGCGAAGTAAGGAGAGTACCCCATGGCACATAAAAAAGCAGGCGGTTCATCCCGTAACGGTCGCGACAGCGCCGGTCGTCGTCTTGGCGTCAAGCTGTACGGTGGCCAGTACGCAATCCCCGGTAACATCATCGTGCGTCAGCGCGGCAACAAGTGGTGGCCCGGTGAAGGCGTAGGTCAGGGCAAGGATCACACCCTGTTCGCGACCGCAGAAGGCACCATCACCTTCCGCAAAGGCCTGAAAGGCCGCACCTTTATTTCGGTTCTGCCTGTGGCGGAGGCCGCAGAATAAGCCGAACCCGAAGGGTGAAGATATTCAGGGGGATCGGCGTCAGCCGGTCCCTTTTTTGTTTAGCCATTTTGTACGGTTTTTGCATGAGGTTGTGTTGCACGGGGAGGGTGCGAGCCCATCTCTTGCTGGTTCTGCAATCATATCGGAGGAGTTTGAACGCAGATGTTGAAAGATATTGAGGTGAGTGTGGCCGAAATTGACGCGGAACGGTTCGTATTGCGACCCCTGCGTAAATCCGACGAAGGCCCTATCGGCTTTCATGCCGGTGACGAACGTGTCGCCCGTATGACCAGCGCCATTCCTCATCCCTATCCGCCCGGCGCCGCCGAGGCCTATGTGGCCCGCGCCATGAAGGCCCGCTCTGACGGGGACGAGGTCGTTTGGGCGATGGACAACACCGCCAATGGCGGCTCTGAGCTGATGGGCGTCATCAGCCTTAAGACGATGGATCGCAATCAGGCCGAGGTCGGCTATTGGGTTGCGCCTAGTCACTGGAATACCGGGGTGGCCTCGGCAGCGGTCAAGGCGCTGGTCAAGGCGAACCCGCTGCAGAACGAGACCTACTTTGCGCAGGTCTTTCAGGAAAACGCCGCCTCGGCGCGGGTGTTGACCAACTGCGGTTTTGCCTATCTTGGTGATGCCGAAACCTTTTGCGTGGCGCGCAATGCCCGCGTGCCGATCTGGACCTATAGTCGCCGGTTGGATTGAAGCCGGCGGCTTGACACTGTAACAGGCAGCAAACTGCCAGCGAGAGAGCATCATGAAGTTCCTAGACCTAGCCAGAATCGAAATCCGCTCGGGATCCGGCGGGTCCGGGTGCGTCAGCTTCCGCCGCGAAAAGTTCATTGAATACGGCGGTCCCGACGGCGGTGACGGCGGGCGTGGCGGTGATGTGGTCGCCGAAGTGGTCGAGGGGTTGAACACCCTGATCGACTATCGCTACCAGCAGCACTTTTTCGCCGGCAATGGTCGTCCCGGTATGGGCAACCAGCGCACGGGCGCGAACGGCGATGACATCGTCCTGCGCGTTCCCGAAGGTACCGAGATTCTGGACGAGGATCAGGAAACCGTTCTGTTCGATCTGACCGAAGTCGGTCAGCGCGTGGTTCTGGCCAAGGGCGGCAACGGCGGCTGGGGCAACCTGCGCTTTAAGACCTCGACCAACCAGGCGCCGCGTCGCTCGAATCCCGGTCAGGAAGGGATCGAGCGGGAAATCTGGCTGCGCCTGAAACTGATCGCGGACGCGGGCCTGTTGGGGCTGCCGAACGCGGGTAAATCGACCTTCCTTGCGTCCTGCTCGAACGCGCGTCCGAAGATTGCTGATTATCCCTTCACCACACTACACCCGAACCTTGGCGTTGTGGGCGGGGCCAACGCCGAATTCGTCATGGCCGACATCCCCGGTCTGATCGAAGGTGCCTCGGAAGGCCGCGGCATCGGTGACCGTTTCCTTGGTCACGTTGAGCGTTGCTCGGTTCTGCTGCATCTGGTCGATGGCACCTCGGACACTGTGGCCGATGACTATCACACCATTATTGGCGAGCTTGAGGCTTATGGTGGCGAGTTGGCTGACAAGCCCCGCATCACCGCGCTGAACAAGATCGACGCGCTAGACGATGACGAGCGGGCAGAAAAGCTGGCCGAACTGGAAGAGGCCGTTGGCGGTCCCGTCATGCAGATGTCCGGCGTCAGCCGCGAAGGTCTGCAAGAGGTGCTGCGCGCCGTGCGTGGCCAGATCGAGGACGACCGTCTGCGCATAAAGAAAGAAGAACAGTCGGACGAGGAAGACACCACATGGCGTCCGTGACCGAGGCGCGCCGGATCGTCATCAAGATCGGCTCGGCGCTGCTGGTGGACAAAACCACTGGCGATCTGCGGAAAGATTGGCTGTTGGGGCTGGCCGAGGACGTCAAGATGCTGCGCGATCGCGGTGCGGACGTGGTTCTGGTGTCCTCGGGCTCGATCGCGTTGGGGCGGGGGGTGCTTGGCCTGCCGCGCACCGAATTGGCGTTGGAGCAAAGCCAAGCCGCTGCTGCGGTTGGTCAGATCCGTCTGGCCCGCGCCTATGAAGAGGTGCTGGCGCCGCATGGGATCAAGACCGCTCAGGTGCTTGTCACGCTGGAAGACAGCGCCGACCGCCGCCGTTATCTGAACAGCCGTGCGACCCTGTCCACGCTAATCGGTTACGGCGTAGTGCCCATCGTGAACGAAAACGACACCGTCGCCACGGACGAAATCCGCTATGGCGACAACGACCGGATGGCCGCGCAGATCGCGGTCACTGTGGGCGCGGATCAGTTGATCCTGCTGTCGGATGTGGACGGGTTCTACTCGGCCAACCCGCAGCTTGACCCGATGGCGGTGCGCTATGACACCATCTCCGAGATCACGCCCGAGATCGAGGCGATGGCGGGCGATGCGGGCTCTGGCCTGTCGAAAGGCGGGATGAAGACCAAGGTCATGGCTGCCAAGACCGCGACGGCGGGCGGCTGCGCGATGGCGATCACCGAAGGCTCGGTCATGCGGCCTTTGTCGGCGCTGGAGAACGGCGCGAATTGCACGTGGTTCTTGGCCCATAGCGATCCGAAACTGGCCCGCAAGCGCTGGATTTCCGCGATGAAGGCCCAAGGTGTGCTGATGCTGGATGCGGGCGCGGTTGCGGCTCTGAAACGCGGCAAAAGCCTGCTGCCAGCGGGTGTCACTAGTGTGATCGGCGATTTTGGCCGAGGTGATCCGGTGGAACTGCGCAGCCCTGAAGGACACGCTTTGGGTGTGGGGCTGACGCGCTATACTGCGGAAGAGGCGCGGGCGATCAGTGGTCACCGCAGCGATGAGATTGAGGCGTTGCTTGGGTATCCGGGCCGCGCGGCATTGGTCCATAGGGACGATCTGGCTTTTTAAGGAGTACAAGCCATGAAGGACAGCGAGAACATTTCCGTAATGATGGCAGAGCTTGGCGCGAAGGCGCAGGCCGCAGCACGGGTTCTGGCTGTTGCTCCAGCCGAGGCCAAGCGTCACGCGCTTGAGGCCGCAGCCGATGCGCTGTGGGCCGCCCGCGATGAGGTGAAGGCCGCCAACGCCAAGGATATGGAGTTCGGTCGCGGCAAGGGCCTGTCGGATGCGATGATGGATCGCCTGATGCTGGACGATGGCCGCATTCAGGGCATCTGTGACAGCCTGCGGGCGGTGGCGGCGCAGGACGATCCGGTTGGTGCGGTGCTTTCAGAATGGGACCGTCCCTCGGGGCTGCACATCCGCAAGGTCCGTACGCCGCTGGGTGTGATCGGCGTGATCTATGAAAGCCGCCCCAACGTGACCGCGGACGCGGGTGCGTTGTGTCTGAAGTCGGGCAATGCGGTGATCCTGCGTGGCGGCTCGGAAAGCTTTCACAGCTCGGGCGCGATCCACGCGGCAATGGTTGCCGGGCTTAAGGCAGCGGGCCTGCCGGAAGACGCAATCCAACTGGTCCCCACCCGTGATCGTGCAGCGGTATCGGAAATGCTTGGCATGGTCGGCGTGATCGACGTGATCGTGCCCCGTGGCGGCAAGGGCCTAGTGGGGCTTGTTCAGCGCGAAGCGCGGGTGCCTGTTTTTGCTCACCTAGAGGGCATCGTTCACATCTATCTTGATGCCGCTGCCGACGCCGAGAAGGCGCTGCGCGTTGTGGTGAACGCCAAGACCCGCCGGACAGGCATTTGCGGCTCGGCTGAGTGCCTGCTGATCCACAAGGACATCCTGCCGACCATTGGCACCGATGTGGTGCGTGCGCTCTTGGAAAAAGGCGTTGAGGTGCGCGGCGACGCGGCACTTCAGCAGATCGAGGGTGTTGTGGCCGCAACCGATGCCGACTGGGGCACCGAGTTTCTGGACAGCATCATCGCCGCCCGTGTTGTTGGCGATGAGGACGAGGCGATCACCTATATCAGCGATCACCACTCGCAGCATACGGATTGCATCATCACCGAAGATGACGGCGCAGCGGCTGAATTCTTTGCCCGTCTGGACAGCGCGATCCTGATGCGCAACGCCTCGACCCAGTTCGCGGATGGGGGCGAATTCGGCATGGGCGCAGAGATCGGTATCGCCACCGGCAAGATGCATGCGCGCGGCCCCGTTGGGGCCGAGCAACTGACCAGCTTTAAATATCTGGTTGAAGGGGACGGAACCATCCGTCCCTAAACTTAGAACCGAATGATGACGCCGGTTTCATCGTGACTTGGGTCAATGGTGCGACCGGCGTCCTCGGCTGCAAAGGGCGCTAGGCCGAAGTGGACCTGTGCAGGCGTCAGTGTCACGCCGATGTCGGTCTGCCGCAGCGTATCCCACAATCCATCGTCCAGCTCTTTGGTGACGCCTTCGGCGCACAATAGCCAGCCATCCTCGGTCTCGCTGATCCGGACGGTGCCGCCATAGGGCAGGGCGGCCTCTGCGCACATCAGCAGCAGGAACGCCAGCTTGACCATCGGTCGCAGCGAATCCGTCTCAACGGCCCAGTCGACCCGCAAACGGCTGCCTTTATACATGCCTGCCAGCACCCTGCGGACTTCTGACGGGGCGACGTATTGTTTGTCGCTGCTGATCCCGAAGGCCACGCGGTAGAACTGAATCTTGTAATTCGCGCTTTCCACGCTTTCGGAAATCAAAGCGAGTTCAGGCATTGCGCCTGTCGGCCCCATCCCAAGCAATTCGACGCCGTTGCATACGGCGCCAATCGGTGAGATGAGGTCATGGCATAAGCGCGACCCAAGCAAGTTCGCTAGGTCTTTCGGGCTGTGCCGCATATCCATCCTCCAGTTATGAGGGCCTTATGAGCGATTTGAATGCCTTTCTGGAACCGGGCGCCATCGTCCGTCATCCCCAACAGCCTGAGTGGGGGTTGGGTCAGGTTCAATCGAATGTGAACGGGCGGGTCACGGTAAACTTCCGTGAAGAGGGCAAAGTCGTCATAGATTCTTCTCGTGTTGCCCTTCTACCCGTATACAATGAATCTTAATCATTCATTACCCACTTGAAGTAACTATACTTTTGCACTTTTCCTGCCTTTGAATTGCGCCACCGCCAGAGGTGGCTTAAACCGTCAGGAAGAGACTTGGGTAGGAGTGTAGGGTGACCAATTCTCCGGAATTCGCCGTGAGGCTGGCCGCATCCGATGAGGATTTGCGTCAGGCGCAAGCGCTGCGCTATCAGGTCTTCGTCCAAGAGCTTGGTGCAGGTGGTCCCGATGTGGACCATGATGCAGGGCTTGAACGTGATGCCTTCGATGCCGTCACCGACCATCTTCTGCTTGAGGATATCTCGCGTCCCGAAGGTGCCCGTGTGGTGGCGGTCTACCGTCTGCTACGCGATGATCAGATGCTTTCCGCGGGGCGCTATTACACCGAAGGCGAATATGATCTGACGGTTCTGAAGACCAGCGGTCGGCGGTTGATGGAACTGGGGCGGTCTTGTCTGCACAAGGACTATCGTGGCGGCGCAGCCATGCTGCACATGTGGAACGGTCTGGCCGAATATGTGGCCCGCCACGGGGTCGAAGTGATGTTCGGCACCGCCAGCTTTCACGGCACCGATATCGCCGCTCTGGCGCAGCCTCTGTCGCTGCTACACGCCCGCCATCTGGCCCCGCCAGAGCTGCGGGTGCGGGCGGTGCCGGACCATTACCAACGCATGGATTTGGTCCCCACAGACCAGTTGGACCGTAAGGCCGCGATGCTAGCCGTGCCTCAGTTGATCAAGGCATATCTCCGCCTAGGCGGTGTGGTCGGGGACGGAGCCTTTGTGGATCATACCTTCAACACGACCGACGTGTGCCTTGTCATGGACACCGCCCGCCTGAGCGCCACCCAGAAATCCATCTACGCCAAGGGCATGAACCGATGAGCGTGACATGGACGTCGGATTCGCCCCCGCCGGTTGAGCCCATCACCTTTCGCGGTTGGCTGCGCATCCTGCGGCGCGGTGTGCCCTTCGGGATTGTGGTGGGTCTCGGGCTGATCCTGACGCTGATCCTGCGCCTGATTGAGGCGCCATTGTTCGGCCAGCGCCGCCCCATAACGCCCTACATCACCCGCGCCGTTTGCATGGCAGTGTTTCCGATCATTGGCATGGGCTTCCGGATGAACGGCCAGCCCGCCAAAGGGCGCGTGGCAGTGGTGGCCAATCACGCCAGCTGGCTGGATATCTTTGCCCTGAATGCCCGCCAGCGGATTTACTTTGTCTCTAAATCCGAAGTCGCCGCGTGGCCCGGTATCGGCTGGCTGGCGCGCGCCACCGGCACGGTCTTTATCAGCCGCGACCGCAAAGACGCCAAGCGCCAGTCCGAGATATTCTCGTGGCGCCTGAGCCATGGCCATAGATTGTTGTTTTTCCCGGAAGGAACCTCAACTGACAGCCTGCGGGTTTTGCCTTTTAAAACAACTCTTTTTCAGCCGTTCTTCGCGCATGACCTCAGGGGTATTCTCAAGGTCCAGCCGGTATCGCTGCACTACTTTGCACCCTCGGGTAAGGACCCGCGGTTTTATGGCTGGTGGGGCGATATGGATTTCGGATCGCACCTTTTGCAAGTGCTGGCAGCCCCCCGTCAGGGCCGGGTCGAGGTGACCTATCACCCCGCCGTTTCCGTCAAAGATTTCGATGACCGGAAAGCGTTGGCGCGCCACTGCGAAGAAACCGTGCGGCGCGCCTTCTGATCGTTACTGCATCGCCTTGGCATAGGCGACAAGGGCTGCGCCCGCGTCTTCGGCCTTCCAGATTTCCGAACCGAGGCCAAAGAAGTCCGTGACCGGCGCCAATGCGCGGACCAGATCCATGGTCAGTGCGCCTTCGGCCACGACGGGCAGTTCGATCATCTGGCTCCACCATTCGAACAGCTCATGCTCGGCGATAGATCCATCCCCAAGGGTGCTGGTGCCGACAGGGCCGAACGAGACATAATCCGCGCCCGATTCCCCTGCATTCATCCCGTCATGACGGGAATCGCCGCAGAAACTTCCGACAATCGCATCCTCGCCCAACTGTTTGCGGGCCGCTCGTACCGAACGGGCACCATCAGTCAGGTGAACCCCGTCCAGCCCCAGACGCTCGGCCAGCAACACGTGGCGGTCGATCACCAGCGCGATATCGCGGGCGTGGGTGATTTCCCGCAGGGCATCGGCGCTGCGCAGAATGGTATCCTCGTCCGAGGTCGCAAGGGCCAGACGCACACAGGCTACTTCTGTACTGTCCAGAACCCGCGCCATCTCCTCGGGAAATTCGCGGAAATCGAACTCGGGCGGCGTGATCAGGTAGATTTGCGGATGCTCTGCGTCTGCCATGTCTTTGGCTCCTCTTGCGGCTTTCGCCTCCTTTAACGTGGTTTGAAGCGTTTGACCATCGGTCCGCTTGCCCCACAAGGACAGGGCAGGTAAAGGGGCGCCAACCGCTGAAACAGGAGACGCAGATGCCCACGGATACCCCACAGCCGAACTTCGTGCTGGTCCGCCCCCAAATGGGCGAGAACATCGGGGCCGCTGCACGTGCCATGTGGAACTTCGGTCTGGACCGGATGCGCATCGTTGCGCCCCGCGATGGCTGGCCGAACCAGCGTGCGGTGGCCATGGCCAGCGGCGCAGGCCGCCTTCTGGATGAGGCCGTCCTGACACCGGACCTGCCCACAGCCCTTGACGACTGCGCCTTCACCTTCGCCACCACCGCCCGCCCGCGCGGCCTCACGAAACCGGTTTATACCCCCGAAGAGGCGATGAAAGAGGCCCACGCCCGCGTGCAAGCCGGTGAAAAAGTCGCCGTCATGTTCGGCCCCGAACGGGCAGGGCTGGAAAACGAAGATATTGCCAAAGCCAACGCGATCATCTCGGTGCCAGTAAACCCCGAATTTGCCTCGCTCAACCTTGGCCAATGCGTGCTTCTGTGTGCCTATGAATGGCGCCGTGCTGCCCATGCAGCCACGCCGATGGAATACGAACTGGCCGGCACCGACTGGGCCAGCGCGATCGAGGTTGAAAAGCTCTCGGAACACTATGAAGACCGCCTCTCCGATGCAGGCTTCTTCTTCCCTGAAGAAAAAGCGGACAGCATGAAGACGAACCTCCGCAACCTCTGGAGCCGCATGCCCTTGACCCGCGCCGATGTACAAACCTTGCACGGGGTCCTGCGCCAGATGGTCCGCTGGAAAGAGCGTGGCTAACACGCTCACAGCACCCATCAAGACGCAGACCTTCCGTTTCTTCTTGAGCCAAATACTCAAACACAAAGGCCCGCCATCCTAGCGAGCCTTCTAACTTCTTTATCGCAAAAATACTCAAAATCCCGAAAGGGCCGCATCAGCGTCCTTTGCCGAAAATACTCAAACCCCGAAGATCGCAGCTTTCAAAGGCTCGGCTAAGGCGTTCCAGCTGTCCCGATCCTTGGCCACCAACAGGTTGCCCGTGGTCATGGTCGGGCGATAGGGGGTGCCGTCAAGCATCTTCAGATATCCACCTGCTTCACGGGCGATCAACGCCCCTGCTGCGTGGTCCCAAGGGTTCAGGTTACCAGTCACCATGAAATCCGCGCCCCCTTGGGCAAACAGGCGGTATTCATGGAAGGCGCAGCGCAGGGACGAAAGCCGATAGATCGTCTACGAGAAATCCAGCAGACCTTCATACTTAGTGCTATC
>JAYZYX010000310.1:0-12034 GCA_036139795.1 Pseudomonadota bacterium | reverse complement strand
GTGGCGACGCCCGATATCTCGATCACCGACAGCCTGAACCGCCGCTAAGGAGCCGGACAACATGAGTGCACTTCTCAGCCAACTGACCGCCGGCCTTGATGATCTGGCAAAGGCCCCTACCCCCGCCATGTCGGGCAAGGTGCTGCGCTATGACGGCCTTATTCTGGAATGCACCGGCTTTCCCGCCAGCCCCGGCGCGATCTGCCATGTGGAAACCGAAGACGGCGAGGGCGTCCATGGCGAGGTTGTGGGCTTTCGCGATGGCCGGAACATGCTGTTTCTGGATACCCCCGGTGCCCGCATCGTCTGCGGTGCCAAAGTCACCCGCAAGGATGGCGGCCACGAGGCAATGATGGGCGAGGCCCTGCTTGGCCGCGTGATCGACGCCGAAGGCCAGCCGCTGGATGATGGCCCCGTGCCCGTGGGCGATGTGAAATGGCCGCTGGCAGGCAAAGTGCAGAACCCGCTGGCCCGCCAGCTCGTAGACAGCGTTCTGGATGTGGGCGTGCGCATCATCAACAGTGCCCTCACCGTGGGCCGCGGCCAGCGCGTGGGGATCATCGCGGGCTCGGGCGTAGGTAAGTCGGTCCTGATCGAGATGATGACCAAGAACACCAACGCCGACATCGTTGTCGTGGGTCTGATCGGGGAACGCGCCCGCGAGGTCGGCGCATTCGTCGGCCACATCATGAACGGCGAGAATGCCCATAAGACCTGCGTCGTGGCAGTACCTGCCGACCGCTCGCCCCTTCTGCGTTTGCGTGCGGCGAACCGTGCGACCGCAATTGCCGAATACTTCCGCAGCAAAGGCAAAGACGTGCTGCTGATCATGGACTCGTTGACCCGCTGCGCCCATGCCCGCCGCGAAATCGGTCTGGCCTTGGGCGAACAGCCCACCGCCAAGGGCTATACGCCATCCGTCGTCTCTATGATCCCGACACTGATCGAACGGGCCGGTCCGGGTCTGAAGGGCGAGGGCTCGATCACCGCGTTCTACACCATTCTGGCTGATGGCGATGACACCAACGATCCGGTTGTGGACACCGCCCGCGCCATTCTGGACGGCCACCTTGTGCTGTCGCGCAAGCAGGCACAGATGGGCATCTATCCCGCCATCGACATTCCCCAGTCGGTCAGCCGCGTGATGAACGACATCGTGGACAAAGACCACCAGCGCGCCGCCCTCAAGCTGCGCCGTATGGTCAGCATGTACATGGACAACCGCGATATGATGCTGATGGGTGCCTACACCCCTGGTCAGGACCCCGAACTGGACGAGGCCGTCAACAACTGGCCCCGCATCAAGAACCTGATCCAACAGCCCGTGGACGAAAAATCGCCCTTCCCCGACAGCCGCAAAGCCGTGCTGGCCCTATCCGGAGGTAGCATCGGATGACCCGCAAAGAAAAGCTGATGGACCTGATGGTCCGCAAGGAAAAGGCGGCCTTGGGCGAGGAAAGCAAAGAGCTTGGCCAGATCAGCAAAAAGGCCGCCACCGCCGAGGCGCAGGCCAACCAGTTGCGCAACCTCTTGGCTGAAAGCAACGCGGGCAACACGGGCATGGTCTCAAAGGGGCAACTGGCCTCGAACATGTGGTTCGGCAACGCGATTGCGACCCAATTGGTGAAAACCGAAGAGCAGCAGCAAAAGCATCAAGCCCTGCTGCAAGAGGCCCGTATGCGTGTGGCCAAAGCCGAACAGCGGGTCAGGATCTACGGCGAAAAGGCCCAGGAAACCCGCCGCGAAGCCCGCGCCGAGGCCGACGCCAAAGAAGACGCCCGACTGGGTGAACGGGGTGTTCAGCCGAAGTAACGCCAAACTTGGCACCGGTCTTGCAACACCATCTTTGAATGAATGCTTTTTCTCGAACGCATTGCGCGTGAAAGGATGACAATGACACCCGTATCTCTCTCGGAACCCGGTTTCCTGAAGGTCGACGCCCCCAAAGCCGCCGTTGCCGCCTCTGGCACGGCTCCGAAAGGCGAGACCTTTGGAAATCTGATCCATGAGGCCACCGGTGACGCCAGCTCTGAGGCCGAAGGCACGCAAATCGTTGTCACAGCCGAAGGCGAAACCGCCGAGCAAGACACCGAGGGCAAAGAGACTGCGCTTAAGATTGCCAGCGCCACCAAAGAAGGCGAAGATGACGCTCTGGGTCTGCCGCCCATTGCGCGTTTGCCCAAAGGCGGCTTGACCACTGCCAAGCCCGAAGCCGTCGCGACACCGGTCCCCGCAAGTGACAAGCCCACCAGAGCTGCCGAAGCCGCGCACGACGCCGAAGGTGTTGTGATTGCCGCAGGGGACGCAAAACCCGTGCAGCAGGTCGTGACCGAGGCCGCCGTAAAGGGAACCCCGCAAACTGTTGCGCCGACTGGCGATGCGCCGGTAGAGGCGTCGGTGGATGCACCGACCGAGGCCGCTCAGGTCATCAAGACCGCTGCCACTGTTGCCGCCCCCCTCGCGGCGCAACCCGAAGGCGACACCGCGCCCGAGACTGTCAGCGCAGACACGCCCGAAAGCCTGAAGGCGCAAGCGACCCGCGAAAAGCTGGCCACTTCTACTGCCTCCGTGACCGCGCAAACCGCAGAGGTCGCACAGACCGCCAAGCAGGCAGAGGCCAAAGACGCAAAGCCCGGCAAAACGGCGAAATCACCCGTTGAAGCGGTGGCAAAATCTGAAAAGCCCGCCAAATCGGCAGAGGTAACAGACGTTGCGCCTGAACAGACCGTCGCGGCCCAGCCTGTAGAGCAGGTCAAAGCGCTGCCCGACGCGGATGCTGCCCTGCCGGATGCCGCACAAGTGACTGCACAACCGGTCGCACAAGATGACGCGCAACAGCAGGCCGCTGAGATCACCGGTCAGGCCGTGGCACCCGCAGGCCAGACAGCACAAAACACCACCACCGCTCTCAGCGCACCCACCACCGCCGCACAACTGCGCAGCGCCGCAGGTCAGCGCATGGCCAGCACCGCACCGCAAGCGTTGCAAGCCGGCACGCAAACCGCAGCAGCCTCGACCCTGTCGCGCGTTCAGTCAGCGGCCAACGCGAAATCTCCTGTCGTTGGCAAACCTGCGCTGACGGCTCAGGCGGAACAGACCGCCCCCGCGTTGTCGCGTACTGGCGCTGAGCCCCGCTTTGCTGTGGAAATGGCCGCCGTCGATCCGATGCAGCAGGCTCTGAGCCCCGAGATGATTGTGAGCGACACCGAGACCGACACCGTCGCCAGCCTGATCGCAGACAAAGGTTTGCCGCAGCAGGTGCCTCAGGGTCAGCCAACAGCCGCGCCAATGGTGCAGGTCCAGCAATCGCCGGACAGCTTCACCATGCCGGCCGGTGACACCCAGCGCCCCAGCCTGGCGAACTCGGAGCTGTCGCTTGAAGACGCCAACTGGCCCGAAACCATGGTCGAGAACTTCGGCCTTGAACAACTGGCCGATGGCGAAGCGATCGAGATCCAGCTGACCCCCGAAAACATGGGCCGCGTCCAGCTGCGCATGGAACTGCGCGACGGTCAGGCCAGCGTGATGATCGTGACAGAAACCGCCGAAGCGGCCCGCCAGTTCAACGACAACCAGCAGCGCCTGTCCGAGATGATGGCGAAAGCGGGTATCGAACTGGCCAACCATGACGCCAGCACCGGACGCCAGAACCTTGGCGGCCAAGGCGGTCAGGGCAATGGCAACGGCAACGCAAACGGAATTGCCGGACAGAACGGCGAAGACATGAACCAGACCAGCACCGCGCAAAAACAGCGCGACCCGAACAGACTGGTGGACGTAGAGGCATAGGAATTGAACAATGAGTGACGCAAACGCAGATGCTCCCAAAAAGAAAGGTGGTCTGGTCAAGATCATCCTGATGGTTGTCGGCGCCCTCGTCATTCTTGGCGGCGGTTTTGGCGCGGGGATTTTCTACGCGGGCCAGCAGATTTCACCCTCGGAAGAGGTGCTGCGTCTGGTCGAGCGGACCTCGACAGATGGCAGCGGCGGCGCAGGCGGCGGTGATGGCGCGGAAGGCGAAGGGGAAGGCGAAGGCGGACCCCAGCGCAAGATGAAAGACATCCCCGAAACTCCGGTCTTCGAGACGAACTATTACGAATTCCCCGAACCCCTGACCACGAACCTGCGCGGCTCGCGCCGGTTCCTTCAGGTGGGTATCGGCATGTCGACCCAGTACGACTCGCAGGTGATCAGCAACGTGGAAAACCACGCAATGGCGCTGCGTTCTGATATGCTGGCGGTGATCAGCGGCTTTTCCGAAGAGGATGTGGCTGGCAAGGATGGCCGTGCGCTGCTGTCGCTGACCCTGAAGGATGCGGTGAACGAACGCCTTGAACAGCTGGAAGGCTTTGGCGGGATCGAAGACGTGTTCTTCCCCTCTTTCGTGCTGCAGTAAGATCGGCGGAGCGCGGTATGGCTAAGGCAACAAAACTTTCCAGCTTCGAGGTCGCCGCACTGGTCGACGGCCTCAAGAATCTGGACAACGATGGCGACGCCAACGACGCCAGTTCTCAGGCGAAACCGTATAAATTCGGCGAAGACAACCATTCGGCTCTGGGGGACTATTACGGCCTGCGCATGGTGAACGAACGGTTCAACCGTCTGGCCCGCAGCGTGTTCCTGCCCTTTTTGCGGATGCAGCCCCGGATCAGCAGCTTTCCCCCCGAGGTGAAAAGCTATGACCACTACACCGACGAATTGGACAACTTTTCCAGCCTGACGATCAGCCGGATCGATGAGTTGCGCGGCACCCAGATGGTGGTGCTGCAACCCAGCTTTGTCTCGTTGCTGACGAACGTCTACTACGGCGGCTCGATTGATCAGCCGCCCCCCAGCGGGCGCAACGAATTCACCGCAACCGAGTTGCGGGTGATCGAACTGGTGGTGGGCGGGCTCAACCGCGCGCTGGAGATGGCATGGCGTGATCTGTTCCAGATCAACTTCACCAAACCCAGCCATGAGGAAAACCTGCAATTCGCCAGTTTTCTGGACGGGCAGGATCAGGTGGTGAAGTGCTCCTTCATCGTGCAGCTTCCCAATGCGGACCCTGCGGATGTGGATATTCTTTATCCCCTGCAAACCCTGAAACCGATCGCCGCGCAGCTCCGTTCGCGCACCCAGTCGGATGTGATGGGCGAAGACCTGAGCTGGCGCCAGCGTCTGGAACGCGCCGTCATGGAGGTTCCGCTGACCATCGAGGCCCATCTGGACGAGCCGGAAATTCAACTGGGCCAGATCAGTGGCCTGACCCCGGGCAAGGTGGTTCCGGTGAACCTCAAGCCCAAGCCGCGCCTGCTGATCGGGGGCGAGACCTTCTTTATGGGCGAGCTGGGGGAAGTCTCTGGCAAAGCCGCCATCAACATCACACAACAATTGCCCACGGGCACTGACCTTGCACCGAAAGGAGCACAGACATGAGCGACACCGTACCCGCAGAAGTCAGCGGAAAGCTGGGAATGCTGGCCAACGTCAAGGTCCGCATGACCGTCGAAGTGGGCCGCACCCAGATCACCATTCAGGACCTTCTGCGCCTGAACGAAGGCAGCGTGATCGAACTGGACCGTATGGCCGGCGATCCGCTGGATATTCTGGTCAACGGCACCATCATCGCCCGCGGCGAGGTGGTCGTGGTCGGCGAACGCTTTGGCATCCGCTTTGGCGAGATTGTTGATCCTGAAACCCGCATGGCCTCGGTCTAACCCCCTCTGAAGGGGCGAAAAACGCACACACGGCATTGCGGCGCATCCCTTTGCGCCGCCCAGCACCTCCTATCGGATAGGAAGGTGCGCCCACGGTCGGCATGAAACTTGCTCCCTTTCCTGTGCAAATGGCAGGAAACTGGAGCAGACCGTTGGATTTCCTAGAGACACAACAGATCCTCACCACACTGGCCTTTCTGGCCGTGATGGGCCTCGCGTGGGTCGCGGTGCAGATGAACAAGGGCCGGATCGGCTCCAAGATCAAGCAGGGCCGCCGTCTGGTGGTCTGCGAAGCCGCCGCCATCGGTGCCGGCGAACGCGCGGTTCTGATCGAGGCCGACGGCCAGTCCATGCTGGCGATCCTGCCCCGCAAGGGTCAGGCCCAGATCGTTCCCCTTGCCGCCCGCACACCCGCGCAAGAGGAGACCGCCCAATGATGGCCTGCACCCTGCGCCGCACATCCCCAATGGTCTGGACCGCACTGATCGTGTCCATGGCGATGATCTCTATCGCCATGCCCGCAGAGGCTCAGGGCCTGCCCGCCCTGAGCCTTACCCAACCGGGCGGCGAGAATGGCGAGGTCACCTATTCGCTGACCTTGCAGGTCCTGGCGCTGATGACTGTACTGACGGTCCTGCCCTCGATCGTTCTGGGGATGAGCGCCTTTACCCGCATCATCATCGTGCTGTCGATCCTGCGTCAGGCCCTTGGCACCCAGCAGACCCCGCCGAACCAAGTGCTGGTCGCGGTCGCCCTGTTCCTGAGCTTTTTCGTGATGCAGCCGGTCCTGACCGAGCTTTATGACACCTCGCTCTCGCCCTATCTGGACGGCAACATGCCCGCCACAACGGCGCTGGAGTCAGGTAGCAAGATTGTCAGCGAATACCTGATGGGCAACACCCGCCAGAACGATCTGCTGATGTTCAGCGAACTGTCCGGCGAAGGCCCCTATGCCTCGCCCGAGGATGTTCCCCTGTCGGTGCTGCTGCCTGCCTATATCACCTCGGAACTGAAGACCGCCTTCCAGATCGGCTTCCTGCTGTTCCTGCCGTTTCTGGTCATCGACATGGTCATCGCCTCGATCCTGATGGCGCTGGGTATGATGATGCTGTCACCCATGCTGGTCTCGCTGCCGTTCAAGCTGCTGCTCTTCGTTCTGGTGGACGGGTGGGCGCTGACGATGGGCTCGCTCGCCAGCAGCTTTATGGGAGGATAACCTCATGGATTTCGACGCGAATATCGAACACCTCAAGATCGCCTACTGGAACATCCTGATGACCGCCGGTCCCATCCTTGGCATCGCGCTGGCGGTGGGTCTGCTGATCGGGGTTCTGCAAGCGGCAACCTCGATCAACGAAAGCACTCTTAGCTTTGTGCCGAAACTGGCGGTGGTGCTGATCTCTATGGCGCTGCTCTCGGGGTTCATGCTGCGGGTGATGTCCGACTACTTCAGCTTTGTCTTCGAGACGATTTCGACGGTGCACTGACATGCTTCCCTTGGCGAACACAGTTAGCGGAATTCCCGGTCTGCCTCTGACAGAGGTGGTCGGGGTCGCGCTGCAATTCATGTTCGCCATGCTGCGCGTGGGGGCCTTCATTGTGGCGGCTCCGTTCTTTGGGGCGCGGTATATCATGCTGCCCGTCCGCGTGATCACCGGCGTCTTTCTGGGCATCGCTGTCTACACGAACTTTGACATGCCCCCCGTCGAGCAACTGGTGAAACTCAGCGCCGTCGGCATGGTCCTGACCGAGATCGCCATCGGCCTGATCCCTGCCCTGCTGCTAACCATCCTGTTCGGTGCGGCCAGTGTGGCCGGTGACCGGATCGCCTCGACCGCGGGTCTTGGCTTTGCCGCGCAGATCGACCCCGCTTCGGGCACCAACGCCCCTGTGGTCGCGCAGATCTTCAGCCTGTTTCTGCTAGGGCTGTTTGTGGCGACCGACGGGCATCTGGTGGCCGTGGAACTGGTGATCAAATCCTATGAGACCATCCCCGCGGGGACCGGTTTCCAAGCCGCGCCTGCCCTTTCCGCCGGACAAGAAGCGGCGGCGATGATGTTCCAGATGTCCACCCAGATCATGATGCCCATCGTCACGATCCTTCTGCTCGTGAACGTGCTGATCGGGGTCATCACCCGCTCGGCCCCGCAGATGAACATCTTTTCATTCGGCTTCCCCATGACGCTGACCGCGACCGTGGTGCTGCTGTTCTTTAACGCGCCCGCGCTGGCAGTGGCCTTCGAACATCTGACGGACGAAGGCCTTGTGCTGCTGCGCGACACCCTGAGGGAGATGGCCAATGGCAGAGGGTGACGACGGCCAAGAAAAGACAGAAGACCCATCCGAACGAAAGAAAGAACAGGCCCGCGAAGACGGTAAGGTTCTTACGTCCAAGGAAATCTTTGTTCTTTTCAGCATTATCTCGGCCATCGCTCTGGTGATGACCACATCGGCTATGGGCCAGATGCTGGCGGGCCGTTGGGCCACTTGGCTGCGCTTTGACACCACAGAGCAGCTAGAGACCATCATCGTCTCCCGCAGCAGCGAGGCCCTGTGGACCATGTTCATCATCGGCATGTCTTTTGGCGTTCCCATGCTGATCCTGACTTTCGTGGTGCAGGCGGGAATGGGCGGTCTGAACTTTTCCACCAAAGCGATGTCGTTCAAGGGCAGCAAGCTGAACCCCGGTGCGGGGCTGAAACGCATGGTGTCCATGAAATCGCTGGTGGAACTGGGCAAGGCGCTGATGAAGGTCGGTCTTTTGGGCGGCGCGGCCTACGGGGTTCTGATGGGGATGCTGCCCAGCATGGACGAGATGTATTCCATGTCCCCCTCCGGAGCCCTTTCGACGTTCAACGGTGGGCTGATCAAGCTGCTGATCGCGCTGACCATCGGGCTAGCGATCATCGGCTCGGTCGATGTGGGCTACCAGTTCTACAGCCTGAACAAGAGCCTGAAGATGTCGAGGCAAGAGATGAAGGACGAGATGAAGCAGTCCGAAGGCTCTCCCGAGATCAAAGGAGCGATCCGCCGCCGCCAGATGGAGGCCGCTCAGAACGGTGCTGCCCGCCGCAAATCGCTGGAAAAGGTACAGGACGCTACAGCCGTCATCACCAACCCGACCCACTTTGCGGTTGCCCTGCGCTATAACCCCGAGGAAAACGACGCCCCCATCGTGCTGGCCATGGGCAAGGGCGCGCTGGCCCACCGGATCATCGAACGGGCCGCCGCCGCCAAGGTCACCACCATTCAGGCACCCCCCTTGGCCCGTGCACTGTTCTTTACGAGCGCCCTGGACCACCCGATTTCCGAGGCCCTCTACGTGGCGGTCGCCGCCATTCTGGCCCACGTCTACCGTCTGGATCACGACATGCCCACGGAAATGCCCGATCTGGAAATCCCGAAAGAACTGCGACTGGATGAACACGGTCGCCCCGAGGAGAAGAAGTAAGATGCAGAAGAAACGTCATCGTCAATCGGTCGGCACGCTGATCTCGACCCTCAGTTTTGCGGGCGTCAGTCTGGCACTGGCCGATCAGGCCATGCAGGCCGAAGGGATGCGGATGCTGGGACTGTGGCTGACCTCGGCAGTCTGTATGGCAGCGGCCCTGCGCTACCAGATCGCCAGCGCGATCGAGAAATTCCAAAACGGCGAATAAACGCAAAACGGGCCGCCTCAAGGCCGCCCGTCCGCAAAATCAGTTGGCTATGAAAGCGGCGTTACATCACCGGCAGGATCTGCGCACCGGCGCCCAGACGCTCGGCCCAGCCGATCATGTCGGCGGACACTTCCAACTCCAGATCAGGCTGAGCTTTGACCAGCGCGGCAACGGCGCGGTCTTTCATCTTTTCTTTCGGCATTTCGCCAATGGTCACGGTCGCCCAGTCCTCATCCCCGACCTTGATTTCAACGGTGGCAGGATCGGCGGTGTCACGGACCAGCCAGCTCAGATCGTCCAGCGCGTAAGGCACAGGGTCCGAAGGGCCATAGTTGCCCTCGATCCGCACCACGTGGGTACGCACAAAACGGGCCAGCGCGTCAGGACGGCTAAGAATGATGCCTCCGCCGATACGGGGCCAGCCATCTTCAAGGATCATCCCAAGCGATTGCCAGTCCGACGTGCCTTCTGGGCGATAGGCCAGCGTAGTATCATCGCCGCAACGCGCGACTTCGTGTGCCCCGTCACCGAAGACAATCTTGGCGAAGGGCTTGAGGTTTTCCAGCGAAACAAACGCAGATGCTTCAGATGTTACGGGTGTTTGAGCAGTCTGGGACATGCGTTGCGGTCTCCGTTGCAGGCCATGGGTACCGGTGCTGAGCGCACACCGGCGGATTGACTCTGAGAACGGCACGGGGGCCGAGTGCTTTAGGCACCTCTCCGAAAGAGACTAATCCGATGGATCACCTAACCCGATCGGGTGGCCAGATCGCAACTGGCACGCAACATGCATAACCTCAGCGAATGCTCCCCCCTTAGTTTCCAGTAGGAGTGACCATGAGCAAGAGATCCAAAGCGGCCGATGTCGAAGATGCAGAAATCGTCGATGACGGCCCCAATCCTGCGGATGAACTAAAAGACGCCATCCGGCTGGCCCTTGAGGCCGCCGAAGCCGCCAATGACGCCGCCTCCGAAGTGTCGCGCCTGCAAAGCGAGACCTCGGCAGCCGCGGCCCGTCTGGACAAGTTCGGCAACAAGCTGAAGCCCGTGATGATCGGAACGCTGGTCGGGGCTGCCGTGTCCATTGCGCTTGGTGGTCTGGTCTATTTCAAGACACTGGCCGAGATGCGCCGCACCTCTGCGACCCAGATCGAAGCCTTGGCGATGTTTCAGGACAGCGTGACCCAGCTGAACGGTCAGCTTGATGCGGTGAACGGTCTGAGCGAACGTATGGCCAAGCTGGAAGCCTCGGGCAATGACGGGGTGAACCGCGTGATCGAGGCGCTGACCGGAACGGAGGAAAAGGTGATGACCCAGCTTGAGTCCACAACCACCGAATCCGGCGGCATGTCCGCACAGATGGCCACTGCGATCACCGACCGGATCGACAGCAGCGCCACCACCACACGCGAGGCGATACAGGGCGGCATTTCGGACCTGCAACTGGCGCTTAGCAAGATGCTGGCAGCTGCTGTGACCAACGCACCGCCTGCAGCCGCCGCGAAACCCGCAGCGCCCGCCCCCGCGCCGAAACGCACGACCTCTTCCTCTTCGAAGAAAAGCAGCAGCAGTTCGCGTAAATCCGCGCCGAAAGCAGAGCCCAATCCGTTCAAATTCCCATGAGCACAGAACCCGCCTCCAACGACACTGAATCCACAACGCCACCGGCCCACCGCCTGAAGTTAAAGGCGCTGGATGTGGCGGCGATTGCCCTTGGATTGAAATCCGGGGATGAATTGATCGCCGTCAATGGTCTGCCCTTTGATGGCGGTGAAATGCAGTTGCGCGAACGGTTTGGCCGCAAGGGGATTACCGTGGCGCTGACCTTCGAGCGCGAGGGCCGCAAGTTTGTGGTTCTGGCCAGCAATCCCAATCTTGGAACATGGACACGCGGCGCGGAATTCGACGCCGCCGAAGCCGCCAAGAACGCCAAGCGCATCCTGCCCGACGGGCTGATCAACTGGGAGGTCTATCGGGACGTCAACGATGTCTACGACCTGCAACAGCAGCGCCCCTCGGCCCTGGCGATTGCCCTGACGCCCCTGTGGCTGGCGCAGATGCGCCTGTGGACGCCGCTGGCGATCTGGGTGGCGACGATCATCGTCACCGCGCCCATCGGCCTTTATGTGATGCTGCTGACGCAGGTGCTGGCGTGGACCTATTTCTGGAACACCGGCCCTGAATTCTTCCGCCGCGACCGTATCGCACGGGGGATGAAGCCCTTCATGGTCATCGCCGCCTCATCCGAGGCCAAGGTACATGGCTACCTGAAGAAAGAATTCCCCGAACTGCACTTTGTCTACGATCCTCTTCCCCGCGTTGAAGAACACGAGGTCGAGGCGCTGTAACTGCCCCCACTCACAAAAGCATGAAACCCGCACAGCCTCTGGCCGTGCGGGTTTTTCTTTGGCCGCTTGATCAACCCGACCCCTTTACGCCCCACTGCGATGAACAAATATCGCTGCCCGCCCTCTCATGCAGACATGAAGAAACCCCGTGCCTTGGGGGACACGAGGTTTCGGGGGTGAAGCCGTCTGGAGGCCGGCTCCGGGGGTAAAGGGATCACGCGTTCAGTTTCGCCATACGCTTGCGCTGGAAGGACGAGGGGATCTTCAGCATTTCGCGGTATTTCGCGACGGTACGGCGGGCCAGATGGGTGCCTTCGTCGGTGATGAT
>JAYZYX010000309.1:0-5230 GCA_036139795.1 Pseudomonadota bacterium | reverse complement strand
GACGCCCATCTGCTTGATCCAATGGGCCACCAGATCGGCCTTGCGGGTTTCTGAAATCAGCCCCGCCGCCGTGGTCAGCTTGCTCAGGACCGAGATCGCCGTGTTGTCGGCAATCGACTGCTTTTGCAGCAGCCCCAGCGACAGCCGGTCTTCCGAGACATAGGCCATCCCCTGTTCAATCGCCGCCCGCGCCGAGGTCGGGCGATAGGCGGCTCCGTTCAGGGTCATCTGGCCGCTGTCCGCGCGGCGCATCCCCATCATCACATGGGCCAGTTCCGTGCGCCCTGCCCCGATCAAGCCGGTCAGACCCACGACCTCGCCCGCCTTGATGGTCAGGTCGATGTCACTGAATTCGCCGTGGCGCGATAGGCCCGTCGCCTGAAACGCGACAGGCGCATCGGGCAGATCACGGGCAGAGACCTGATTTTCGATCAGATGGCCGGTCATCAACTCGCCCAATCGGGCTTGCGTCATGCCTTGGGTCGGGTAGACGCCCACCAGATTGCCGTCGCGGACCACGGTCACACGTTCAGCGATCTCAAGAACCTCGGCCAGACGGTGGCTGACGAAAACAATCGCCACCCCTTCGGCGGAAAGTTTGCGGACGATGTCCAGCAGCCGGTCGGTCTCTGACTGGGTCAGCGAGGCCGTGGGTTCATCCATGAAAATCAAGCGCGCATCATTCATCAAGGCGCGGGCAATGGCCACCACCTGCCGCTGCGCGATGGGCAGGCTGTGCAAGGGCGCGGCAAGGTCCATGCGGACACCAAGACGGTCCAGCACCTCGGCGGCGCGGGCTTTCATCTGCCCATACCGGACCGAGCGGGGCCGGAGCCCGACCAGATCGTCAAAGGCGATATTCTCGGCCACGGACATATGGGGAAACAGGGCCAAGTCCTGCCAGATCACCGAAACGCCCATCTCGCGGGCCTGTACGGGGGTGATCCGGTCCACAGGTTGGCCGAATAATTCAATCAGATCGGCGCTTTCGGGACGATGCACGCCGGTGACCACCTTAATAAGGGTGGATTTGCCACAGCCGTTCTCGCCGGCCAGACAGTGAACCTCGCCTGCGCGGACCTCAAAATCCACTGCATTCAGCGCCTGAACACCGCCGAACGCCTTTGACACCCTATGAAGGCGCAACGCGAAACGCTCTGCCGGAGCAGTAGTCATAACATACCTCTGGGGAAGAAGGGTGCGGGCGTGTGACATTCACACACGCCCGCTGGGGAGCGAAAGACTTACAGGCCTTTTTCGGCCAGCTCGTCCACCGTGTCCTTGTTGATTTCAAGCAGGTTGTTGGTGATGATGTCGTGGCCTGCTACGTCGGGATGGACCACACCCAGACCCGGAATATCGGCGCCATCTTCCACCGTCTCACCGTTCGCCAGCATGTTGCCAAGGGTCACGAAAACCTCGCCCGCTTGGGCGGGGTTCCACATGTAGCCACCCGTCAGCACGCCCGAATGGATCATCTGACGGCCCTGACCGGGCGAGAACGGGCCCATCACGTGGATTTCGCCGGTCTTGCGGCGCTCTTCCACGGCGCGGCCTGCACCGATGGGGCCTTGGCTACCGAAGGCCAGAAAGCCCTTAAGGTCGGGATTCGCGGCGATCAGGTCCAGCGCGGTCGAGCGGCTGTCGTCCACGTTCTCCGCCACACCATAGCGATCGCCGACGATCTCAAGATCAGGACGGTTGGCCTTCATCCACGCAATCGCCGCATCGGCCCAAGCGTTGTGCAGCGGCACCGTCAGCGAGCCCACATAAACCGCGTATTTGCCGCCATCAGGCACTTTTTGCGACAGTAGTTCGGCATGAGCCTCGCCAAAGCCGTCAGCCGAGGCCAGCTCAAAGTTCCAGTCCACATTTTCAAGGCCCGGCCCTTCGTGGGAAATCACCACGATGCCCGCGTCACGCGCCTTTTTCAGAACCGGCTCCAGCGCCGCCTCATCGTTGGGAACCACGCCGATCACGTCCACGCCCTTGGCGATCAGATCCTCGATCGCCTGAACCTGCAACGCAGGGTCAGCAGAAACGGGGCCGATCATCTCGGCGGTGACGCCCAGTTCATCAGCGCGGCGTTTGATGCCGTCTTCCATGGCGTTGAACCACGGAATGCCGCCAATTTTCACAACGATGCCCATGCTTGTCTCGGCCATAGCGGTCGATGCAAAGCCCACGGTCAGTGCCAACGCGCTGACCAGCCCGGTGAATTTCTTCATTCTATCCTCCCTTCGCGCGGTCGCCCCGCACGATCGCAAAAGCTGCACATAAAATTGCACAACCGATTGTGCTTCTGCGGCTAAAAAAACCACGACCTCTCTCCTGACGTCGCGGTAGCTAGCTGACTGCTTTTGCACAATCGATGTTGCAAAGCATCATGTCTTTCGTGCATCCTGTCAACCACATCTTGAAAAATGTCCCCGAGGGCCTGCTGTTCATGTCGAACAAACAAAAAGAAACGATCTACGACATCGCCCAAAAAGCAGGGGCATCGGCCTCGACCGTCAGCGCGGCCTTGAACGGCACATGGAAGAAACGCCGGATTTCAGAGAAAACCGCGCAAAGGATCATCCAGATCGCCCGTGAACAGGGCTACACCACCAACAATCAGGCCCGCGCCCTGCGCACGTCACGCTCTGGTCTGGTGGCGCTGTTGGTGCCGGAATACAACCGTTTCTTCTCGAATATCGCGCAAACTTTTTCGCAGGAAGTGCGGGCACGAAACTTGTGTCCGGTCATCATCTCGACCGAGCGCGACCCCAAAGAAGAGCGCCACATCGTCGAGGATCTGAGCAATTGGCAGATCGATTCGATCTTCTTCGTCGGTTCGGTCTCGCCCGAGGATCTCAGCCGTCAGTGCAAGGACGCACAGATCCCCCATGTTTTCGTGGACCAACCGTGCGCGCTGGCCCCTTCGGTGGTGACGGACAACCGTGCGGGCGCGCTGATGCTGACCCAGCAGATTCTGGCCTCGATGCCTGCGGCCACCGGTGATCCGTTGCGGGATCGGGTGTATTTTCTGGGTGGCGACCGCCGCCTGCCTTCGACCTACAACCGGATCGAAGGGTTTTCCGAGGCGATCCGCGCCCATGCGGGGTCGGTCGCGCCTGACCAGATCATCGCCCGGACCTACGCCAAGGACGCCGCCACACAAACCATCGCCGATCTCTACGGCCAGCTTGGAGGCTTGCCACGGGGCCTCTTCATCAACTCGGATTCCGTCTTTGAAGGGGCGATGCGCTTTATCGCGACCCTGCCAGAGGACGAATTGCAGACCTGCGCCTTTGGCTGTTTCGACTACGAGCCCTTTGGCCAGTTGCTGCGCTTTCCCGTCCATATGATCCGCCAGCGCCATAAAAAGCTGGTCCAGCGGGCGTTTTGGCATCTGGAACACACCACAACGCCGGTTCTGGAACAGATCGAGCCAGAGCTTTACCGCGCCAAGACCTGAAACGGTTCAGCGACCGAGCGACGCCATTCATAGGGACCAAGATCGCCTAAAGGGGTGGCGGTCAGGTTGGCCTGAAAGCGATTGCCACCGACGACCAGCGTGGCCAGCCCGTTGTGTATACGCGCCTCATGCACCGGCTGCCCTGCACAGCGCGCCAAAGCGGCGATGGCCTGCGTGATCGGCCCTTCCAGCCCACGGGGGCCATAAAGGGCAGCGGGCGTCCAGACCGTGATCCCCGCCCCCGCCAAAGCCGTCGCCAGCCCGATCACATAGGCCGCCCCGAACAAGGCGCGGTGGCGCGGGTCATCGTCGCTCATACACAGGCGCTGGCCGTCAGGGTTCGGAATGGTCCGCGTCCCATAGGGGTTCTGCCGCATGGCAATTGTCGCAGGTCCGATCCGATATTCCCGATCCTTGATAATCGCGCGGGCCGAGCGGGTGATATGGGGGATCGTCTGCAAGGTCTCCATCACGCTCAGATCATCAGCGGCGTGAATGATCGGGCACAGCCCGTGCGAAACAAAACCAAGATTTTCTAGCGGCGGGCGCTTGCGGTTCAATTCAGGGAAAAAGCTGACCATGCCGCCGCCCCGCGTCACATCGGAAAAGGCTCTTGCCGCAGCGGTGTGGATGTCTTCCAGCCGCGGGCACGCGGGCCAATCGGACCCCGGCGGCGTGGATTGCCGGTCAACCGAAGGGCAGACCAGAACGCTATCAGTCCGGAACCCTGCCCCGTCGCATTCACGGCGTAGGCGGGCCAGTTCCGCCTCTGGTGGATCATCAAAGGCGCAAATCAGTTCGGCATCATAGGTGAGGTCCGGCAGGGCCTGCTGCAACGCGCCAAAGGCCGCGATCTGCGCCTGAGTTTCACCCAAAGCTCCGTCGATGTGACAAAGCAAGCGCTGGGGTGCGACCTTGGCAATATCCTTCGGCCTATTTGCCAACTGCCGTGCATCCTCTGCGGTCAGGACAATCGCTGTCTCGGGGAAGGTCACGCCTTCGGGCAGATCAGCGGCCTGCGTGACTGGCGCAGTCTCAACCGGTTGCCACGTCAGATGCACCGACTGGGAAAACACCGCCCCCGCCTCTAGATGGAACGGCCACGGCAGCGCCAACGGACGGTTGTAGGTCTTGTAAGAGGCATCACCCCACTGGCGCTGGTCCTCCATCTCGAACGTGTCGCCCTGCATGGCACAACGCACCCGCAACCCACCATAATCGTGGGTAAGAGAGGTGATGTTCATGAACGGCTGCCAAGGGTCGATTTCCACGGGGAAGATAGCGCTTTCATCAGCCTCATCCCCATGACCGACTACCACCGGACTGCCCGCCAGATGAGCCGGATGCAGGATGGTAAAGCCTGTGCGGTTGGTCTGGAACGGCTGATCAGGCGCGCCAGAGGCACTGACGCGCAGGCCCTGATCATCAGCCATAATCTCTAGATCAATTGCCAGAGTGGCCCCGCCGCTGGTGTAGACCGCCCTAGCCGATAGCCGGAAATCCCCGTCATGGTGGCGCGAGATTTCGGTGAACTCTGGCACCAAGGTGCCCCAATCGCGGTCGCGCACAAGGAAGGAGATCGCCCGCAGCATCTCGGTCCCGCCTTTGCGGATGTGCCGTAGGGCGCCGTCTTGCAGGGTAAAGCTCAGATCGCCCAAGGTGATCTGCTGCGCTGCGGGCGGACGATGGGCGGGGCCGTAAAGGGTGACCGGATCGCGCATAGGCTGGCCAGCTCAACCGTGCGAGGTGCGCGGGCGGACAGGGACGGCG
>JAYZYX010000308.1:0-8333 GCA_036139795.1 Pseudomonadota bacterium | reverse complement strand
GAACCCTTTGAAAAAGTCCGCGAGCAGGAAGTACTTGGCCGCGCGGGTATAGTCGATGTCAGCCATGGTTCTCTCCGTGAGGTCCGGCCACCTCCCCCATCAGGGCTGTGGCTCAGGCCGGCAAGTTTCGTTCGGTTTGGGCTGACCCCGACTGGGGACCACCCGATTATCTTTATGTCTGCGCATCAGATGCGCCTTGGCCCGTTCAGCCGCCGACAGTCCAGCGGGCATAGGCGCCCCAGAACAGTTCGAACTTGGCAAAGAAGGACACCAGAACCACCCAACCCAGCGACAGCGGCAGGAACACTTTCCAACCCAGACGCATCAGCTGGTCGTAGCGGTAGCGGGGCGTGATCGCCTTTACCATTGCGAACAGGAAGAAGAAGAATGCCATCTTCGCAATCATCCACAGTACGCCATCGGGCAAACCGGGGATCGGCGACAGCCAGCCGCCGAAGAACAGCAGCGAAGTCAGCGCACACATCAGGAAGATCGCGATATATTCACCGGCCATAAACAGCAGGAACGGGGTCGAGCTGTATTCCACCTGATAACCGGCAACCAGTTCCGATTCCGCTTCCGGAAGGTCGAACGGGGGACGGTTGGTTTCCGCCAGCGCCGAGATGAAGAACAGGAAGACCATCGGCAGGTGCGGCAGCCAGTACCAGCTGAAGAAGCCGAAACGGCCATCCTGCGCCTCAACGATATCGCCGAAGTTCATCGAGCCGGTCGAGATAATCACACCGATGATGATCAGGCCAATCGAGACCTCATAAGAGATCATCTGTGCAGCCGAACGAAGCGAGCCCAGGAACGGGTACTTCGAGTTCGACGCCCAACCGCCCATAATTACGCCATAAACTTCCAGCGAGCTAACCGCGAAGACGTAGAGGATCGCCACGTTAATATCCGAGATCACCCAGCCGTCGGCGAAGGGGATAACGGCCCAAGCGATGACCGCCAGCACAAAGCTGGTCATGGGTGCCATCATGAAGACGGTCTTGTCAGAGCCCGCCGGAATGACGATCTCTTTGGTGACGTACTTCAGAGCATCCGCAACCGATTGCAGCAGGCCGAAAACCCCCACAACGTTGGGGCCGCGACGCATCTGGACGGCTGCCCAGATTTTACGGTCGCCGTAAACCAGAAAGAGCAGCGAGACCATCACGAAGCCAAGCACCGCAAGGCACTGAGCTAGGATGATGACGAAGACGCCCAAAGGGGTGGTGAAAAAGTCTGCCATGGGTCCTCACACCGTCGGTATTCCGTTTTCTACGCAGTGCTGCACGGTGACTTCAGCGTCGATCGTGCGCGTGCCGCGCGGCAGCGCCGGCGAGATGGTGTAAACCGCATCTGCTCGCCATTGGCTACCCATATTGTCCACATTCGTCCGCACATGGCGGGCAAAACCGTATCCGCGGATCAGCGTATATTGCGCTGCCGCACATTCTGCATAGTCCGCCACATCCTCGGTGCCACGGGCGCCTTCCATCTGGACAAAAAAGCTGACCAGATCCCCTTCCAACAGGCGGGTCTGAACCCCCTGATAGTCGGGTGCAAAGGCGACCTGCGACTCGGTCGTGTCAGCGCAGGCCGACATCGACAGGGCCGCAAGGCCACAGGATATGGCGAGAACGCCGCGCATTATTCTGCGGCGATCTTCTGTTCGCGGCGCGCTTTGGCGTTTGCCGACAGCTCTGCCATCAGCGCCGAAGCACGTGCAATCGGGTTGGTCAGGTAGAAATCCTTGACCGCGTTCACAAAACCCATGTCCGCTTTGCCCAGAGGCTTGTCCTCAAGGGCGGCGTACTCGTTTTCGATAACCTCGTCGATGCGGGCCAGATGGGGCACTTCGCCAACGAGCGCCTGACGCAGCTGCGTGATGGTGTCCCAAGGCTGGGTTGCACCCAATTCCGCCGACAGCGCCCGCAGGATTGCCCAGTTTTCCTTGGCTTCACCCGGGGGGAAGGCTGCGCGCAGCGCCAGCTGCGGACGGCCTTCGGTGTTCACGAACAGGCCCTGCTCTTCCACATAGGCTGCGCCCGGCAGGATCACGTCCGCACGGTGTGCGCCGCGGTCTCCGTGGCTGCCCTGATAGATCACAAAGGCACCGGCATCGATTTCGACTTCGTCCGCACCAAGGTTGTAGACAACCTCTGCCCCTTCCAGAGCCGCTTTCATGCCGCCTTCGGTCACTGCGCCGATGTCCATTGCGCCAACGCGGGCCGCTGCGGTGTGCAGAACCAGAACCTTCGCGCCAGCCGCTGCCGCCATCTTGTGGATGGTGGCCAGAACCGCTTCGCCATCTGCCTCGGACAGAGCCCCCTGCCCCACGATGATCAGACCGCCATTTCCGGTCTTCTCGGCCGCAGCCGCCAGAGCCGCACGGTCGGTGCCCAGATGCGCGTAGTCATAGGTCAGATCAACCGCTTCGCCGATCAGCGCGACGTTGGTGCCAGCCGCCCAAGCCTTACGGATGCGCGCGTTCAGAACCGGCGCTTCGTTGCGGGGGTTGGTACCAACCAGCAAGATTTCTTTGGCGCTATCGATATCTTCGATCGCGGCGGTACCAGCATAGGCGCCACGGTTGCCGATGGGCAGACGGGCGTTGTCAACGCGGCATTCCACGTTGCCACCCAGACCGGTGACCAGTTGCTTCAGCGCATATGCGGCCTCAACGGGAACCAGATCACCGATCAGACCGGCAACCTTCTTGCCCTTCATCGCGCCAGCAACAGCGGCCAGAGCCTCACCCCACGACGCGGGACGCAGCTTGCCGTTTTCACGGATGTAGGGGCGGTCTAGGCGCTGACGACGCAGGCCATCCCAAACGAAACGCGATTTGTCCGACAGCCACTCTTCGTTCACGCCATCGTGGTTGCGCGGCATGATCCGCATCACTTCGCGGCCTTTGGTATCCACCCGGATGTTCGAGCCAAGAGCGTCCATCACGTCGATGGTCTCGGTCTTGGTCAGCTCCCACGGACGCGCGGTGAACGAGTAAGGCTTGGAGGTCAGCGCACCAACGGGGCACAGATCAATGATGTTGCCCTGCAGGTTCGAATCCAGCGTCTGGTTCAAGTAGCTGGTGATCTCTGCATCTTCGCCACGACCGGTCTGACCCATCTGGGTGATGCCAGCCACCTCGGTGGTGAAACGCACGCAGCGGGTGCAGCTGATGCAGCGGGTCATCGCAGTGCCCACAAGCGGGCCAAGGTTCAGGTTGTCCACGGCGCGCTTGGGCTCGCGGTAACGCGAGAAGTCCACACCGTAGGCCATTGCCTGATCCTGAAGGTCACACTCGCCGCCCTGATCGCAGATCGGGCAATCCAGCGGGTGGTTGATCAGCAGGAATTCCATCACACCTTCACGGGCCTTCTTGACCATGGGCGTGTTGGTTTTCACCACGGGCGGCTGGCCTTCGGGGCCAGGGCGCAGATCGCGGACCTGCATCGCGCAGCTGGCAGCAGGCTTCGGCGGGCCGCCGACAACCTCGACCAGACACATGCGGCAGTTGCCAGCAATCGACAGGCGCTCGTGGTAGCAGAAGCGCGGAATTTCGACCCCGGCCTCTTCACAGGCCTGGATAAGGGTCATGGCGGGATCGACCTCGATCTCCTTGTCGTCAATGATGATCTTGCGAAGTTCCGTCATCTTCTCACCTGCTTTCCAGAACAGAGCCAACAGCGCTGCCCTTCGTCATCTCTTTCTTCCCAAAAGCGCACAGGTCGCGCGCATTCTTGGGGTCAAATCCTTGCTCAGAAATCGCCGCATCCGCAGCGCGGCCGATTTCGCGATTGAATGCCTCGTCCTGAAGGCCAGCAGCTTCTTCAGCGCCGTAGCCCTGACCTTCTATGTAGGCGAACACCTCGGTCTGCAGGACGGTCAGTCCGGCAGAGGAAATGGTCAGCTTGTCACAGCCATTCGCGACCTTCGCCGCAATCACCGAAGTGGTGACAAAGCCGCGCACGGTTTCGTCCTTGGTGATGTCCTGCGCGGCAAAACCGGCAACAGGGGCAAGGGTCAGCGTGATGGCAGAAAGCAAACGCATGCTCACTTCTCCCTCAGCAAATTGCCAACGGCCGAGTTGGCTGCGATCTCTTCGCGGCCCAGACGGCACAGGCTGTCTTTGTCATTCGGTTTGGCGTCATGTTCGACGATGTAGGCACCGGCCAGAGCAGCGATGCGCTTTTTCTCGGATTTGTCGGTGACGAAATCCTCGATCTCTTCGTCGCTATAGCCAAGCTGCTGCGCACGGGTCTCAAGGCTGCCCAGATAGCGCCATGCCACGATCAGACGGGGTTCGATGGTGCTGCATTTGTTGCGGATGTGATCCGCCACAGCCACGGCCACCAGACCGTCGTTGACGTCCTTGACCTGCGACAAGGGCACCAATGCCTCTGCCGCGGTGGCCGAGCCCGCCATCATCATGGATATGAACGCGAAACGGATCATTCAGCGCAAACCCCGCTAAAGGTCACAACTTCGCCGTTGATCGGCAGATCTGCATCCGCAGTCTCGGGGCCAACAGCCCAGATAATATCGGACGAGCCGAAATACTTCAGGCAATGACGGGTCGCTTCGAACTGGGCGGCAGCACGTGCGCCATCCAGACCGTCCGAGACCTTTTTGGTCGGGATGGTCATCGTTGCCCGATCCGAGCGCGCAGTCTTGACCTTCGCCTTGTGGTTCGAGCCCGCGTATTCGTAGGGCTGCTTGCCACAGGCCGAAACAGCCAGAGCTGCAATCAGAAGCGTTGCTGAAAGAACCCGCATCCCACTCACTCCGCCGCGATGGCGCCGCAGCGCCCGCGTTTGTACAGTTCCGCCTGCTCTAGCCACGACCAGTCGAACGCAAAGTCGCTGTTGCCGTGCTTGCGCAGGTGAGCCAGTTTTTCCAGAGCCTCATCCAGTGTCGGCTGATGCCCTTCGGGAACCCACCACATGACAAAATGCATATCGCCCAGAATTTCGAACCATTCGGTCCGGCGTTCGTAGAACTGGCGATGCACCGTGTTCCAGACAAAGTTCTCTAGCGTCTCGACGTTTTCCCAAACCGTCAGGTTGCTGACGTGCTGAGGATCGCCGCCGATCTTGGCCTCTGTATTGCCGGTACCGGGTTCCCCCGACCCTTCCATCATCCAGACAAAGCCGGGCATCCGCTTGCCAAGCCCATTGATGCGGTCAAGCGCACCCATGAACTCGGCCACGCGCGGATCGTCGGTGGGCGCAACAAGGCGACCGACGTTCAGCTCTGCCAGATGGTGGTTAAGGGGTTGCTGCACCGTGCTTACTCCGCCGCAACCGCTGCGCCGATCTTGCCGGACTTCTGCGCTTTGATGCGATCTTCGATCTCTTCGCGGAAGTTGCGGATCAGGCCCTGGATCGGCCATGCAGCCGCGTCACCCAGCGCACAGATGGTGTGGCCTTCAACCTGCTTGGTCACCTGGAACAGCATGTCGATCTCTTCGATCTCTGCCTCGCCCCGAACCAGACGGTCCATCACACGCATCATCCAGCCGGTACCTTCACGGCACGGCGTACACTGGCCACAGCTTTCGTGCTTGTAGAACTTGGACAGACGCCAGATCGCTTTCACAATGTCGGTCTGCTTGTCCATGACGATCACCGCCGCGGTGCCAAGGCCCGAGCCCAGTTCGCCGCGCAGGTAGTCAAAGTCCATGATCGCATCGCGCATCTTCTCGCCGCGCACACAAGGCACGGACGAGCCGCCGGGGATCACAGCCAGCAGGTTGTCCCAGCCGCCACGGATACCGCCGCAATGCTTCTCGATCAGTTCCTCGAACGAGATCGACATCTCTTCTTCAACGACGCAGGGGTTGTTCACGTGACCCGAGATCGCGAACAGCTTGGTGCCCGCGTTGTTGGGACGGCCAAAGCCGGCGAACCATTCAGGGCCGCGACGCAGGATGGTGGGCACCACTGCGATCGATTCCACGTTGTTCACGGTCGTCGGGCAACCATAGAGACCAGCCATCGCAGGGAACGGCGGCTTCATACGGGGCATGCCCTTTTTGCCTTCAAGGCTTTCGATCAGCGCGGTCTCTTCGCCGCAGATGTAGGCGCCCGCACCGTGGTGCAGGTAAAGGTCGAAATCAAAGCCCGACTTAGCCGCGTTCTTACCCAGCAGGCCCGCGTCATAGCATTCGTCGATGGCGTTCTGCAGGGCTTCACGCTCGCGGATGTATTCACCACGGATGTAGATGTAGCAGGTGTTCGCATTCATCGCGAACGACGCAATCAGCGCACCCTCGATCAGGGTGTGCGGATCGTGACGCATGATCTCGCGGTCTTTTCAGGTGCCGGGCTCGGATTCGTCGGCGTTGATCACCAGATACGAGGGGCGGCCATCGCTCTGCTTGGGCATGAACGACCACTTCAGACCGGTGGGGAAGCCCGCACCGCCACGACCGCGCAGACCAGAGGCCTTCATGCGTTCGATAATCTCATCCCGACCCAGCGCGATCAGATCCGCAGTTTTATCCCAGTGGCCACGCTTCATCGCGCCCTTCAGACTACGGTCTTGCATCCCGTAGATGTTGGTAAAGATCCGATCCTGATCCTTCAGCATGAGAAGATCACCTTTCGTTGTCGTGACGCTGATTGCGCCAGATCCGCAATGCCACAACCATGACCCAGATAAAGGCCGCGATCGCAGCGAAATCGAAGAGCAAAGCATAGCGCCCCGGCAGGCCAATCGCCCGACCCAGAACCTGCGCGCCCATCCACAATGCCACGGTGCAGGCGATCACAATCGCCAACATGCGGCCTTGTCGGGCTGAGTTCTGGTCCGAAGTACCCATAAGCTTTGTTCTGTCTCCATTCATTGAGGCCAAGCAGCCTCTGTCGTCCCTGCCCCGCAACGGGGCAAATTCCTTAGCCCCGAGGGCCGCTATCGCTTTCAACGGTCACAGGCACCGGCTGCACACCGATCCCCAGCCCCGCAGGCGCCAGCATCCACATCAGATAAAGTCCGCCCGCCAGCGCGGCGAACCCGCCAAACGCCAGCCCCATAATCACCGAGGCACCCGCCACAAGCCACACGAACAGGGCCACAGCGACGCCGCAAGCGCCTGCGATGCTCCAGCACGCTTCGGTGCGGTCCATCATGTGGTTGGTCTGTGTCATCGGCTTAGGGTCTCTTCCTTGGCTAATTCGGGGTTACAGGGGATCAGTCGTAAAGACCGTCCTTCTTGGCGCGGCTTGCAAATTCGGTCTCTTCACCGGCTGCCAGCTTCTGTGCCTGCGCGACCCATTCGTCACGGGTTGCGCGGCCCTTGAAGCCTTCGAGGTTCTGATCAACCCAAGCCAGTTCGCGGTCCGTCCATGCGGCGACCTGATCGAAGTGGAAGAAACCCATGCCGTTCAGCATTTTCTCCAGCTTCGGGCCAACGCCTTTGATCATCTTCAGATCATCGGCTTTGCCGTCGCGGGCAGCTTCCAGCGTTGCGGGCTTGTCTTCATCGGTCGCGACGACCTCTTCAACCGCAGCGGCTTTCTTCTCTTCGGCAACAGGCTTGCTGATGTCGGTCTCGGGCTTAGCAGCGCTGTCATCCGCAGCCGGCTTGACCGCAGGAGCCTCTGCCGCTGCTTCAGCCTGCGAAGACGGGCCACCTGCCAGACGCGAGCCGTGATCGGCTGCTTTGTCCAGCCAAGGCGCGCTGAAAGGAACTTCGGTGCCGTCGATGCGCTTCAGGGTGTCACCGATGTCATGGGCCAGCTGGACCGAGCCGTTGTATTCGTGCTCACGCGCGCCTTCGGTCAGGGCAGTGTTGCCACCCTTGGGTTCCGAGGTGTAGCGGCCGTTCGCCGGACCGGGCAGAGGAACCTCGCCCTTCGCCATGTCGTCGATCATCTTTTCCAGACCCGCAGGGGTCAGGTCTTCGTAGTAGTCTTTGCCGATCTGGGCCATGGGCGCGTTGGTGCAGGCACCAAGGCACTCGACCTCTTCCCAGCTGAACTTGCCGTCTTCGGACACTTGGTGTGCCTTGGCAGCAATTTTCTTTTTGCAGACCGCAACCAGATCTTCGGCGCCCATGATCATGCAGCTGGTGGTGCCACAAATCTGGAAGTGCGCCACGCTGCCCACAGGCTGCAACTGGAACATGAAGTAGAAGGTCGCAACCTCAAGCGCACGGATATAGGCCATACCCAGCATGTCCGCGACGTGTTCGATCGCCGGACGGGTCAACCAGCCGTGCTGCTCCTGAGCGCGCCACAGCAGCGGAATGATCGCACTGGCAGCACGGCCCTCTGGGTACTTCTGGATCTGCGCTTCGGCCCACTTCTGGTTATCAGGGGTGAACGCAAAGC
>JAYZYX010000307.1:0-10881 GCA_036139795.1 Pseudomonadota bacterium | reverse complement strand
CATACCCCATGGTCTAGGGGCTAGTCTAGTGAGTCGTCCCCTGCATACCATAAGCGCGCGGCAGACGCCTGTTTGACTTCAAGTGATTTCGGATTTTGGCCATATGGCTTCACTCAGGATGGTTTGGTTTCAGCCGCCACATTACGCACGTAATCCAGCGCAGTCTTGCCAGCAACGGGCCAATTCACAGGGTTCAGCGGCGCAGGGTCCAGCGAGGTCAGCTTTTCCGCCTGACGCTTGCGCAATAGACTGTCAATTTCGCCAATCAGACCATCGGCGCGGCTATAGGCCTCGTCCGCGCGGACACGTGGAACTTCCAGATCGTCCAGTTGCTTTTGAAGGTCAGCGCGGCGGGACGCGATCTCTTGCGGCTCGGTCCCGTTTTCGGGCACCTGCCCTAAGGCTGCGATCTGCGCTTTTAGCGTGGTGATCCGTTCCTGGTTGGCCGATTGCACCCGTTGGAACTGGCTGCGGTAATCCGAAATCTCGGCCCGCAGGGTTTCCAAGGCGCTTTCTGCGGCCCAGTCCTGATCCAATACCACTTCGGCGCGGTCCGCCGTTTTGGTCCACGCATCATAGTCGGGCTCGCTCTGAGCAAGCGCGCCAAGGGGAAGGACAAGGCAAAAGACGAGCCCCAGAAGGGCCCGTCGCAGGATGTCGAGGGCTTTAGCCGTCAACAAACACCCCCGGAATGCTCTTCGGGCCGGTGCTGAGCCAGCCGGGAACCGGCAGACCTTTTTCCTGAAGGAATTCAGGGTTGAACAGCTTGGACTGGTAGCGGGTGCCATAGTCACACAAGATGGTCACGATGGTGTGGCCCGGGCCCATTTCCTTCGCCATCCGGATCGCACCGGCAACGTTGACGCCAGAGCTGCCGCCAAGGCAAAGACCCTCTTCCGCCAGCGTATCAAAGACGATCGGCAGCGCCTCTTCGTCGGGAATCTGGTAGGCGAAATCAGGCGTGAACCCTTCAAGGTTCGCGGTGATCCGGCCCTGACCGATGCCTTCGGTGATCGAGCCACCTTCGGCCTTCAACTCGCCGCTGGTGTAGAAGCTGTAAAGCGCCGCGCCCATAGGATCGGCCAGACCGACCTTGACGCCTTTGGGCTGCAACGCCTCGGCCACACCGGCCAGCGTACCGCCCGAGCCAACGGCGCAGATAAAGCCATCAACCTTGACGCCGGTCTGTTCCCAAATCTCGGGGCCGGTGGTTTCAACGTGCGCGCGGCGGTTGGCAACGTTGTCGAACTGGTTCGCCCAGATCGCGCCATGGGGCTCGGACTTGGCCAGTTCTTCGGCCAGACGGCCTGAATAGCGCACGTAGTTGTTGGGGTTGCGATAAGGCGCTGCGGGTACCTGAACCAGTTCGGCACCGGCCAGACGGATCATGTCCTTCTTTTCCTGAGACTGGGTCTCGGGGATCACGATCACCGTGCGGAAGCCCATCGAGGCGCCAACCAGCGCAAGGCCGATACCGGTGTTACCCGCGGTGCCTTCAACGATGGTGCCGCCGGGTTCCAGCAAACCTTTTTCCAGCGCGTCCTTGATAATGTAGAGCGCAGCGCGGTCCTTGACCGACTGGCCCGGGTTCATGAACTCACACTTGCCGAGGATGGTGCATCCGGTCTCTTCGCTTGCTTTACGCAGCTTGATCAGAGGGGTGTTTCCGATGGCTCCGGCCAAATCCTGTGCAATCCGCATCATGCGCCCTTTCGTATTCTGACGGATAATCTCTAGGGGGGTCTGCGGGTGAACTCAAGCAGCTAGGCGCAAACGATCACGTGCACGTGCCAACCACAGGCCCAAATGGAAGGTGGGATAGGCACTGATCCGGTCGTTATCGATCATCTGCATGAAGGTGGTGAAGTCGAACAAATGGCTGCGAATATCCTCTGCCTCGGCCTCTTCGCCGGCAACGCCGACGATCTGGTCGGGCAAATCCGCAATACCAATAAAGAAATTATAGTGTTCGCTGGAACATCCCGGCGACGGATAGCCGCGCCCCGCTGAATGCAGCGCCTGTAGATCAAGACGCGCCTCTTCCACTGCCTCACGGCGGGCGGCCTGCTCTGGTGTCTCACCCGGATCAATGCGGCCCGCGACGGGCTCTAGCGTCCAAGGATGGGGATCACCGCGAAAATGGGGACCGGCGCGGAATTGTTCGATCAGCAGCACCCGATCCCGTTTCGGATCGTAGGGCAGGATCAAAACCGAATCTCCAGACATAAAGGTCGCGCGGTTCACCACGGGGCTTTGACCACCTTCGTGTTTCGCAAAACTCAGATCCTCTTCCAGCACCGAGAACCAGTTCGTGTAAGGCGTATGGCGGCGATGGGTGATCACCTGCGCCTGTGTCATGCCAGAAGGCGTCAAGGCGCTGGGATAGGCTTCGGCCGTCACCCGCGAGGCCGCCCGCATCCGGATCGCCGGAAAGCGCTGACCGATGGTCAGCGGATCAACCAGCCCGAAGGATTGCATCACCTCCTCAGCCGCATATAGTGAGATTTGCGCCCAAGTGGCCTGCCAAGCGCCCAAATCCCACGGCGCACCGGGGATATCGTTCACCGCTTCGGGGAAATAGCACAGGGCCTCTTGCAGGCCGGATGCCGTCTGGACCGTGACCTTGGCAGGGTAATAGCCAAAGGCCGCCTCATAGAAATCCAGCCGCGCCCGCGCCGCATCTGACAGACCGGTCAGCAACTGGCCCTGCGCCGCTGTACCCTCAACCCCCAAAAGCAGCGGATAGCTTTGCCCTGAAGCCCAGAAAACCGCGTGATCCAAAAGGCTTGCAGCGACAAGCTCAGGCTCCTCGCCCGCGATCATTCGGGCAAGAGGCGCATGGCACAGGGTGCCATAAACAAAAATATCGGTCATAGAATTACTTCCAGTTTCGCGATGCGACTTCGCTGGCAAAACCTGTCATGATGGCCCCCGCGATCAATGGCAGCAGCACACCTGGTGTAGACAAGGCGAACAGGTCCTTCAGCGCAATGTCGAAGATCGCAAGCAATGCTTCCATAGCCGTGTCATATTGGTTGCGCAGGGTCCGGCGCAACATCTCATGAGCGCCGATAGACAAAAACAGACCCACCACCAGAACGATGCCGCCTGTGATGCCGGTCGAGGCAGCAAACTGCCAGCCGCGCCCGCTGCGCGGCCCCACCACCAGCCAACCGGTGGTGACCCCGATGAAGACAGCCGTGATCTCGATAAAGTTCGGAAGAACCAAGTTGTCGGCGCTGATGGCCGCGCCGCGCATCTGGAACGCAAGCACCAGTCCGGTCAAACCAAGAAAGATTGCTGCGATCAGACGGGCGGCTGTGGGCATGAGGTCAGGATGGCCTTTGGACTGTAATCTGGGTTACATCGCAAATACCCCCTCGGAACGACCCCGCGCAAGACGTAAGGTAGAAATCCCACATGCGCTTGAACCGTTCATCAAAGCCCAATTTCTGGATATCCGCCCATTTCCGATCAAAGACCTCGTGCCAGCGGCGCAGGGTGAGGCTGTAGCTTTCACCGAACTCAAGCGTCTTTGCCAGCCGTAGCCCTGCGCTTTCCACTTCGCCCTTCAGAACCGAGGGCGACGGCAGCATGCCACCCGGGAAGATGTATTTCTGAATGAAATCAACGCCTTTTCGGTAAGTATCCCAGCGGCGATCCTCAACCAGAATGATCTGGATGGTCGCTTTGCGTCCCGGACGCAGGTTTTTGCGGACAGTCTCAAAGTAAACCGGCCAGTATTTCTGCCCCACGGCCTCAAACATCTCGATGCTGGCGATGCCGTCATAGGTGCCCTTCTCGTCTCGGTAATCCTGTAACTTAAAATTTACCATATCCGAGAGCCCCGCCTTGGCGATGCGCGCTTGGGCAAAGTCGAATTGTTCTTTGCTGATCGTGAGGCCCGTGACCTTCAGGCCCCGCTCTTTTGCGGCATATTCGGCAAAACCGCCCCAGCCGCAGCCGATCTCAAGCACATGATCGCCGGGCTTTACGTCCATCTGATCAATCATGGATTTGTATTTGGCGATCTGCGCAGCCTCCAGGCTTTCCTGACCCGTGGCAAAGATCGCCGAGGAATAGGTCATCGTATCATCCAGCCACAAGGAATAGAAATCATTCCCCAGATCATAGTGATACGAGATGTTCTTCTTGGCCTGCTTCTTGGTGTTGGACTGCATCCAGAACCGGAATTTCTCTAGGACGCGGACAAGACCCTGCCCTGGAAAGCCGTCATAGATCTGATCGTTCTTGTCGTGGACCAGATCCATAAAGGCCTGCAAATCGGGCGAGGACCACCAGCCGTCCAGATAGGAATCGCAAAAGCCCAGATCGCCTTCACGGATCAGACGGGCAAACGTGTCAGGGTTGTGGATGTGGATTTCGGCCACGGGCCCTGCGATCTGGCCTTCGGCGCGGAATACGCGCCCGTCGGGCAAACGGATATCCAGACGCCCCGCACGCATGCCCTTCACCATCTGGAAGACGGCAGGGAAATATCGGGGCAAATCGCGCTGTCCACTCGTATCAGTCAACACCATCAGAGCGCACTCCTCATCATACTCACAGGCTAAGGTACTGTTTCCCGTTGGGGCAAGCATCTGGTTCATTGTTTCAGAAATCCCGTGTCTCATAGGCGGAAAGCGCCCGCTCGCGGCCTTTGTCGGCGGCAACGATGGGCTTTGGATAGGCATCATCTGGCGAAAGACCCCAGCTTTCGGGAATCGCCTTAAAGTAGTTAAGAGCGTCCTCATGGGGTCGGCTGCGCCCCTCGGCGATCCAGCGACTGACGTAGTCGCGCTGGGGGTCGAACTTGTCGAGTTGCGTGACAGGGTTGAACACGCGAAAATAGGGCGTGGCATCGGGGCCAGAGCCTGCGGACCACTGCCAGCCCATCGCATTCGCAGCGGGGTCCCAATCGATCAGGCAATCCTCAAACCACTTCAGGCCGATCTTCCAATGGCTCAGCAGATGTTTTGTCAGATAGCTGGCCACGATCATCCGCCCGCGATTGTGCATCCTGCCTGTGACGTAAAGCTCGCGCATGGCGGCATCGACGAACTGGATGCCAGTGCGCCCTTGCTTCCATGCGATGACCTCATCGGTCTCAGCTTCGTTCCACGGGAATTTGTCCCAAGCAGATTTCCAGTTGCCGGTTGCGATATGGGGCGTGTGCCACAGCAGGTGATAAGCAAACTCGCGCCATGCGAGTTCCTTCATAAAGGTCTCGGCCCCTTTCGAGCCCTCTTCCCGCTTGCGCAACGCCGCGTGCCAGCATTGGCGCGGGCTGATTTCCCCCAACGCAAGGTTCTCTGACAGGCAACTGGTTCCATCCCGATCAGGGCGGTCGCGGTCGGTGTCATAGGCATCCACTTTTTGGTTCAGGAACAGGTCCAACCGCTGCTGCGCCGCCTCTTCGCCAAGCTGAACGAAGGGGCGCACCACTTCCGCGCCGCGCCGCATGGCGGCACCAAGTGACCAGTCGGCCAAGGCTTCGCTTTCCGGCCAACTGTCCGGAGCTTTCAGGGATGAAATTGCCCCAAGCGGCCGCGCCACATCCACCGTACGCACGTTCTTCCAGTAGGGGGTGAAGACCTTGTAAAACGCACCCTGCCCCGTTTGCACGGTCCAAGGCTCGAACATCAGGTGACCGTCAAAGCTACGCGCCTCAATCCCGGCGTCTTTCAACGCGGCTTTGACCGCAGTGTCACGGGCGGTACCTTCGGGATCATAGGTGCGCGCCCAGTAGACTGCACCGGCGCCGGTCTGTTTCACCAATTCAGTCAGACATTCCAAAGCCGCGCCGCTACGCAAGATCAGACGCGATCCGATCTGTTCCAGCCGCGCGGCCAGATGCTCTAGCGCCAGCCCCAAGCGCCATTTGGGCGCGGCCCCTAGGCCATCGACCAAGTCATCACGAATGAACACCGGAACAACCGCCCGCCCCGAGGACATGGCCGCCCACAAGGCCGGATGATCCGACAGGCGCAAATCGCGGCGCAACCACACTAGGATCGGAGAATGATCTGACACGAGACCTCACTGCTTTTTCCAATTCATACGCAGGAGTTTTCCTGTTGGATCAAAGACTAGTGCAATTTCGCGAAAGAAAAGCCCTTCTGCAGACAACAGAGGTTTTGCCGGTCCCCATCACAGCCACGGTCCTTGATCGGGCATCAGGAACATATCGGTCGGCTCAGGCGTTAGTCCCATTCCGGTCAATGCCGCGTGGATCTGCCCCCGATGATGGGTCTGGTGGTTGAAAAAATGCGCCACACAGCCCCCCATATTGCGCGAGACCTCAGCCCCCTTCAGACCGGAATACCACGTCAGGTTTGACACCAACTGAACCTCTCGGACCTTTTCGGCCCACAAGAGGATATGCCCGTCAGTCCGGAACCTTTCGCCTGCCCAAGCTGCGATGGTTGGCTGAAAGTTCACGGCGTCTTTCAGGCTCACATCAGGCTGGGGCTGCCCCTGAAACCGCGACATCCACATGGTATCGGCCCAAAGAAGGTGATTCACCGTCGCGAAAATCGAGCCGAAGAACAGTCCTCGGTCCGCTTTCAGCTCTTTCATCGGCATGGTTTGCAATAATTTCCGCAGCCCGCGGTTCTGCCAAGCATTATAGCGGGCCATCGTGATGCAAAATTCTCGGGTCAGCATGCACGCCTCATAAACGTATTTTCTGCAAAATTTCTAACAGCATCAATGCAAAGATTGCGCGACAGGCCAAGGGATATCCGCGCGAATGCCGCTGGATTTTCGCGTCAGCCTCTTGAAACCCCGTGGAAAGTTCGTAGGTTAGGCACGTCGGGCAACCGACTATGGACATAAACGCGCTCGTAATAAGCGGATCGGACCCGGGGGCGGTACCCGGCGGCTCCACCAAAAATCCTATCGTTTGGGATCATGGGGCCGAAATAGGATCGACGAACGTCTAAAGGGGTTTGCTTTGTCCCGGTGTGATACCGCCGTTATCGGTTCAAACAGTACAATTGCAAACGACAATCGTGCTCCGGTAGCAATGGCTGCGTAAGCAGTCGGAGTTTCCGAAATCTAAGTCCTTACGCCTAGCAGCGTAAGGCGGGGTTCGCAGGTACCTGGCAACAGAAACCTGCACTTCCCTTCCCATCGTCGATTTTGCTTTTCAAAAAGCCCGTTTGCCGTTCTTAATTCGGGCGGAGTGGGAGGAATTTACATGATTGCAGTGATTTTCGAAGTGACGCCCAAGGACGGCATGCAAGGCCCCTATCTGGAGATGGCGGCCAAGATGAAAGAGCATTTGGAAGGCTTTGACGGGTTTATCAGCGTTGAGCGTTTCGAAAGCCTGACCACCCCCGGTAAGCTGCTGTCCCTGTCTATTTGGCGCGACGAAGACGCTGTGATCCGCTGGCGCAAGCTGACCGCCCACCGCGGCGCGCAAGAGGCTGGCCGCCAAAGCTATTTCGCTGACTACCGCCTACGCGTCGCATCGGTCATGCGCGATTACGGCATGGAAGATCGGGCCGAGGCCCCTGCCGACAGCCGCGCCCACCACGGCGCGTTGTAAAACCTTCGCTTGCCAAGCGGGAACGGCCTCACATAGCTAAGGGCCAAACGTCTGACCGAGGGGCCCGATGTCCAGTATCCCGTTCTCTGATCTCTTTCGCGTCTTTGGCCGCATTGGCCTGCTGTCCTTCGGCGGCCCTGCGGCGCAAATCTCTTTGATGCACAAGGAACTGGTGGAAGATCGCCCTTGGCTGACCGAGGCGCAATTCCTGCGCGCCCTGTCCTTTTGCATGCTGCTACCCGGCCCAGAGGCGATGCAGTTGGCCACCTATTCCGGCTGGCGCCTGCGCGGCATCGCTGGCGGCCTGATTGCAGGGCTTTTGTTCGTGGTTCCGGGTGCGCTCCTGATTCTGGCGCTTGGGCTGGCTTATGCACTTTGGGGGCAGTTGCCCCTGATGCAGGCGATGTTTACCGGCATTCAGGCAGCTGTGATCATCATCGTCCTGCAAGCACTTATGAAAGTGTCAAAAAAGGCGCTAAAGGCCCCTTTGGATTGGGCGATCGCGGCAGGCAGTTTCATCGCGCTGTTCGCGTTCGATGCGCCTTTTCCTATGGTGATCATTTGGGCAGCTGTCATCGGCAGCATCGACACCCCTCGCTTTGAGCCAACGGAAGCGCCCGATCAGGCTGGACGCGGGAACTATACGCTCACAGTGATCTTCATCGGCCTGCTCCTATGGCTGACGCCGCTTCTAATTGCCTACGCGCTAGACGCGAGCTTCCTGACGCAAATATTTGTTTTCTTTTCAAAACTTGCGGTCGTGACCTTTGGTGGTGCCTATGCGGTTCTAACCTACATGACCCAAGAGGTTGTCGGAACCTATCAGTGGATCACCACCGAACAGATGATAGACGCGCTAGGACTGGCCGAAACCACCCCCGGCCCGCTCATCCTTGTGACCGAGTTTGTTGCCCTTCTGGCAGGCTATGCACAGGGCGGCATACCGCAGGCCATCCTGGCCGCTGGAATGTGCCTCTGGGTGACCTTCGTGCCTTGCTTCATCTGGATTTTTGCCGGTGCGCCCTACATCGAGAAACTTGGCAATGCCCCCAGATTTGCAAAGGCACTGCACGCAATTACAGCAGCCGTGGTCGGGGTGATCCTGAACCTTTCGATCTGGTTCGCCCTGCACGTCTTCTTTGCAGAAACCAGCATTCTCTCATGGGGGCCCATGACCCTGACTATCCCGCAATTCCAGACACTTGCCTTCGAAAGCGTTGGCTTTTCCCTAGTGGCCGCGATAGTGCTTCTGTGGCGCAAATGGGATATTGCCCGCACGATTGTTTTCATGGCAGTGCTCAGCGCGATACTGACGGGACTGACGTGAGGGTGCATTTCCCCTTTTGTTTGGTTCTTGTTGAACTATGCTGACAAGAAAATGGAGGCACCTGAAATGGGCGATATCGACTATGGCAATCTGATGCACGCAGCTATGCGCGGTTTGATCCGCCAAGTGCTGACGGGTGTTTCAGAAACTGGCTTGCCCGGCGATCACCATTTCTTCATCACCTTCTCGACCCACTCCGAAGGGGTCGAAATCGCGGATTGGCTGATGCAGCGCTATCCGCAGGAAATGACTGTGGTGCTGCAACATTGGTTTGAATCGCTGGATGTGGACGAAGACGGCTTTGGCGTCACGCTGAACTTTGGCGACACTCCTGAGCGCCTTTACATCCCCTATGACGCCATCCGCACCTTCGTTGATCCGTCCGTCGAATTCGGCCTGCGCTTTGAAAGCGCCCACGACGATGACGACGACGAGGATGAACTGGACGCAGAACTGGCCGAGGTGGAAGAAGAGCCCCACGGTGATGCAGAAATCGTCAGCTTGGACAAATTCCGCAAGTAACCCGTGATCACACGGTTTAAATTTGTGATCACAAGCGACATTTTTCGACCCCGTTTGCGCTATCTAAAGCCCTGACGCGATTGCGACAGGGCTTTTCTGCCTGTAAACCCTCGGGCAACAGATCCACAGGAGGTTGCCTCATGGCCGATACCCGTACCGAAACCGACAGCTTTGGTCCTCTCGAAGTTCCCGCTGACAAGTACTGGGGCGCGCAGACCCAGCGTTCGATCATCAACTTCCCAATCGGTTGGGAAAAGCAGCCCGTGCCGGTTATTCGTGCCTTGGGTGTGGTGAAAAAGGCCGCCGCTGCCGTGAACGAAGGCTTTGGCGATCTCGATGCGGAACTGTCGAAAGCGATTCAGGCTGCTGCCGCCGAAGTGATCGAAGGCAAGTTTGACGACAACTTCCCGCTGGTTGTCTGGCAAACCGGTTCGGGCACCCAGTCGAACATGAACGCGAACGAGGTTATCTCGAACCGCGCGATCGAAATTCTGGGCGGCACCATGGGTTCGAAATCGCCCGTGCACCCCAACGACCACTGCAACATGGGCCAGTCGTCGAACGACACTTTCCCGACCGCCATGCACGTGGCCATCGGCATGCAGGCCCGTGACGTGCTGCTGCCTGGCCTGCGCAAGCTGCACGCCGCGCTGGTCGCCAAGTCGGAAGAGTTCAAGGACATCATTAAGATCGGCCGGACTCACACCCAGGACGCAACCCCGCTGACGCTGGGCCAGGAATTCGGTGGCTACGCCCATCAGGTAGCTCAGGGCATCAAGCGCGTGGAAATGTGCCTGCCCGACATCTATGAACTGGCGCAAGGCGGCACCGCCGTTGGTACCGGTCTGAACACCCGCAAGGGCTTTGCCGAGAAAGTCGCGGCCGAGATCGCAGCCATCACCGGCCTGCCCTTCGTCACCGCCCCCAACAAGTTCGAAGCACTGGCCGCCCACGACGCGATGGTCATGTTCTCGGGCGCACTGAAGACCGTTGCCGGTTCGCTGTTCAAAATCGCCAACGACATGCGCCTACTGGGTTCGGGCCCCCGTTCGGGTCTGGGCGAATTGATCCTGCCCGAGAACGAGCCCGGCTCGTCGATCATGCCCGGCAAGGTGAACCCCACTCAGGCCGAAGCGCTGACCATGGTTTGCGCCCACGTCATGGGCAACGACGCAGCGGTTGGCTTTGCCGGCTCGCAGGGTCACTTTGAGCTGAACGTCTACAATCCGATGATGTCCTACAACGTGCTACAGTCGATGCAGCTGCTTGGCGACTCGGCGTCGGCCTTCACCGACAACATGGTTGTTGGCACGCAGGCGAACGTCGCCCGCATCGACAAGCTGATGAAGGAATCGCTGATGCTGGTCACCGCACTGGCACCGACCATCGGCTACGACAACGCCACCAAGGTTGCAAAGACCGCACACAAAAACGGCACCACTTTGAAAGAAGAGGCGATCGCGCTTGGCTTTGTGGACGA
>JAYZYX010000306.1:0-23411 GCA_036139795.1 Pseudomonadota bacterium | reverse complement strand
AATTGGCCATCATTTCCGCCATAGCCTGAGGCACCCCGCCCCTTGCCATGAAGATCTTCAACAGTTCTGCGCCAAGCATGATCAGAAAGATCATGCCGGTGGTGCGGGTCGTTTCCCGCAATGCTTCGCGTGTATCTGACAGCGAAAGCTTACCGCGCAGCACTGCGATCAGCGCCACCATCACCACGCCGACCGCCGCCGCAGGGGTCGGGTTGAACAGCCCCATCGACAGCCCGCCGATCACGGTCAGGAAGACCACGACAACAGGAAAGATATTCAGCGTTGCGGTCCATAGCTCTGCCCGCGCGGGGCGCTCTCCGGCAGGGCCGGCATCGGGCACGAGCGCCGTGTAGACAAGGATTGTCAGGATGAAGAAGGCCACCGCGATCAGGCCCGGCAACAAGGCCGCCATGAACATGGTGACGACGTTGGCCTCGACGATGATGGCATAGATGATCAGCACCACCGACGGCGGGATCAGGATCCCCAGCACGCCGCCCGCCGCAATGGTGCCAGTGGCGAGGCGGTTGGAATAGCGATATTTCCGCAGTTCCGGCAGAGCCACCCGCCCCATGGTCGACGCCGTCGCCAGTGAAGAGCCGCAGACAGAGCCGAAGCCCGCACAGGCTGCGATTGCGGCGATGGCCACGCCGCCGCGCATCCAGCCAAGCCATGCATTGGCAGCGCGAAACAGGTCCGCCGATAGCCCGCTACGCGAGGCGATAGCCCCCATCAGAACGAACAGCGGCACCACCGAGAGATCGTAGGTCGAGAACTGCGCATAGGCCAGATCCTTGAGCTGGCTGAGCAGGATCGGCCAGCCGTTCAGGATGGCGGTGCCGATACCCCCGACCAAGATCATGGCATGGGCGATCGGGATCCGAATGCCGATCAAGACGACAAGCGCAGCAAGCCCTGCAATTCCGATAGTCAGGCTGTCCAAGATCAATTCCTTTCGAGGGATTTCATGTCTGCGAGGGCGTCGGCAAGGGTGATCACAGCGGCCAGAAACAGCAGCACAAGGGACATCAACGCAGGAACAAACGCCCACCAGATCGGGATCTCAAGGATGCCGGTGAACTCGGTATAGGCGCGGTAATCCACCAGACCCGCCCATGTGCGCCCGATCAGCAGCCCCGCAAAGCTGGTCGCGACCAGCGCGGCCAACAGCGACATCAGCGCCACCTGTCGAGGTCCAGCGCGCATTGTGAATATATCGGCAGAGATATTCGCGCCCGTCAGTTGGCAGTAGGGCAGGAAGGCAAAGACGGCGATGCCCGTGCCCATCTCGGTCAGTTCGAAATCCCCGGCGAAGGGCGCATTGAACAGCCACCCCGCAAGGATCGACCACGCATTAACGCCGACGACGGCAAACAGCACAAGCCCGCCCAGTAGCGCCCAAAGGTCGATGACCCGTTCGATCAGAAGACGCGCGGGACGAAACCGCCCCGCGCCATGACCCGAAGGCATCAGTTGGCAGCCATGTTCTGGCCGACCAACTCGACCGCGCGGTCGTAAAGGGCCTTCCCGTCGATGCCTTGCGCCTCCATCTCGGTGATCCAGCGATCTACCACGGGGGCAATGCGACTCTCAAAGGCGTCCCACTCTGCGTCGGTCAGCTGAATGTGCGTATTGCCGCTATCCGTGGCCACCTTGATGCCGAAGTCGTCTGCTGCCGCCCAGACCTGACCGATCTCTGCGTGCCAGTCTTCCCCCGATACCTCGCGGAACACGGCCTTAAGATCGTCCGGCAGGCTGTTCCAGCGGTCTTCGTTCATCAGCACCGAAAACGACGTGGTGCCAAGGCGCTTGCCGCCCGGGCCTTCGATCTGGAAGTCGGTAACCTCATGGATCTTGAGCGCCGGAATGATCTCGAAGGGGATCAGCGCCCCGTCGATCACCTTCTTGGAGAGGGCCACCGGAATTTCGCCAACTGCGGTCTGCACCGGAGCCGCGCCAAGGGCCTCTAGCACCCAAGAACCGGTACGCGAGGGGATGCGGATCTTTTTGCCTTCAAGGTCAGCAGGCGTGCGGACCTCATCGCTTGCCATATGTATGGCCTGACCCTGATGGATGTGCTGGAACATCGGGACGACGCCCTTGAAGTCCTCGGCGAGGTAGTCTTCGTACATCGCCAGCATGGCCTTGTTTACAGCCGCGTTGTCGCCTTGGTGTACGCCTGGAAGTTCAAAGACCTCGGTACGGGGAAAGGCCCCTGCTGCGTAGGCGTTCACGATCCACACAAGATCAACCACACCGTCGCGTGCCTGTCGTGGCAGCTGCGGCGGCTTCCCACCCAGCGTCATCGACGGGAAAATCTCGATCGAGACACGCCCGCCGGAAGCTTCCTCGATACGCTTCGCCCAAGGCTCCAGCATCTGGGTATGCGCCGGCGCCTTGGGGCTCAGGAAATGGTGCAGCTTGAGCTTGTATTCCTGCGCATAGCTGGCACTGGCAGCTAATGCCAACGCAAGGGCCGATCCGGCCAACCTGTTGAAAATTTTCATGTCTTCCTCCCTTTTTTGTTTGACGCGACTTAAGGCAGCGCCGTTCTTGCAATGGCAATGTTCAGCAGAACCTGTCGCCCTTCGGTGGTGGCCACCGTGATGGCGCGGTCCAGCGCAGCAGGCAGGTCCGCACCGTTTGTGACGGTTTCGGTCCAGGCGCGGCTGGCCTCGGCGGTGCGGGTGAAATCGGGACTGGGACGCAGCGAAGTCAGCGGAACCTCATTTTCCGCCCGCGCGTGGCCTTCCGGGTATAGCCCCTCGACCGACTGGCGCACCGCACCCCATTCCTCATTGTTGAGGACCAGTGTGATCACCGGCACGCCCTGCGCCTCAGCCACCATGTGGCAAGCAGTGGGATTGGCGAACATGTAGCTACCGTCCCCCACGGTGGCAAAGACCAGCCGATCGGGCTGCGCCATTTTCGCTCCGATCGCAGCGGGCAGACCCCAGCCGAGGCCACCGGAATGGGGCTCTTGAAAGTAGCTGTCGGGCTGGTCCAGATCGAGCGGCATCAACGGGCAGCCCAACTCGTGGAACACCGTGGCGCGGCGGCCCGAAGCCTTGATCGCACGGCCCAAACACAGGCTGACCCAATCCTTGGTCATCGCTCCCGCCTGCCCTGCCACTGCCTTCCCTGCCTCGGCCCGTTGCAGCACCGCTGCGCGGTCCTGCTGTGCCGCTGTGGCGATGCGGTCGCGGCGGGCCAGCCGTGCGCTAAGGCCTGACGCTTCTTGGGTATCAACGTTGTCAGTCGAGGCTGTCTTGGCCGCTTGCGCCGCTGCCTGCCAGCCGCGCATCTCGCGCCCGAGGGTGTCGATGATACGATCCACCGGTCCGGCAAGGCTGATGTCGGCGGCAAAGCCCCGCACCGGAGTACGGCTGAAAAGCGGGTCCGGCCCGGCTTGGATCACCGTCACGTCGTCGCGCAATGTCACTTTGTCCGGAAACCACGGTGCCAGCGCATCCAGCACCAGCACCACGTCGGCGCGTTCCAGCCACGGCGCGGGATCAGCCCCCACCTGACAAGGGTGAGACAAAGGCAAAGCCAACTGGTTCGACCAGTAATGCGACAACGGCAGGGCAAAATCGCTGCACAGCTGCGCCAATGCGGCGAACCCCGCATCGGACCCGGCGCCCCGTTGGGCGATGATCAACGGATGTTCCGCCGCCCGCAACGCCCGCGCTGCCCGCGCCAGCGCATCGGGATCGGGGGCGGTCAGCGCAGGTGCCAGCCGCGATGGCGCGTCCAGCCCGTCACGCGGACAAGGTTCACACAGGACTTCGCGCGGCAACGACAGATACACCGGCCCCTTGGGCGTGGAATTGGCTATGGCCCACGCGCGGTCCATCAGCTCGGCGACCTGATCGGCAAAGCGCAGCTCATACTGCCATTTCGTCGTCTCGCGGATCAGCCCCTCTTGGTCAAACATCTCTTGGCCCCAACCGATCGGCACTGTACGTGCGCCAAAACGATCCCGTTCGGTGACAGGGGTGCGACCGGACATGACAATCATCGGCACCTGATCGCACCATGCGTTGATCAACGCCGTCGCGCCATTCGCGAGGCCCACGTTGGTGTGCAACAGCACCGCTTGCGGGCGCCCCGTCACCTGCCAATAGCCATGCGCCATGGACACCGCCGCATGCTCATGCGGCACAGTGACAGGCACGGGCAATTCCAGTCCGGCCTTCCTTGCCCCGATCAACCCTTCAATGATCGGCGGGAAATCGGTCCCCGAGTTGGCAAAGACATGATCGACCCCCAAGGCCCTCAGCTTGCCGAAAATCGCGCCGCCTGCGGTAAGTTTCCCTGTCATCTTGGATCCTTTGCAACTGAATTCGGAGCGGCGCTCATATGGACATCCCTCCATCAGCCATCAGCACGTGGCCCGTGGTGAAGGACGATTGCCCCGAGGCAAGAAAGAGGATCGCGTTCGCGATTTCATCGGCGATGGCGTGGCGGCCCATAGGGATCATCTCGTCGAAGAATACAGCACCATCGCAACCGATCAATGCACCCAAGTCTTTTTCAACCTTTGCCTGAAAGCTGTTCGCCACCGGACCCGGCGCGATGGCGTTCACCCTGATGCCGCGCGGCGCGAGATCGCGGGCAAGCACGCGCATCAGGCCCGTCAGCGCGTGTTTGGCAGTGATATAGCCGTAAACACCCGGATCGCCGCGTGTTGCCGCCACGCTGGATGTCAGCACGATGCTGCCGCCGTCGCGGATGTGCGGCACAGCGTGCTTAGCCAGCAGGAAGGCGCCGCGCACATGCACAGCCATGACCTGATCGAAGACCTCGGTGGGGTAGTCCTGAACCGCTGCGACGGTGCCAAAGATACCCGCGTTCGACACGACCACGTCCAGACCACCGAAATGCTGCACCGCGTGATCAACGGCCCGACGCACCGCGTCCTCGTCCGTGACATCGGCGGCCAGTCGCAGCACGTCCGGTGCGGCCTCGCCAAAGGTGACTGCACAGGCCTGATCCAGCGCCGTGCTATCAAGGTCCACCAGCGCCAGCCGCGCCCCGTGTTTCGCCAGCACCTGCGCTGTGGCAAGGCCGATAGACCCTGCACCGCCAGTGATAAGACAAATCTTGCCTTCCAGATCGAACATGGCACGCCTCAGATCGGATAGTGCGGCTGGCCGTCCTGCACGGTGATCCAGCGCAGGGTGGTGAATTCCTCAATGGCCGCCGTGCCGCCAAATCGTCCGTATCCCGAGGCTTTCACGCCGCCGAACGGCATCTGCGCCTCGTCATGCACCGTGGGGCCATTGATATGACAAATGCCGCTTTCGATGCGTCGGGCCACGGCCATAGCGCGCACAGTGTCTTCGCCAAAGACGCTGGCCGAGAGGCCGTATTCTGTGTCGTTCGCAACGCGCACCGCCTCATCAACGCTGCCGACACGCACGATAGAGGCTGTGGGGCCAAAGCTTTCCTCGGTGTAGATGCGCATCGAGGGCGTCACGTGATCAAGCAGCGTCGCCTGCATCAGAACACCATCCGCCTGACCACCGGCAATGAGGGTCGCGCCTTTGTCCTCGGCCTCGCGCACCAGCCCCAGAATGCGGTCGACCGCACTCTTGTCCACGACGCAACCGAGCGGTGTGTTGCCTTCGCGCGGGTCGCCCACCGCCATGGACCGGACCTTTTCGCCCAGTTTGGCGACAAAGGCGTCAGCAACAGCCGCATGGACCACCAGCCGTTCGGTCGACATGCAGATCTGGCCTTGGTTCATGTAAGCCCCAAAAGCCGCCGCCGCGACGGCCTTGTCCAGATCGGCATCATCCAGCACGATCATCGGGGCCTTGCCACCTAACTCCAACAAGGCCGGTTTCAGGTTCTCGGCAGCAAGTTTTGCGATGATCCGCCCGACACGGGTCGATCCGGTAAAGTTCACGCGGCGCACAGCGGAATGGGCAATCAGCGTCTCGACGATGCTCGCCGCGTCCTTCGGCGCGTTCGAGATCACGTTCAGCACGCCCGCAGGCAGCCCCCCTTCCTGCATCGCCTCAGCGATCAGCGCGTGGGTGCGCGGGCTAAGTTCCGAGGACTTCATGACCACCGTATTGCCGCAGGCCAAGGGCATCGCGATAGAGCGCACACCAAGGATCACCGGCGCGTTCCACGGTGCCATAGACAGCACCACCCCAGCGGGCTGGCGGATCGCCATCGCCATCGAACCGGGGCGGTTCGAGGGGATGATCTCGCCCTTGATCATGGTGGTCATCGCCGCCGCCTCGCGAAGCATCCCTGCGGCAAGCATCACGTTGAAGCCCGCCCAAGCCGCGGTTGCCCCCAGCTCTGCGGCCATCGCCTCGGTGATGTCGCCTTTGCGGGCCTCAAGGGCGTCTGCGGCGGACAGCAGCAGGGCGCGGCGCTGGCCCGGTCCGGTTTCGGACCATTCCGGAAAGGCTGCGGCAGCAGCGTCGGCGGCAGCGATCGCGTCCGACTGGCTGGCGGCGGCGGCCTCTGTGGCGACATCGCCGGTCAGAGGGTTGTTTCGGGTAAAGGTGCGCCCGCCTTCGGCCGCTTGTTCTTTTCCTGCGATCAATAGGTTTAATACGTTCATCTGTTTGCTCCGTTCTCGAATGTCATGCGGCACCGCCAAGGAAGGCGTTCTGAACCGCGTTATCCTGCATCAATTCTTGCGCACTGCCTGCGCCGGTGATGCGTCCGGCCTCTAGCAAGTAGCCGCGGCTGGCGTTGCGGAGGCTGATGGTCACGTTCTGCTCGACGATCAGCAGGCCCATGCCTGTGTCACGCACCCGAGCCAACGCCCGAAACAGATCCCCCACGATGATCGGGGCAAGGCCAAGGCTAGGCTCATCCAGCAATAGAAAGTCCGGTCGCGACATCATTGCCCGCCCCACGGCGGCCATCTGCTGTTCACCGCCGGACATGGTGCGCAAGACCTGACCGCGCCGCTCTTTCAGCCTTGGAAAGATGTCGAAGACCTTTGCTAGAGTCTCGTCTTCATGGGCGCGGGCCCGCGACGGAGTGGCGCCAAGGCGCAGGTTTTCCTCCACCGTCATCGGCCCGATCATACCGCGCCCTTCGGGCACCAGCGCCAGCCCCGCGTCCGGCAGGCGGTGCGCGGGTAGCCCGTCCAGAGACGCACCGTTCAACCGTACCGATCCCGCCGCGCGGGGCACCATGCCCGCCGCGCCCTTTAGCAGGGATGACTTGCCCGCGCCGTTTGCACCCAGCACCACCACGATCTCGCCCGGACCGACGTTCAGGTTTACCGCGTCCACGGCCAAGTGCTTACCATAGCGAACCGTCAGATTGCTGATTTCAAGCATGGTCGTCTCCCAGATAGGCCTTGATCACGGCAGGTCGCGCCAGCACATCCTGCGTTGCGCCTTCGGCGATGACTTCGCCCGCGCTCATCACGATGCAGCGGGAACACAGCGCGCGGACCGCCTCCATGATGTGTTCCACCAGCAGCACGGTCATGCCTTGCCCCTGAAGGTGTCGCACCAGTTCAATGCCGATCTTCAATTCCGAGGGGTTGAGTCCCGCCAACCATTCGTCGAGCAGCAGGATTTCCGGCTCGGACGCCAGTGCGCGGGCCATCTCCATGCGTTTCTGGTCGATGTAGGTCAGGTTGCCGACCATTTCGTCGCCGCGCCCCTCCAACCCGACAAAGGCCAGTTTCTCTTCTACCAATGCGCGGGCGTCGCGGCCCCAGTGCTTTTTGTGACCGAAGGCCAACGACAGCAGGACGTTCTCTCCGACTGTCAGCGTCGGCAGCGGGCGTACCAGCTGGAAGGTGCGGGCCACCCCATGACGGGCAACGCGATGCGGCTTCATCCGGGTGATGTCGGTGTCGCCCACCTGCACCCGACCGCCATCGCAAGACAGCGCGCCAGAGATCATGTTCATGACCGTAGTCTTGCCCGATCCGTTGGGACCAAGCAGGCCCACGACCTCGCCCGGGGCGAGGGTGAAGGACACATCCTTCACCGCCACCAAACCGCCGAACCGCTTGTGCAGGTTGCTAAGATGCAACGCCGCGCTCATGTCCGGCCACCTTTGCGCAGGCTTTCCACCTTGGCCAACACGCCCTGCGGCATCACGAAGACGATAAGGATGAACAACAGCCCCAAGATGATCGAGAAATGGTCCGGAAAGCTGACCGACAACCATTCGAACAGCAGGAACAACGGGATCGCCCCCACCAGCGGCCCCCAAAGCCGCATCGCTCCTCCAAGAAGCGCCATGATCAGCGTCATGAAGGAAACGGTCGGATTGAAGACAATCGACGGCTCGATATAGGTCCAGCGCGGCGCCTGGATCGCGCCGACAAGGGTGATCAGCGTGGCCGAGATCACAAAGAGCAGCAGCTTGACCCGTGCCACGTCGATGCCAGCGTGTGCGGCAACGGTTTCATCGTCGCCGATGGCCTTCAGCGCCAGCCCCAGGCGTGACCGCCCGATCCCCCAAGAGATCAACAGCGTGACGGCGGCAAGGGCCAGCAATTGCCAATAGATATGACGGCCCTCAAAGGGAAGAAACACATAGCGCCCCATGGTGTAGGTCACGTTGACCTCCCACCAGCTGACGGTCTGGCGCACCAGTTCGGCCAAGCCAAACGTGAAGATGACAAAGTAGACGCCCGCCAGCCGCAGGGTCGACAGGCCGACCACCAGCGCCATGACAGCGCCAATTCCGGCAGCGCAAAGCAGGACCAGCGGATAGGGCAGTGTCTCGTTCAGGACGGCGACCGTGTAAGCGCCGACGCCGAAAAAGGCCACGGTGGCAAGAGACACATAGCGCGTCGGGCCGGAGAACAACGCCCAAGCGGTCGCAAGCGTGACATAGCCGGTCATCCCCAGCAGAACGCCGGTCCAGTAGTCCGGCAGGAACAGGGGCGCAAAGGCAAGCGCTGACAGGACAAGCGCGGCAATCGGAAAGGCATGGATTGGTTTCATCGTCATGCCTTCCCGAAAAGGCCATTGGGCCGCACCAGCAGCAGCGCAAGGAATACGGTATAGACTGCGGCCAATGTCAGACCGGGATCGACGTAGGCGGCCACAAAGGTCTCGACCAGTCCCAGCAACAGCCCCGCGATGATCGCGCCCGGTACACTGCCCTTGCCGCCAAGGATCACCACGATCAGAGCCTTCATGGTAAAGACAACGCCACCTGTGGCGGTGAAGGTCTGGAACATCGACAGGACCACGCCTCCGGTGGCGGCCAACGCGCCGCCCACGGCAAAGGCTGTGCGGGCCGCACGATCGGTATCGATGCCGAACAGGGGCGCACTTTGGGGCGCAACGGCCACGGCACGCAGGATCATACCCCAGTGGCTACGATACAGAACGACCACCAGTATCGCGCCGATCCCCAGTGAAAGGGCCAGCGCCAGCAGGCGGTTGACCGCCACAGCGGTTCCCAGCACGCTGAGAGGCTGATTAAGGAAGCTGTAACTGGTGTAGCCGCCGCCAAAGACCGTCAGCAGCACGCCTTGTATGACGAACAGCAGCCCGAAAGTCACAAGGATGCTATCCACCTCCAGCGCGCCAGCGTCCGGCGCACGGTCCACAAGTGGCTTCATGATGACACGATAGACACCAAGGCTGAGGAAATACCCGGCAGGGACAATCACCAGCAAGGCCAGCAATGGCCCGACGTTCAGCGTGGTAAACAGCAAGTATGTGGCAAAGCAGGCGGCAATGATCGTGTCGCCAAAGCTTAGATTCATGATCCGAGCGATGCCGTACTGGATGGTCAGCCCCATCGCGACAAGCGCGTAGGTGCCGCCGAGCACGAGCCCGTTGACGATATGTTCAAGCATTTGATCTGGTTCGGTCTGTCGGGAAGGCGGCCAGCGCCTTCCCCGTTGTTGCAGGCTTATTGCCAGTCGGGCTTGGGCAGTTTCACGGCAGCCATGCCGTCACCGCCATCAGGCGAAACGGCGATGAACTGGCCGTTCTGCCACTGACCGACCCAGTTGATCGCACGCAACTGGTTGTCTTCTAGACGGGTTTCCTCGCCGAGGACGGTCGCAAAAGTGCCGGTAGACAGCTCTTTGGCGACGGCTGCCTTGTCCAGTCCGACCCGTTCGATCGACTGACCAAGCATCTGGAGCGAGGCATAGACCAGCACCGATCCCCAGTAGTCCGGCGCGCGCCCGATGACTTCCTCATGCTTGGCACGGTAGGCCGCGTTCAATGAATTGTCAGGATCGATCCCGCCCAGAGACATGACCCCCTCGACCGAGCCACCGGCGATATTCGGATAGACCGGAAAGCCCGCGCCGACACCAAGGTAGAAGACCGGCGGATTGAAACCAGCGACCTTGGCCTGCTTGGTCAGGGCAAAGGTGTGTGGCGGGTAGCTGAAGGCGACAAAGGTGTCGGCCTCTGCACTGCCTGCCTCGCCAAGAATGGTTGCGAAATCCGAGGTTTCGGGCGGAAACGTCTTGTCGTACCCGATCTCGAAACCGGCTGCTTCAAAGGCAGGCCGTGCCGCTTTCACCAGATCGATGCCGAAGCCGTCCGCCACAGAAATCATAGCGATCCGGTCGTTGATCGTCCCTGCCTCACGCTGCGCGACGAGGATCTCTGTCAGGGCATCCACATAGTCGGCACTGCCGCCCATGAACCAAAAGCTGGTGTCCCAGCGTTTGACGAAATCCGGTGCCTTGTCGGTGACCGCAGCCCCCGCCAGATGCGGGTAGCCGAACTTGGCCATCAGCGGGGCAACGGCCAGATTGAACCCAGTGCCCCAAGGCGGAAGGATAAAATCCACCTCATCCTGCGTGGCCAGCCGCTCTACAGCGCGGACCACTTCCTCTGCCGAGGACCGGTCATCATAGGCGATGACTTCAATCATCTTCTGCGAGCCGTCGGGCAGCTTGAGACCGCCAGCGGCGTTCACTTCCTGAACCCAGAGTTCGTAGTTCGGCGTCACAGTCATGTCGGACCCGCCCGCATTCGGGCCGGATTTCGAGACAGCGTATCCGATAGTGATGCTGTCTTCCGACTGCGCAAAGGCCATAGGTGCCGCGAAAGACAGGGCCGCAACGGTTGCAAGCATAGCAGATCGGCGACAGACCGCGCGGGCGGCCTGCAATGGTAAACAAGTCATAATTTTCCTCCCATGATCCGGCGTGCAAAGGTCTAAAGCCCCGCTGGCCGAGTACCCCGCATCCTCCAATGCGCAGCACATCTTCAGGTTAGTCAGAAGAAGATGTGCCGATAATAGACATTTTGAGGATTGAATGGTACTTTTGACGGGATTTTTGAGGGGAACATGCGCATGGAGCGCAAGGCAATCCAGGCAGAGCGCATCCGCAGCGCGCTTACCAACACAGAGTTTCACACCTCTGGCGACCGTGCGGTCCTGCTGTTGCTGCTGGCAGGTCGCGGCACGTTTCTGTCCGAAGAAGTCGAGCGCGAGATCGTGGCACCCTGCTTGATCTGGGCCCCCAGCGGCTGGACCACGCAGGTCGCCCTTGCCGCCGGAGCGCGCGGCTGCATCCTGCGTTTGCCGGAACGCACCATTGGCCGCGCATTGCCCACGGACGCCCTGTCCACCCACGTCCGCGAGATCGTCAGCCGCCGCATCTTTCTGTCAGACTTGGAACAGGCTCTGTCCGCCTCTGTCACGGCGATGTTCGACAAGATCGAGCTTGAATTGCGTGAGGATCGGGCAGGCGCTGAAACCGTGCTTAATCACTGCGTCGCGCTTTTGCTGCTAGATGTCTGGCGGGCCGCCGGACCTGTGCGGCAATCACGCGAACAGCAGCCTCACAGGATTTCGGATACCTTCGTCACTTTGGTCGAGTTGCACCTGCAAAATCACTGGACCATCGAAGAATACGCAAGCCGCATCGGCGTCACCAGAGACCGCCTGAACACCGCCGTTAAGCGCGCTATGGGCATCGCGCCGCATCAGCACATCCAGCGCCGCATTATGGAGGAAGCCAAGGCCCTGCTGGTCACGACGAACATGCAGGTCTCCGAAGTGGCATACCGGCTTGGCTTTCACGATGCCGCCTATTTCGGCCGGTTCTTTCGACGGCATGAAAAACTGCCGCCCGCCCAATTCCGCCGGACCTACACACCGGTCTATCGCACTATGGGCAAGGATGTGTCCTTCGCTGACTGGCCGTAGGTGAGATGCCTTATAGTCGCGGGACTATCTGCATGTACTGCGACGGCAGGTAGTTCCATGCAGGAATGGGGAAGTCCCGCGCCTTGCCGCCCTCTGGCAACGCGCGGGATTTGTGGCGCCCATTCAATCCGCCGTGTCCGCCTCTTCACCTGCATCTCGACTTGCGGCCTTCACGGCTATCACTTGACGCAGAAAGGCATCACGCGCCGCCACCAAATCTGGTGGCGGGGCCAGCCCATAGGCGTCCTGCACCGCACGACTGACCCGCGCGATTTGCGCGTCATCCAGCGTGGGCTGCCCCAACTCGGCGAAAAGCTTGCGCTGCATTGGTGTGAACATCTTCCAGAAGCCTTCTATTCCACCAGCGCCACCGCCCATGTGAAAGGCCAGGAACGGCCCCATGAAGGCCCATCGCAAACCTGGCCCCTCGTTCAAGGCCGCGTCGATGGCCTCGACGCTGGCAATGCCACTGTCGAGAAGATGGATGGCCTCGCGAAAGACCGCCGCTTGTAGGCGGTTGGCAATATGGCCGTAGGTCTCGCGGTCGATCCGGACCGGAACCTTTCCAACCGATGCGTAGAATGCTTCGGCCCGTTGCAGCGCGTCGGGATCGGTCTGTGCGCCGCCGCCGACTTCCACCAGCGGAACGAGGTGTGGCGGGTTGAACGGATGCCCCAGAACAACCCGCTCGGGATGGGCGCAGGCGCTTTGCATGTCACTGACCGACAGGGCAGAGGAACTGGACGCAAGAAGAACGTCCGGTCGCGTATAGGCGTCGAGTTCGCGAAACAAATCGATCTTGGCCGTGCGCCGCTCGATGGCGCATTCCTGCACGAAATCTGTCCCGTCGCAGGCCCGTGCAAGGTCGATCTCGAACCGAAGGCCCGTTAGGGCCTGCGCGTTCTTATCCAGCATCCCCGCCACGGACTGCCGCATGGATGCTTCGGCCTCGGGGCGCAGATCGGTCACGACCACTTCCAAGCCGTGCTGCAGGAACAGCGCAGCCCAACTGCTGCCGATAAGACCCGCGCCGACAACCGTGACCTTCTGGATCGGATGATGAGTGCCCGCCATGATCACAGGGTCTCAACGTTGCCGCAGACGCTGATCGCCTGTCCGGCAATCCCGCCCGCGGCAGGAGAAGCAAGGAACAACGCCATGCCGGCAACATCCTCTGGCCCGATCATCCGGCGCAACGAGATGATGCCGAGGTATTCCTCGCGCACGTCCTCAAAGGTCCGCCCCTCTGCCTTAGCGCGGTCTTGCATCACGCGATCCATGCGCGGGCCACGCACCGGACCGGGCAGGATGGCGTTCACGCGGATACCATCGGGACCGATCTCTTTGGCCAGACTGGCGGTCAACCCGACGACACCCCATTTCGCCGCCGCATATGGCGTGCGAAGCGGGTATCCAAGACGCCCCGCAACCGATGCCACGTTGAGGATCACCGCATCCTGCCCTTTGCGCAGCAGGGGGATGGCGCGCTGCAACACGATGAACTGGCCAAGCACGTCAACGTCCAGCGTCTGGCGGATTTCGTCTAGGTCCAGATCTTCGACGCGGCCCGTCGGCCCTGCGATACCCGCGTTATTGACCAACACGTCCAGCGCACCGAAATGTGCTGCCACCTGATCCATCATAGCCGAGACAGCAGCTGTGTCGGACACATCCGCCAAGATCGCCAAGACGTCGGGATGCTGTGCGGAAAAGGCCTCTAGCGCCGCATCATTGGCATCGCAGATCGCCACGCGGGCGCCTGCCTCAAGGAAGGCCTGCGCCGTCGCAGCGCCAATGCCCGAAGCCCCAGCCGTGATAAGGACACGTAGCCCCGGAGCCGGGCGCATGCGTTCAAGATAGCTCATCGTCTTTTCCATTTCTTTACAGGGGAGTTTCATGCCACTTCCAGCCAGTTGCGGCGGATGTCAGGCCGCGCGGCCAATGCATCGGGCGAGCCGTGGAACACCAGTTCACCATGGCCCATGACCAGCACTTCGTGTGCAACGCGCAGCGCGATGGTCAATTTCTGTTCAACCAACAGCACCGAAACACCGCGGCGGGCGATATCCAGAATGACCTCCATCACCACTTCTACGATCTTCGGCGCAAGGCCCTCGGTCGGCTCGTCGATCAACAAAAGGCGGGGATTGCCCAGCAGGGAACGGCACATGGTCAGCATCTGCTGTTCCCCACCCGACAGGTAACCCGCGTTGATGTCACGCCGTTCGTGCAGACGGGGGAAGTAGGCATACATGTCCTCGACCGACCATTGGTGCGCGCCGGCTCGGGCCTTTTGCACCCCCATCGCAAGGTTCTCGGCCACCGTGAGATTGGCAAAGACAAGGCGCTCTTCGGGGACATAACCGATACCCTGACGGCAGATGTCATGGGGGCGTGCGCCCGCCAAGTCGCGGCCATCCAGAATGACCTGCCCTTCGGTCGGGGGCACGATACCCATGATCGCCTTCATCAGCGTCGACCGCCCCGAGCCGTTCCGCCCGAGCAACGAGACAATCGCCCCTTCGGGCACCGACATGTCAACGCCGTGCAGGATGTGGCTTTTGCCGTAGTGGGCGTGCAAGCCCTTGATATCAAGAAGGGTCATGCGGCTTCCTCTCCCAGATAGGCCTTTTGCACCTCGGCGTTGCGGCTGATGGCTTCGGGCGTGTCGGTGGCAAGAATGTCGCCGTAGACCAGCACCGAAACCTGATCGCACAACTGGAACACCACACTCATATCATGTTCGACCATCAAAAGCGTCTTTCCCTCTGTGACCTTGCGGATCAATTCCACCGCCTGAGCGGTTTCCTCGCGCGACATGCCTGCGGTCGGTTCATCCAGCAGGATGACGTCGGCCCCCGTCGACAGGGTCATCGCGATTTCAAGCGCACGCTGTTCCGAGTAGGTCAGATCGCCTGCCAAGTGATCGCCACGCCGGGTCAGGCCAACAGTATCGAGGATCTGGGCGGTTTCGTCGTTAATCGCCCGTCTTCGCGCGATGGCCGAGAATAGATCGAACCGCCGCCCGTGCCGCGCCAGAACGCCCATGCGGATATTCTCGAACACGCTAAGCCGGTGAAAGATGTTGGTGATCTGGAACGACCGCGACAGACCGGCGCGATTGATGCGATGCGGAGGCAAGCCGGTGATCGGCGCGCCGTTCAGAAGAATCTGCCCCTCAGTGACGGGGAACATTCCGGACACTAGGTTGAACAACGTGGATTTACCGGCACCATTCGGGCCAATCACAGCGTGGCGGTGGCCCTTTGCAACGTCAAGGTCCAGACCTTGGATCACTGGCAGGGCACCGAAGGATTTGACCACACCACGAAGGCTGAGCGCCGGGGTTTCACTATGGGATGTCATACGGTCAGCCCCTCTTTGGCAGCGTTGGAATTAAAGGTCGGCTCGGCATCGGTCAGGCGGCGGACACCCCGACGCAGGGCCAAGATGCCACCCACCATCAGCACTAACGGCAAGCCCCACGTCAGTGGCGACAGTGGTCCCCAATTCAGACCCATCAACGCGAAATCCGGTAGGGTCTCGGCTCCTCGTTTGAGGTTGGCATAGTCCAAGCCGAACAGCACCGAGACTGCTTCGGTCAGGAAGACCACAGCGCATGCGATGCCCGCGCCACCAAGTGCCACCAACACAGCAGGGCCTGCCAACTGGGCGTAGCTCCGCTGACGCGGTTGGCGCAGCCACTGGGTCACTGCACCACCGATGCCGGTCGGCGCATAGAGCATCACCAGCACAAAGATCAGCCCCTGATAGAACAGCCACGAACGGGTAAGATCAGAGACCAGAAACGCAAAGAGCGAAAAGGCCACCGCGCCGAAGACCGGGCCAAAGAACAGCGTGGCACCACCCACATAGGTAAACAGCACCACCTGACTGGAAACATGCGCACCAAAGACGGCGTAGTTCGCGGTCTCGTTCGACACGGCTTGCAACGCACCAGCGACGCCGGTGACCATGGCAGAGACTGCAAAGATTACGGTTTTCGTGACGTGGGCATCATAGCCCATGAACCGCACCCGCTGCTCATTATCGCGAATGGCAAGGGTCAGGCGCCCGAAAGGCGTGCGCGTATAGGCCCAGAGCAGCGCCCCACAGGTCAGCACCCACCCGAGCGTCAGGTAATAGACCTCAAGTGTCGTGCCAAAGGTGAAACCGGCCCAAGGCATGCGCATTCCCGAAATGCCGGATTCACCGCCGAACAGCTCTTTCAGGTGCGGGGCAAAGCTGTGGAACAGCTCGGCGATGGCCAATGTCACAAGGGCAAAGTAGACGCCCGAGCGCATGGTGGCGAACCACCCCGCCACCAACCCCGTCAGCAGGCCAGCCAATGCACCTGCCAGTGGCAATAGTGGCGTTGGAAAGGCCAGACCGTCCTCTGTTGCAAGCATCAGGTGCAACGCGGCAAAGCTGCCCACACCGAAATAGGCGGCATGACCGAAAGACAGCAGCCCTGTCTGCCCCGCCAGAAGGTTGAAAGCAAGCGCGTAAAGGCTGGCGATCAGCAGGGTGTTCAGGGCGTTTTGCCACCCAGCGTCCAAGAACGGAGGCAAGACAGTCAGCACGCCTAGTGCCAAGGCGCAGAAGATCAGTTTTGAGGATGTCACGAGCGGTCTCCCATCAGACCCGCTGGACGCACCAGCAGGACAAGCAACATGAGGGCAAAGGGAATGGTCCCAGAGATCGAGGACACCTGCGTCGTCAGCAGCCCGCCAATCTCGCGTGCCCAATCGCCAAGACCCACAAGGTCCAGCAGTCCGGCCAGCGACCAGTCCAGCCCGACCGCAAAGGAAGAAAACAGCCCGATCAGAAGGGACGCCAGCAACGATCCCTTAAGCGAACCCAGTCCGCCCACGACAACGACCACAAAGACGATCACGCCCAGTTCAGCGGCCATATTCGGATTGGTCGGGTAAAAAGCCCCCGCCACGGCACCCGCCAGTCCAGCCAGCGCAGCGCCCACACCAAAGACCGACATGAAGACGATGGGGATGTTGTGTCCCAGCGCCTCTGCCATCTGGGGCAGACGCTCGGCAGCGCGCACGACGATGCCCACGCGGGTCCGGGTCAGCAGCAGCCACAGCACCACGAACATCGCAACCGCCGTGCCGCCGATGAACATGCGGTAGAATGGGTAATCGGTGCCAAAGACGGTAAAGGCGGCAAAGCGCAGCTCTGTCGGAACCTGGTAAGCGACGGGGAAATCGCCAAAGACCAGCTTGACCGCCTCGACGACGATCAACGCGATGCCGAAGGTCAGCAGCAGTTCATGGGCGTGGCCGTGGGCATGCACGCGGCGCAGCAGCACCCGTTCGACCCACATGCCGATCAGCCCCACCAGCACCGGCGCCAGCAGCAGCCCGCCCCAGAAACCGATGACCGGCGACAGCGCATAGGCCAGATAGGCCCCCAGCATGTAGAATGAGGCATGGGCAAAGTTCAGCACGCCCATCATGCCAAAGATCAACGTCAGGCCAGCCGACACCATAAAGAGCAGCAGCCCGTAAATGACGCCGTTCAGCGTCGAGATTATCAGGAATTCCATAGAGGTCTCGCGGGTCCGAGGAAGCGGGAAATGCGGGCCGGACGGTCATGCACCCAGCCCGCAGCAAGCGTGCGCGGGATCAGCCCGGGCGCTTCATTTCGCAGCTGGACTGCACAGGATAGATGACCTCTTGGGCCGGAACGACCTTAACCGCCTCAAAGCCCATGTCTGTCTCGTCCGAGGGGTATTGCGCGCCCTCGACGACCTTGGCCACCACAACGGGACGGATGGTCTGGTGATCCTCGGCGCGTACCGTGATCGGGCCGACAGGGCTGTCATAGGTACTGGCTTCCAGCGCCAAAGCCACGTCCTGAACCACGATGTCCCCGCCACCGAAATCCAGCGTTTCCAGTGCGTTTTTCAAAGCCCCCATAGCAAATGCCGCCTGAGGCTCGACAAAGGTCGGGTAATGGCCAGTGGCCTCCTTGAAGCCATCAGCAAAGGCAGCATCCCCCGCCGAGTTCACATAGTTATTGGCAATGTAATGCCCCAGCGCGGTCTTGCCCGCGTTGGCGATATTGCCCGGCTGATCCAGAAAGGCGGTGCCAAAGCGCACGTCCAGACCCGCGTCGCCCGCAGCCTTCATCAGCAAAAGCAGGTCATTGGACCAGTTGCCAGTGATGACCGTATCGGGCGCGGCAGCTTTGATCCGCGCAACAAAGGGCGCGAAGTCCTGAATCTTGTTGACGTCGTGCAGCACGGTATCGACCACCTCATAGCCGCCCGCATCTGCTGCGCCTTCGATGGCGGCCTGCATGTCCTGACCCCAGGAATAGTTCTGGTTCATGGAATAGACCTTGGTGCCCAGATCACCCGCATCGGCCATCGCGCGGGTCAGCGCGTTCACCCGCATCGGTGCTGTGGTGGTAAAGCGGAAATGGTAAAAGTGGCACTTGTCGCCGGTCAGCTCCATTGCCTCGGCGCCGACGTTCATGAAGACGATCTCGTTTCCCTTGTTGCGCAGGTTATGCTTGCGCACGTCCTCGGTGATCTGACCGGCGATGGCAGACGATGCGCCCTGCACAACGATATGCACGCCGTCGGCTGCGGCCTGACGGAACTTGTCTGCGGCGTCGCTGGCGCCGCCCGCGTTATCGTATTCGACCACCTCGATCGGTGCCCCGTTGAAGCCGCCCGCGGCATTGATCTGGTCGATCCCGTAGCGCACACCAGACGCGAACAGCCGCCCGGTCGAGGTCTGCGCGCCGGACAGGCTTTCGATGATGCCGATCTTCAGCGGCTCTGCCGTCGCGGCGGTCTGCACGCCCAGTCCCACGAGGCCCGCCAGGGCAGTCGTCGTCAGGGTCTTTGTCAGGGTCTTGTTCATTTGGTCCTCCTCCAAAAACGTGGCTGTCCTGTCCGCCCGCGCGAACGCGGCCGGTGCCTGCCGCCACGGGGCAGGTTCGGGTAAAATTTCGAGATGCTTCAGACGATGGTTGCCAGCGTCGCTGCGCGCAAATCTTCCTCGGTGACGCCGGTGGCACATTCGACGATGCGTAGCCCGCCCCGCACGACATCCAGCACGCCAAGATCGGTAATAATGCGGTCCACCACGCCCTTGCCCGTCAGCGGCAAGCTGCATTCTGGCAGCAGTTTCGACGCGCCTGATTTGCTACGGTGGTCCATCACCACCACGACACGGCCAACACCCGCCACTAGGTCCATAGCCCCGCCCATGCCTTTCACCAGCTTTCCGGGGATCATCCAGTTGGCGACATCACCGGCTTCACTGACTTCCATCGCCCCGAGGATCGCCATGGCGATCTTGCCCCCTCGGATCATGCCGAAACTGGTCGCACTGTCGAAATAGGCACTGTGGGGCAATTCAGTGATGGTCTGCTTGCCGGCGTTGATCAGATCGGGATCAACGTCAGCATCCAGCGGGAAAGGCCCCATGCCCAACATGCCGTTTTCCGACTGTAGCGTCACCGACATCCCCTGAGGGATATGGTTCGACACCAGTGTCGGAATACCGATGCCCAGATTGACATAGGTGCCGTCCTGCAATTCCAAAGCGGCGCGCGCCGCCATCTGATCCCGTGTCCAAGCCATGACTATCCTCCCCAGCCCGCTTCAAGCAGCGCAGCTTTCGCGCGTGGTGCGCTGTTCGATACGTTTCTCATGATGGCCCGCGATCAGGCGATGCACATAGACGCCGGGCAGGTGGATCATGTCGGGATCTAGACTGCCCGCAGGCACGATCTCTTCGACCTCGGCGACACAGACCTTGCCGCAAGTGGCAGCGGGCACGTTGAAGTTGCGCGCGGTTTTGCGGAACACCAGATTTCCTGTCGGATCCGCCTTCCACGCCTTGATGATGGCAAGGTCTGCCACCAACGCGCGTTCTTGGATGTAGGTCACCCCGTCGAACTCTGCATGAGGTTTGCCCTCTGCCACCTGCGTTCCGACCCCTGTACGGGTGTAGAAGGCAGGGATACCCGCGCCACCGGCGCGCATGCGTTCGGCCAAGGTGCCCTGCGGGGTGAATTCGACCTCTAGTTCACCGGCCAGATACTGGCGCATGAACTCGGCGTTCTCGCCAACGTAAGAAGAGATCATCTTGGCGATCTGGCGGGTCTGTAGCAGCGGGCCAAGGCCGCAATCATCGACGCCAGCGTTGTTCGAGGCCACCACCAATCCGCGCACACCACTGGCCTGCACCGCAGCGATCAACAGTTCGGGAATGCCGCAAAGACCAAAGCCGCCAGCGGCGATCAGCATGTCGTCCCTCAGCAGTCCTTCCAACGCCGACGCGGCGTCCGCATATACTTTTGCCATGGTTTTCCTCCCCGGAAACGGCAGCCTTCACGACCGCTCGATCTTCGTTGTCACAAGACTTTTCACGAAGCGCGGCGGCAGAGTATGTGGACATTCACCATTTGAGATGCTTTTTGATGTAGGAAAAGCACGTTCTATTTTCCTGTTCAGTCCCGCTTCCTACGGTCTCGACCACATCCCGAGGAGCCCCCATGATCCCCGACACCATCACACTTGCTTCTCGCATCATCGCCGGATTGGCGGGCGGACAGGACAGCGCAGAGCTTCACCCCATGCTTGACAGTCTGCGCGCGCAGGGCGCGGCAGATTTGGCTGACGATCTTGTCCGGCTTCAGCAGCAATCAGGCGAAACCGCGCTGACCGAACGGGGTCTGACCCTGCTGAATGAGACAGCGCATGACCTGTCCAGCACCCTGTCGCTGAAGGAACTGCTCGGCAAGATCGTGACCCGCGCACGCAGCCTAGTGGGGTCGCATGTCGCTTGGCTGACCATGCTGGACGAAGAAGACGGCCTGTTCCGCAACTATGCCACCGAAGGCAACCTGAGCCCCGGCACCGCCGAGATGAAGGCCGACATCCGTCACGGTGTGGTCGGGAAGATCATGGAGACGAAGAGCTTTTTCACCACCTCCGATTACCTGAACGATAAGGGTTTCCGCCATTCCCCTGCGCTGGACGAACAGTTCCGGCGCGAAAACATCACGTCGCTGGCGGGTTTCCCAATCCTGTCCGATGGTCGCGTCATGGGCCTGCTGTTTGTGGCGGACCGCTATAGCCGCAAATATTCCGGGCGTGAGATATCCGTCATCGGCTCTTTTGCTCAACATGCCGGAGTGGCGATGAACAACGCACGCAGCTTTGCACGCCTGTCCGAGGCGCTGTCCACGGCAGAGCAAGCGCGGGCCTCACTGGAAAGCCATATCGCCGAGGTCGAAACCTCGGCGCGTAGCCATGACGAGATGATGTCGCTACTGGCACGCGGTGCCGACTTGCAAAGTTTCATGCAGCGCATGGCAAGCGAAGTGTCAGGGGCGATCTACTATCTAGACCCCGCCTTTCAGCTCCGCGACGAGGTGGCCGACAGCCGATACGAAGGCACACTGGGGAACGATCTGCGAGAGGGGCGCATGGACCACGCGGTACTACTGTCCACGATCGCACGCTCACGCCGTAGCGGCCGGTCGGAACTGCTGGCCGAACGCGACGGCGAGCGGGCGCTGGTCCTGTCGCTGCATGGCGGGATGCAGCGTGGCGACAGCCTCGTGATCTGCCACACCGGCGAAATCGGTCGCATCCAGTTGCGCAACCTTGAACGCAGCGCCGTTGCCCTGTCGATTGCCAAGCTTTGGGCCGAGAAAAGACAGGCTGATCAATTGATTGCCGCCGCAACCCTGTTGCGACATCTGGTTCTGGTCTCGCCGCCCGATGCCTCGACGCTTGGCTCTGTGCGCGATCGGCTTGGGACTGGCGCGCAAGAAGACCTGCGGATGCTGCTTGTCACCCTTTCAGGCACGGACCGCGAAGGGCAGACCGATCATATCCGTGCGGCGGCGGGGCGGCTGAACATCTTGGTGGATCTGGTCGACGATGCCTATCTGGCTGTTGGCCCCGCATCCGAGATCACTCAGTTGGTAGAGCGCTTGCAACGCCGCCGCCGCGCCGTGACGGCGGGCGGGCTGCTGTCGCAGCCGATTACCGCGCTGGAGAATTGCCCGGCCATCTGGCGCGAAATGGCAGGTGCGCTGCGAACGATACGGCGTATCGCACCGCTCAACAAGTTCATTGCCCATGCGGAAATTGGCCTGTTCGGTCGCCTGTTCGAACAGGCGGACCCCGAGCGTATCCGCGATCTGGTGGCGCGGCGACTGACTGCGATCCGCAATCGCGACCCTAAGGGGCGGGCGCATCTGGCCGCGACGCTGCTGTGCTATTTTGACTGCCAGCACAACATCGCACGGACCGCCGACAGCCTGTCGGTCCACGTCAATACCGTGCGACAGCGGCTGGATACGCTGCGCTATGTCACCGGCGGTTGGGAAGACCCGATTGCCGCGCTAGAACTGCATATCGCCCTGCGCTTGGACCGGCTGGTCTCTGATCAGGAAGAGGCTTAGCGCGCCAACGCCGTCTTCTCTGGCCCTTTGGTGGCAAGGATCGTACGCGCCTCATCCGGTGATGCAATTTCCAGCGACAGAGCCTCCAACAAAGTGCGGATCTTGGTGACTTGCTCGGCGCAGGACTGCGCAAGCTTGCCGCGCGCGATGTAAAGGCTGTCCTCCAGCCCGACACGCACATGCCCGCCCATGATCGCGCCCATCGTCACAAGTCCCATCTGGTGCCGCCCTGCACCCAGAACGGAAAAGGCATAACCATCGCGTCCGAACAACCGATCGGCAGTGCTGCGCATCAAGAACAGGTTCTCGGGGTCGGCGTTCAGCCCTCCTAGGATGCCCAGAACGCATTGCAGAAACAGCGGCCCCTCAATCAGGCCCTCGTCGCGCAGATAGGCAAGGTTGTACAGATGGCCCACGTCGTAGCATTCGAATTCAAAGCGCGTACCATAAGCCTGCCCCAACTGTGCGATGACCGATTTCATGTCACAGAAGGTGTTGCGAAAGATCAGGTCCTCGCTTCCTTCGACGTAAGGCTTCTCCCAGTCATGCTGCCAGTTGGTGACGCTCTGCGCGGCCTTGTGAAAGGAAAAATTCATCGAGCCCATATTGAGCGAGCAGAGTTCAGGCTGCGCCTGCAGCGGGTAGGCAAGCCTCTCGTCCAGCGTCATCCGCGTACTGCCGCCGGTGGTGATGTTGATGATGGCGTCGGTTTGGGCCGCAATCTGCGGAACGAATTGTTCAAAGATGGCTGGGTCAGGCGAAGGCCGCCCGTTCTGCGGGTCGCGGGCGTGCAAGTGCAGAACCGCCGCACCGGC
>JAYZYX010000305.1:0-13624 GCA_036139795.1 Pseudomonadota bacterium | reverse complement strand
TTGATCTTTTCCAAAAGGATCAGCCTGCTGCCAATGAACAGCGGCATCAATGCTTGGCTGTGTTTGTTGTCTTTGGTCCATACTGGCACGCAGTATTTGCCAGCTTCTATCGCGCTGCGTTTGATGTCTCTGGGTGGGGCCGCGCCAATCACATGTGATCCTGACGTACTAGCGCGGATTCAGCGCCTGACCCCTCGTGAAAGGGAAATTCTGGCGGCAATTGGCGGAGGGATGTCAAATAGGGTGATCGCGACGGAGTTCGGGATTTCCGAGCATACGGTGAAGATTCACATCCATCGGGTGATCTCGAAACTGGAGGTGCCTAACCGGACCTCGGCGGCGGTCTTCTATCTTGGCCACCGCGCCCTGTTTGATTGAACGAGGAGCGTTTTGCGGGCCGGCCGCTTTTGAGTATTTGGATCATGAAGAAGCACTGGGTGATTTTCCTCTAGGCTGGTGTGCTATTCTGGGCGGGTCTTTAGGACGCAGCGAAATGTGAACGCTGTGGCCTTGAATGCGGTTTGCATTGGTGATTGGAACGGGGCGAGGCTGTTGGACAGAAGGTGCCCTGATGATCCGCAAATATCTTGCTTTGGCTATTTCTGCATGCGTGCTGGTGTCTCCGGTCGCGGGTGGGGCGCAATCGTCCTTGGACAGTCTGGAAGGATTGGGTGAGGCGCTGTTTTTTGACACGAACCTGTCGGCCAATCGCACGCAGGCCTGTGCCAGTTGCCATGTGCCCGAAAACGGGTTTGCGGACCCTCGGGGGATGGCCTCAATCGGGGATGATGGCGCATCGATCGGCGACCGGAATGCGCCGACTTTGACCTATGCGGCGCTGACGCCTGAGTTTGGTAAAGACAAGGATGGCCGTTGGCACGGTGGCCAGTTCTGGGAAGGCCGGGCCTCGACGCTGGAAGATCAAGCGGGTGGGCCGCCTTTGAACCCTATTGAAATGGGGATGACGGACAAGGCCGCCGTTGTCGGGCGGCTGAAAGAGAATGCCGACTACATCGCGGCATTCGAGGCATTGTTCGGGCCGAGTGTTCTGGAGGATGCAGAGCGTGGCTATGATGCGATGACTGCTGCATTGGCCAGTTTCGAACGCACGCCGCAGTTCCAGCCGTTTGACAGCAAGTATGACCGCTATTTGCGCGGAGAAGCCGAGCTGACAGGTGAAGAATTGCTGGGTGAGACTCTTTTTTTCTCGCAGCAGTTTACCAACTGCAATCTGTGCCATCAGTTGAACCCTCTGGCCGCGACCGAGGGTGAGGTCTTTACCAACTATCAGTATTTTAACATCGGCGTGCCGCGGAATGATGCGTTGCGCGAGATGAATGGTGTCCCTCTAGATGCCGCCGATCAGGGGCTGTCTGCGCATCCGCAAGTCGGGAATATGGCCGAGGCGGGTAAGTTCAAGGTGCCGACCCTGCGCAACGTAGCGGTGACCGCGCCTTATATGCACAACGGGATTTTTGAGGATTTGCGGACAGTTGTGCTGTTTTACAACAGGCACAATTCGCGCTCGGAGGCGCGGCAGATCAATCCCGAAACGGGTGAGAATTTCGGACCTGCGCCCTTCCCTGATACTTTGGCCGTGACCGAATTGATGGAAGGCGATGCGCTGAAGGATCGGGAGATCGACGCTTTGGTTGCCTTTATGAAGACCCTGACCGATCAGCGGTACGAGCATCTTTTGACCGAGTAGACCTCAGGCTGCGTAGAGGCGGCAGAAAAGAGCAAAGGCGCGGGCCGCTTTGATGGCGGCTTCGTCTTTGGTCAACGGCGCTTCGGCGCCACGGGCTTGGCGGATTTGAGTCTCTCCGAACAGAAGGTTTACGTAGGTCTGGGCCGCCTCTTGCGCGCCTAGATCAAAGTGCAGCTGTCCGGTGTCAGCGATGTGTTGCATGAGGCCCGCGATGAGCGGGAAGACGATCCCGCGTCCAACGTCTTCGATGGCGATGCCCAGAATGCCGGTGTCGTCGGCGTCAGCCACAGCGGCGCGGTTCAGGACGACGGCGCGGTCGCCTGCCACATAGGCCAATAGGATCGGCCCCAGTTTTTCCAAAGTTTCCAGTGGTGCGGCGGTGTCGCCCATGTGTTGTGTCAGCATTTCGCGGACCGCTTGGCCATTCCGTTCGATGATGTCGCGGAAGAGGGCCTGTTTATTCGGGTACATCCCGTAGAGCGTCTGGTTCGAGGCCGAAGCGCGTTTGGCAATTTGCAGCATCGAGGTGCTGCGAAATCCGTTCTCTTGCAGCAAATCAAAGGCGGCATTTTCGATCCGTTTGCGGCGGGCGTCTAGGGATGCGTTGGGCATGGTTCCTCCGGTCTGTAGGTTTGATCGTACATGGGTGTACACATGGCTGCAAGGGGTGTACATATGTGTACGGCATGGAGATTCGTTCAGCCGTGTGTTGTGTCGCCCCAGCGGGCTTTGATTTGAAAACGGAGATTGTGATGGCTTTGTTCAAGACGTTGGCCGCAAGTGTGGCTGTGGCAGGTTTGGGTGTTGCGCTGTGGGTCGGTGTTGAAAGCCGCCGGACCGAGGCCGAGATTGCAGGCAACCAGCAAGCGGTGGCCGCGTTGGCTGCCAAAGCGCCCGTTCCTGTCTTTCAGAATTCGGCTTTGCCGGAACCGGTGCAGCGGTATTTTGAGTATGTTTTCCCCGAAGGCGTTCCTCAGGACCGCTTGGTGCGGCTAAGTGCCAAGGGGCAGTTCCGCCGTCCGGGGACAGATAGCTTTGGACCCACGACAGCAGAGCAAGTGATCGCAACAACGGCCCCTGCATTGATGTTCTCGGCCACCACTCCGATCTTTGGCTTCGGTTGGGCGCGGGCCTATGATTATTTCGCCGAAGGTAAAATGGTGATGAAGGCGCGGATCTTGTCAGCTTTGACTGTGGTTGACGAGCGTGAGACGCCTTTGCTGAACCGGATTTCCCTGCGCCGATGGTTGCTGGAAAGTGCCCTATATCCCGCCGCCCTTTTGCCTGGTGGCCCTGTCACATGGCAGGCGATCGATGCGACCCACGCACGGGCCATAGTCCGCGCCAATGGGGAAGAGGCTAGTATGGTTGCGGAATTTGATCCGTCGGGTGCGATGGTTGCCATGATGGCCGAAGAGGACGGAGACCTGACCCTGCCCTATCATGGCTCGGGCGAGCATGTAGCGCGGGGCGATTACCAGATGGTGCAAGGACAGCGCATCCCGCACCGTTTCACAATCTCACGCGCCGCAGGAGGGCAGCTATATCCCTTCTGGGATGGTGAGATTACTGACATCAGCTTTGAATAAGCCGGGTCTAGCATGGCAGTCGGGTCATATGTCATTGCGCGGAATGCGCAGCAGCTGACCCACTTTGATCAGGTTTGGGCTGGCCAGTACGTCCTGATTGGCGGCAAATATCGGCCCATAGTCATCGGTGCCATATTGATCGCGGGCGATCTTGATCAAAGTATCGCCTGCATTCACCACATAGGGGTGCCAGCCTGAATAATTTGGCAAAATCAACGGACCGAAAAGGATCGGAAAAGTGACCGAGGGGCCGTTTTCGTTGGCTGTATCATCGGCAAGCGTCAGGAACAGCCTTGGTAGCTTGAAGGCGGCATGGGTTGGCACCTCGATCTGGCCCTGAAACTGCTTGATCCCCATCGAGCCGACTTGCAAAAAGCTGCGAACCTCGTCGTGACCGTCGGTTAGTGTCGCGGTCAGTGTTCCTTCGAAAGCTGCGGCGCTGCCCGCTATCAGGATCGTGCGGGCCACCAGATCATAGGGTTGCGGTTGCTGGATGTTGATTGTGGGATGCATGGGCCCTCTTCCGCTTTGACTGGTGACAACACTTTGTCAAAGTGTGTCGCAATCGGCACCGCCTGATAAGACGAGGAATCCTTAACAATTTTCGGCGTGCCTGATGCAGTGAACGGCCCCATTTCGCGGGGCGGTAAATGCGCCACACAAACGAAGACACAGTCACAGTCTTTTGCGTGGGAAATATTTGCTTTGGAGATAAGGACACACTAGATTATGCTGCGGTGCAGCAAAGTCTCAAGGAGGCTCTTTTTATGTTCGGCCCAATATTTCACACAGCGTTACAATGGCAGTCAGCTGCAATGGCCTTTTATGAGGTGTCGGTCTCTGCCGCATCGGTCATGCAGATGCGTGTGCTGCAAATGAGCCTTGGCACCATGACCCCTGGTGAGGCGACCCGGATGGTGATGGAGAAACCGTCTGCCTTCATGCGCGGAGCCGAGAAATCTGCATGGGCATTGGCCGAGAATAAAGGTTGGGCGGCGGCAACGACCGAGGGGCTGTCTCCGATCAAGAAAACGGTAGAAAGCAACGCGAAACGCCTAAGCGGCACACCCGCCAAGTCGCGAAGCGGCACCCGCCGCCGCTAAGGATAGTGTTGCGTTTCGAGGCGCTTTGAAAAACGCTTATGGATGTGCATTTGGCCTGCTCTTGGAAAAAGGGCGGGCCTTTTTCTTTAGCAGTTGCCTGTTGTCGAATGGGCGTGAAATCAGACGGTTGCGATGGGTCTTTGACGCATATCGCCTTGTCCTTTCTATGAGGGACGAGCGCGTTTCTTGCTGTCACACGGTCTGGAATGCCGCGATTGGGTCACCAGCCCCGCATCGATATAGCCAAAAGAGGGTGGTTCTTATCAAAATTCCTATAATTTCTCGCGCTTTGCGGTGAAACTCGCACCGTGTTTTGCGCGTTAATAAATTGTACGATTTAACGGCCGCTCGCGCAGACCCTTTTCCACTAGCGGGGTGCCGCTTTGCACACGGTCGCCTGCCTGAGGCCGTGACAGATGGCCGTTAGGACTGCAGGCAGCAGTGTTTTGTTCGATTGCGAATTGTTTCCCTGGTCAACAACAGGCGCGGGTGCGCAAGGAGCCTTCGATGGCAACAGAGCAAGCACGAGATATCTTCTTTCGCGATATGCTGAGGGACATCTCTGGTGCACTTGAAGATGTCGTCGGGTTGGATGAGGCAGAGGGCTATTTCGCTGTTGTCGGCGCATTGATGGGCGAAAGGATCTGGAACGCATATCAAAGTGAACGGACGGACCCGATTACATGCCCTGACGTTCCCGATCTCTTGGTGGATTTGAAGGATCGCATCGGGGGAACCTTTCGGATCGAAAACCAAAGTGCCCAAAGCGTCACCTTTTGCAATGGCGCCTGCCCCTTCGGGGACCGTGTCGCGGGACGTCAATCGCTTTGCATGATGACGTCCAACGTTTTCGGGTTCATCGCTGCCGAAGCCAACGGTTATGCCCGTGTCGATCTGGAAAAGACGATCGCCGCCGGTGATGGAATGTGCCGGGTGACTGTCCATTTTGCAAAGGATGCCGAAGGCCATGGACGGGAGTACTATGCGCAGCCCTAGTAGTGTTCCCGCAGATCTGGTTTCCGCCTTTCTGAAAGGGGATCCTTCGCCGGTGATCGTTGTCACAATGGACGGCGGATTGATCTATTCCAACACCAAGGCCCAGTCGTTTCTTGATCAAGGTTTGGCAGCGGCGCTTTCATCCGAGGCCAACACTGCCGCCGTGCATTTTGCAATGCGCAGCAGTCAGGCGGTGCCCCGACGCTTGCAGTATGAAACGCCTGAAGGTGTGATCGCAGGGGTCAAGGCGACGATCTCGGCGGTCCGCTTGGAAGGCTATTTGCCCTTGGCAGTCATTCGGATCGACGCGGATAAGATCGTCCATCGCTTCCGCCGTTTGACTGACAAAATCAATGCACAAAACCAGCATGTGGCAGAGGCGTCGCGGGACGAAAAGGTCTTTGGACGTATTTTCAATACGATAGCCGAAGGCGTTCTGGTCTGTGACTTGAACGGGCAGGTTCTGGTGCGCAACGCCGCACTGAACGCGATGGTTGGGATCGACGCCAGCCTTGCCGCGATCTTCGGCGGCCAAGGCGCTTGCGCTGCTCATTTGACGCGGGCGCTGGCAGATACAGACGCCGGCGGCGGCTACTATGACCGCACCATCTCAAAAGGCGATGGCCAGCGACTGGAGGTCGAGATATCGGCGGCCCTAACCGAGACCGTCGACGGTAAAATCGCAGTGCTGGTCTTCCGTGACATCACGGAAAGACGTGCCTTAGAACGCGCCTTGAAGCTTGCCGAAGAGGCCAACCGCCGCCGTGAGGTTGTCACTGCCAAGGCAGAGGCCACGCACCGTTTCCTGAGTGTTATGAGCCACGAGTTGCGCACCCCCCTGAACGGCACACTCGCGGCATTGCAATTGCTTAACGATGAGGTCACGAAGAATTCGGTTGCGGATGAATTGGTCTCGCTGGCGCAACGCTCTGGCGATCAGGTTCTGGCGCAGGTCGAGCGTATTCTGGAATACACGCGCCTTGATGTGCAGGATTTTGCGCCGCGCCCCGCCGCGATGCGACTGGATCAGTTCGCGCAGGACCTTGTGCAACATTTTGAAGAAGATGCCTATGATAGGGGCAATGCGATCGATTTGCACCTTTTGGGGCCGTCCTATCGGCGGGTGTTCTGTGATCCTGCCCTTCTGCGGGATATCGTTTATAATCTGATAGATAACGCGGTGAAGTTCACCCACGATGGCCGTATTGGTCTGAACATCGAGATGGAACAAAGATCGGCCCGCCGCGTTGAGGTGTTGATCCGTGTCAGCGACACTGGCGCGGGTTTTGACAGCGACGATCTGGAGAGATTGACCGCAGAGTTCGAGATCGGCGAGCATAGCTATAGCCGCGCGTTTGATGGCGCGGGGCTTGGTTTGGCGATCGTTGCCAAGGCTGTGGCGTTGATGGATGGCCGCCTGGAGGCGAAATCGGTGATCGGCGTAGGCTCGGTCATGACGGTGCGCCTGTCCCTGACCCTTGCCGAAATGCTGCACGACGGCCGCGCGCAAGCGCCCGTGCGTCCTGTCGTGACGACGCCCAAGGTTCTGGTGGTGGACGACAACGCGACCAACCGGCAGGTTCTGGGGATGACACTGGACCGGCAGGACTGTGATGTCAGTTTTGCGCGGGACGGCAAAGAAGCCCTGAGCGCCATGAACACCAACAGCTTTGACGCGGTGTTCATGGATGTGAGTATGCCCGAAATGGACGGTCTGGAAGCAACGCGACGCTATCGAGCGCTACATGGTCCGGAACTGCCGATAATCGGGGTCACGGCCCATGCGGACCCGAAATCCCATCGGGATTGCATGTCGGCAGGAATGGATGGTGTTCTGATAAAGCCAATCCAGATTGCCGAGATCAAAGAAATCGTCGCACGTTTGAAGGGCTGAAGGCTGCCTTCGAATTTAAGCTAATGGCGGCACAAGGCCGCCTGTTAGAGTGATTGCGAATACGTTCGGACCCGTGGCAGTGATCCGTTTGCCTGAAGGTTCAGGCGATAGCGGCTACGGACGCTAGGGGCGTGAATATGCTATTAGCGGCGCGTGTGCGGTCAATCATCTCGATATGACCGATCATCGCTGCAGCCGAGAGCGTTTTCGGCGCGTAGTACACCAGATTGCTAATGGCTTTCTCGATGCGCTCTGCGCAGACTTCGTTGCCAAGGACAAGAATCTGGCCTGTGGGTGCCACTTCGCGTAGCAGTTCGATCCCGTCCCAATCAGCCCCGCCCAAGACGTCTTCGTGGACGACCAGTGTTGTCATCGACGTTGCGGCATCCATAGCTGTCAGTAGCGTATCAAAGCAGCTGGCGATCGTGATGTGGCGATAGTCCCGTGTGTGCAGGGCATAGGACAGCAGTTCGGCATCCAGCAGGTTGGCATCGGCGATAATAATCTGTGTCACGTTGTTCGTTCCGTTTCTTTTTCTAGCAGGGAGAGGGTTTGCATTTGGTAAAAAACGAACTTGCAAATCTATGCATACTTATAGGCACATCCTGCACACTGTTGAATGTACCCCAACGGGTAGGAGTGGCCGTATTTCGATCACGTGTCTCTACGATAGCGGCTGTATTGGCCGTGTGAATCGGTGGAATTTTACCATTGATTCAAGAAACTAGCTCCCTTGGCCAGACATCACGCAAAGACGCGATTTTGAGCGATTCTGCGGTAAAATTCTCTCAAATATGTAATTAAAAATTAATAAATTTCAGATTATATATGTGTCGAGAGGATGTTTTTTACCATCAAAACAATGGCCTACCCCTTCGAATAGGTGGGCTAGGAAACCATAACCGTAACGTTCTATATATTTATGAGAGCAATTGCTTCAAACTCGTTTCACGAGAACCATGTGCTGCTAGATGAAGGACAGCTTTTATGGCGCGGGCGCGAAAAGGTGTGAGAATGGACAACGTATCCATGGGAATTGCGCGGACGCGTGACTCCTATTCTGATTCCTTTAGCGGCTCGGGGCGGCACTACGGCTATCACCCTGGCGATGTGCGGTTTGAATACAAAGCCGTCCACCGCCCGCTGATCCGTAGCTTGGCGGTGGCGTTTTTAGGTGCCGCGTTGTTGGCCGCGTTTTTGATCGTCTGAGGGCTTAGCAGTAGCGCTCTGGCCCGTCGTTTTGCGCAACCGAATATCGATCACCCGCAGCCCATCCCACAGGTAGAACTTCTTCGATCCGTGCGAGTTCTGCGGCGACAAGGGGCTTTTCAACACCTTCTGCCAATTGCTTCAGGTGGGTCACCGACCGCGTGCCGGGGATCGAGATAACCTGCTCGCCCTGCGCCAAGACCCAAGCATTCGCCAGACCGGCGGTGCTGTAGCCCATCTCGGCGGCAAGGCGTTGGAACTGCGCGGTTTTCTCCATGTTTGCAGCATAGTGGGGCGCGATGAAGCGCGGGTTCACTCCAAGGAACGGGTTTCCTTCGATCCGGTCCGCAGTCGGCGGGGTGTCTGTCAGCAGTCCGCGCCCAACGGGCGAGAAGGCGACCATCGCGGTGCCAAGGCGGTCGCATTCTTGCAGCATCCCGAGCTCTGGCAGGCGTGTGGACAGGGAATATTCGTTCTGGACCGCTTCGCAAGGATGGATCGCTGCGGCCTGTCGCAGAGTGTATGGGGCGATTTCAGACAGGCCATACCCGCCGATTTTGCCCTCTTTCTTGAAGGTGACCAGAGTTTCGACCAGTTCTTCGATCGGAACACGGGTATCGCGACGGTGGATGTAGTAAAGGTCAACCTGCTCCAGCCCGAGGCGCGTCAGGCTGCCCTCCAGCTCTTTACGCAGGTGCGCCATTGAGTTGTCAAAGCACCGCTGACCGGTTTCGGGGTCGCTGGTGATCGCCCCTTTGGTGGCTATGTAAAACGGGTTCTCGCCGCCGCGGGCCTTGAGGTAATTTCCGATCACCGTTTCCGACCTGCCCATGCCGTAGATGTTGGCGGTGTCGATATGGTCGATTCCCATCTCCAGCGCGGCATCCATCACGGCGAAGGACTCTTCTTGAGAGGTTGCGCCGTAAAAGTCGGAAAAGCTCATGCCTCCCAGACCGATACATGAAACGGTTCTGCCACTATGTCCGAATTTGCGCTGCTGCATGGTGCCTCTTGTCCTCTGGTTGATTTCGACCAGAGAACACAAGCTAGGGCGCTATGGCTAGGAAAAATCCATCAGGCAGAGGCGCCGGCCAGCGCCTCGCATAGATCGTCTCCGATGATCTCCCAAGCGTCAGATACGATGCGCACGGCAATGAGCAGCAGATCACGGTCTTTCGGTGGAGCCGTCCGCAGCGCCGTAACCGAAAGGGCAAAGAACCGCCGGATGTCCTGCGCGATGGCTGTGTCACCCCCGATGGACGCCAGATCCTCGCGCGAGATCCCTGCCCCGTATTGCCAGCGGGCTTTCTGGGATGGGGCAATTTCGTTCAGATTGGTCACAGCTCCAAAGATGGTGCAGGTGTTTTCGACCACGCGGCGGCCATCTTCGTGGGCGGCAGCCATCGGAGCATAGGCATTGTCCAGATGGCGCAGGATCGCGTTTGACAAGTGCTCAAGCGCTTGGGGCGTTGAGAGGGGCGGTTGCTGGTTCGCGTCAATGGCCCGAAGCGCAAGGTTGCGCTCAGTAACCCGTTGCAGGGCCGAGGCGATCTCGGTCGGGGCAAAGTTGTTGGCCTGTAGCACCTCCATCACGCCCATCAGGATGCGCGTACGCTCATCCAAAGCCAAAGGGGCCTCGGTCCCGTCGGCTTTCAGCAGATAGTCATCATCTTTGGTGTAAAGGACTAGCGCCAGATCATTCTTCGGAGCCATGGGCATCTCGTTTTGCTGCGATGGGTCGGTACAGGGCACAGGAATAAGGCGCGACCCTTGCCAAGGTAGGCTTGCCTTGGGCCGCGTTGCCACACAGTACCCCAGCACATTGCATCGCAACAGTCGGTGCGGGGGCGTCCTATCCGTAAGACTAAGCGATATAACCTTTTTTGCTTAGGTGTCGTGGAAGACGGTCTTCCGGATCAGCGGCGCAAGCAGTGCACGCTCTTCGTCCGATAGGCCGGACAGGATGTCGTCTTGCAGGTCAATGATCACTGGAAGCACGTCTTTGTAGTGGCGTTCCCCTGCTGGGGTCAGGTGAAGCACACGGGCGCGGCGGTCTTTGGGGCTAACGGACCGCTGGACAAGGCCCTTGCGTTCAAGGCGGTCAATGACGCCGCCAATCGTGGCGCGGTCATAGGCGATAGCTTCGGCAATGGTGGCCTGATCCGACCCTGGCAAGCTGTTGATCGCATCAAGGGCAGAGAATTGCACGGCGGTCAGATCGTGGCCTGCATCGGTCATCCGCTTGGTGAACACCTGTGTGGATTTTTGATGCAAGCGGCGGATCATGTGGCCGATCATCTTTTGAGCTTCCATTGGCCCCTCTGCGACAAGACTCTAAAGGTTCTAGGCGTGCGATGGAGGAATGTACATCGTTTTGAAAGTTCGTCTGCGGATGGCTTAGGGCGTTGTTCGGAAGGTCTTGGTCGACGCTTTGAAATGATCAGCTAAGTGGCGGGTTCCAACAGATTGGCCGACCATATCCATCGCCATTGCGGTCAGAAAGAACTGCACAGGGCCATTCAGGCTTTGTGGCGTGACCCATGGCAGGACCTGCAGAGCCGCCCGTCTGATCCCATCGGGCAGATAGGTGACGCGGGGTGTTTTTTCGAAGCAGTCGAAGGCCAGTTGCGCCAGTTCGTGATGGGTGAAGGTATCGGGGCCGCCCACATCCAGCCATTGGGTGCCTTTGTCTGTCGCCTCGGCAATTGCGGTGGCCAGATCGGCACCGTGGATCGGATTGATCCGGTTGGTCCCTGTGCCGAACAGCCAGACCCTGCCCGCTTGAGCCATCTTCAGAAAGTCCTGCATGTCCGAGAAATAGCCCGAGGGCGCAATCACGGTTGACGCGATCGGGGACCGTTGTAGTGCATCCACAAAATCGGCCTTTGCGGCCACCAATGGCACATGGCGCATCTTGTCGGCGTTCAGCACATGAACATAGGCAAACCGCGACACGCCTGCCCGCTCGGCTTCGCGTAGAAGGTTGAGGTTTGCCTGAAAATCCACGTCGCGATAGGTCAGCCCATCCTTTTGCCGCGTGATCCCAAGGGCCGAGACGACCAGATCGGCCCCCTCCATTGTGTCAGCCAGCGTGTCGGGACGCGTGGCCTCGGCCTCGATCAGGGCGCTGGCGCAGATGTCGCGGGCGCGGGACTTGTCACGAACAAGGGCAGTGACATAGCAGCCGCGCCGTTCGTATTCGGCGCAAAGATAGCGGCCAAGATAGCCGGTGGCTCCGGCGATGAAGACGGATTGCATCGGATTTCCTTTCACGGGAACGCAACAGCGGCCGCTGAAAGCGCCATAGCGGCAGTGATGGGCGTCCAGAGGCGCCGCTCGGGGCGCGAGGGGCTAAAGCTGTTCGCGATCAGGGTCACAAAGGTCAGGATCAACGTCAGAGGAAAGGCATAACTTGGCAAGGATAGATCCAACAGATTTGCCCGCTGCAACACACTGCATGACATTGCGATCAACAGAGCGGCTTGCACCAGCGGAAGGACCCGCCAAAAGGCTGGCAGGCTGCCGGAAAAGCGTCCGCCCATCGTAAAACGGCCCCAAGGCGCACCGGCGATAAGGCCCACATGCATGGCAATCGGCAGCGTGGTCGCTGCGGCGTAGATAATAGCGGCGATGGTCATGATAGGGCCTCTTTACGGGCGACGCATTGGGGCGGCGTTTTGGGTGTTGTTTCAGGCACTTGTTCGTCGCGGTTAACTGGCTGAGTAAAGAATGTCTCGCCGGTCAATAAGGCGTGCAGGGCTTTGAAACGGTGGGCGCGGAGGGTCAGCATATCGGGCATGGAAAATCCTTTCGTTATGCAATGACCCTACTTGATGTGCGCCGCGCCGCGGATGACCGCTGGTTTCATTCCTTTGATGGTTGGTCTCAGATCAGGCCCCTGCCCCCTCTTCACGGAACGCCGAAGGGGTCATGCCGGTCCAGCGCTTGAAGGCGCGGACAAAAGAGGATGCTTCGGAGAACCCCAGAAGATAGGCGGTTTCATTCACCGAAACCTTGCGGGCTGCCAGATAATCCCGCGCCATGCGCTCGCGCAGGCTGTCGTGGATTTCAGCGAAGGTCACCCCCTCTTCCTTCAGGCGGCGGTAGAGGGTCTGGCGGCTCATTCCCAGATCACGCGAGATCTTGTCCATTGATAGAGAGCCCTTGTGCAGATCAGGCAGGATCTGGCCTTCGATCTGGGCGCGGATGCTGTCTGAACGCTCTAGCTCTTGCAGCAGACCGTCCGCGTGGCGGGTGAAGATGCCGAAAGCATATTGATGGCCCGGTTCAAAGGCACTGTCGGCGCTAAGCCAGACCGGATCGATCCGCAGTGCATTTCGGGTGCTGTTAAAGCGGACAGGGACGCGGAACAGGTCGGGATAGTCCTGAACATGGGGCGGCGGACCGTAGGTGACCTCCATCTCCAACTCGAAGGTCAGATCAGGGAAAGACCGGCGGAATTCGCTAATAAAACGCGCGAATGAAGCCTCTAGCGCCAGATAGGGGGGCGCCTCGCTTGAACCACCGATGGGCATATGATCGACAATCCACACTTCGCCATTTTGCTGTAGCAGTTCAAACCGATCCTGTCCTGCAACAGCATCGGTTTCGCTCATGAGGCGGAGGTAGCGGTTCAGCTGTTCGATCGAATGGGCCAGCGAGGCCGATGTATGCACGATCTGCCCGACGATCGAGATCGTCTCAAGCTTGGTATCCAGCGTATGCCGCAGAAGAAGCGCCGTGTCCTGCGTGGCTGCGACCCCTGCGCCGATCATCGCTTGGTAGGATGCGATCGGAACACGGTTGTCCTGATCTTGCAAATCCTCTTCGCGTAAGCCCGAGGCCGTCAGTAGCGCCCCGCGTGGTGCGCCTTTTTCCGACGCATAATCCAGAAAAGCCGCAACGAACCCTGCGGCCATCATAGGTTCAGACATTCCCATCCCCGATGCACAAACTCGCTTTGATCTGCACAGGTCCAGTGGCGGGCCTGTGCCTTTCTTGGCGAAGTTTAGGTGATCTGGGTGTTCATGGAAGGTCCGGAATTGCTCAGTTTTCCGAGAATTTCGGCCTTTCGTGGAGTATCAGCCGGTTTGCCCACAAAGAGGAACCGTGCCGTCGGTCATGT
>JAYZYX010000304.1:0-9121 GCA_036139795.1 Pseudomonadota bacterium | reverse complement strand
AAGATCCCGCCCTCGAGGAAGGCGCAGCAAAAACAAATAAGGCGCAGGAATTCCCGTGCCTTACAGCTTCTTCTTGATCTAAATACTCATCTCTGAATGGCGGCTAATCCGGCCGCATTCAAAGGTTCAGTGCGGACGTTGCAGCAGGTCCTGCACGTGCGAGGCGCAACCGGTCAGCGCTGCATAATCATCCTCGACCATCCAGATGCCGAACTGGTCCACAAAGTCGCCGAACCGCCCCAGATCGCGGAAGCTTTCTTCAAAGCCCATCGATCCCAGAAAAGGCGCAAAGGCCCGCGCCACGCCGCCGATAAGATAGATGCCGCCAAAGGGCAGCAGGGTCAGAGCCAGATTGCCACAGACGCTGCCCATGATCTGGACAAAGTGCCGTGCGGTCTCGGTCGCCAACGGGTCCGAGCCATCCTCGACCCGCTTCATGATCTCGGCCGGATCAAGGATCTGCTTGTTGCCTGCCTCGGACGAGAGCCACTCGTAAACCCGCGACACGCCGCGACCCGACATAACCTCTTCGACGGATGGGAACCCGTAGTTCGCTTCGATATACTGGCTCAGGCGCAGGTTTTCGGGGCTGCGGACGGCCAGCAACGGATGGCCCGCCTCGGCGGGCGGGACCAGCGTGCCAGCGGCGCTGTGATAGACGGGGGCGATGTTCATGCCGGTGCCGATGCCCACGATCAGCATCGCCGCTTGCGGGCTGGCCTCATGGCCTTTGCGCAGGCAGGTCTTGGCCTCATCCTTCAGGAAGGGCAGGGCATGGCCCTGCGCCTGCATGTCATTCAGCGTCGCAATCACATCCGCACCAGTGGCCTTGGCCAGATCGTCCTTGTCAAAGACCCACGAAAGGTTCGTCATCTCGACCCGTCCGTCACGGACGGGACCGGCAGCAGCCACACAGCAGGCCTCGGGCTTTGCATCGGGATGCGCGGCCAGAAACCGTTCCAGCAGAGGCGGGAAGTTCGGCTCGCCCGCGTTTTTGTAGCGGGTGATGGTGTCGTGCAGGATTTCGGTCCCCCGCGCCAGAGCGATGCGGGTGTTGGTGCCGCCAATGTCTGCGACGATACTCAGCGGGGCCGTCTGGTCCATTCTATCCATCCTCGGGTTGGCTTATCGTGATAGCGCTAACTTGAGGGCGTCATAAGACGCTTTGGGGGTCCGCTTCAAGGTGTCAAAGTCCACATGTACCAGCCCGAACCGCTTTTCATAGCCCAAGGACCACTCATAGTTGTCCAGAAGTGACCAGCAGAAATACCCTTGCACGTTTGCGCCTTCACTGATGGCGTGGCGCACCTCGGCGATATGGGCGTTCAGATAGTCGATGCGCGGCTGGTCGGGCACTGCGCCCTCCACCAGCACATCGCCATTCGCCATGCCGTTTTCGGTGATCAGGATGGGCAGGTCGCCTGCGTATTCCTTGGTGGTTCGCATGATGAAATCATGCAGGCCCTGAGGGTAGATTTCCCAGCCCATCTGGGTCTGCGGCAAGGGGCCGACACCTTCGCGCAGAGAAGGCCATGCGGCCTCGGGATCGGCGCTGATCCGTTTGCAGGTGTAATAGTTCAGGCCCACCCAATCCAGCGGCTGGCCGATGGTGTCAAAATCATCCTGCCAGTTTGCGGGCAGGTGAGGCTCTAGCCCCTCTAGCACCAGTTCGGGGTAGCTGCGCTGAAAGATGCCCTGCAAGAAGAAGCGGTTGTAATAGGCGTCATAGCGGGCAGCGGCGGCAAAGTCGTCGCGGCTGGAGGATGCGGGCAGGGCGGCCTCCATATTGAAGACCCCGCCCAGATTGGTCATCCCCATGTCGCGCATGACCTCGATCGCGCGGCCGTGGGATTTCAGGACGTGGTGCATAGCGCGGGCGGTGGCGCGGATGTCGCGCATACCGGGTGCATGGATGCCCAGAAAATGGCTGAGCCATGTGACGCACCACGGCTCATTGATCGGGGCGACGCTGTGCATCCGGTCGCCGATGCGCCCCATGATCACGCGGGTGAAATCGGCAAACCATTCGGGCATATCCGCATTGCGCCAGCCCCCTTGATCGGCCAGCGCCTGGGGCAGTTCCCAGTGATAAAGGGTCGCGCAGGGTTTCAGACCCCGTTCCAGCATCGCGTCAGTCAGGCGGTCGTAGAAATCCAGTCCTTCCGCGTTCGGGGTACCGCGTCCTTCGGGCAGCACCCGCGCCCAACTGGTGGAAAAGCGGTAGGCGTCAAAGCCTGCCGCCTGCATCAGGTCCAGATCTTCTTCGTAACGGTGGTAGTGATCGCAGGCGGTCGCGCCGGTTTCGGCGCGCACCACATTGCCGGGCGTGGCGGCAAAGCTGTCCCAGTGGGTCGGGCCCGCGCCGCCAAAGGCGTGGCCTTCGATCTGGTAGGACGAGGTTGCCGCCCCGAACAGGAAACCTGCGGGAAAGTCGGAACGTTTGAAATTCATCGGATTACTCCTGCGGGGCGGGGCCGGTCGAGCCCCCCACGATCAAGGCAGCCTCAAGCAGATGGTTTGTCGGCGGGCTGCCGGGGTTTTCAATCTGGTGGATCAGCATATCTGCGGACAAGCGCCCCGCCTGCCGGACCGAGGACCGGATCGCCGTGTAAATCGGGATATCCTCGCCGTTGCGCAGGTACGACAGGTCGTCGTCAAAGGTGATGACCGACACATCGCGCCCCACCTTCAGTCCCGCTTCGTCCAAAGCGCGGCGCACGCCCAAGGTGCTGATATAGCTGGAGACTACCACCGCTGTCGGATGCCCCGAATGGCTGAGAATGTCCTTCATGGCGCGGTAGCCGTTAATCTCGGTCATCTCGCCCGCGTAGTGCCATGCGGGATCGGATGTCAGACCGGCACTTGACATGGCCGCCTCATAGCCATGCAGACGGCGGTGGGCAAAGTCCATATGCTCAAGCCCGTTGATGATCCCGATCCGGCTATGGCCAAGCGAGATCAGGAACTCCGTCGCCCGTTCGAACGCACGGACGTTGTTCACATCCACCCATGAATAGGGCGTCTTGCAATCGCTGGCCCGTCCGTGAACCACAAAGGGCAGGGCAAGCTCCGCCAGAAAGGGAATGCGTGGATCATCCATCAAGGGGCCGTGGACGATGACACCGTCCACTTTGCCTTGGGACTTCATCTCTTCGTAGATCTCTTCCTCGCGCCGGTCCTCGACGATGGTCAGCTGCATGTCGTAACCGGCGGCTGAATAACGCTCTCCTGCTCCGGCGATGAAATCTGCAAACACGGGGTTCACCATTTCGTGCTGGGTGGACAGGGGGATAACGTGTCCTATCGTCCTGCTGTGGCCGCGCGCCAGACGCTGTGCGCCGATGTTGGGTTGGTAGCCATATCTGCGGGCGGCTTGCTGGACCCGCAGGCGCGTGGCCTCGGCCACTTCGGGGTAACCGTTCAACGCGCGGCTGACCGTCGTCTGGGACAAACCCAGAGTTTCCGAAAGTTGCTTGAGGTTCATCGTTCAGGGCCTTCAAAGCGATTTGGGTTTCGACACCCTAAAGTCAAATTCAGCCCGCGTCAAAGAAACTGTTGCGCTGCGACTGCAATGCTGCGTGTGCGTAAAATTCCTTATAAATTTGGGATTTGAGCGGTCTTGTGATAAAGTGGATTGACACAAGCGGGGTCGTGAAGCACGTTTGCGCCACCCAAAGCGCTTTGAAAGTACGGATTCGAAGCGACTTTGAGCTTCTTGGGAGGATGCTTATGAAGAATGTACTTTTTGCCGGCGCTGCCGTGTCGGCCATGTTTGCCGGTCAAGCTGGCGCGCAAGATCTGATGTTCCCCGTGGGTGAGGGAGATTTCCACTGGGACAGCTATCAGGCCTTTGCAGACGCCAATGATCTGACCGGTCAGACCATCTCGATCACCGGCGCATGGACCGGCAACGAAAAGGAACGCGTCGAGGCCGTTCTGGATTATTTCGAAGCAGCAACCGGTGCGACCGTGGAATATTCGGGCTCGGACAGCTTTGAGCAGGACATCGTGATCTCGGCCGAGGCTGGTTCGGCTCCGAACCTTGCTGCTTTCCCGCAGCCCGGTCTGGCTGCGGACATGGCCAAGAAGGGCCTGCTGACCCCGCTGGCCGAAGGCACTGGCGATTGGGTGAAGGACAACTTTGCCGCCGGTCAGTCCTGGGTTGATCTGGGTACCTATGCGGACAAGGACGGCAACGACCAGCTTTATGGTTTCTTCTACCGCGTCGACCTGAAGTCGCTGGTCTGGTTCGTACCCGAAGCCTTCGAAGAAGCTGGCTATGAGATCCCCACCACGATGGAAGACCTCAAGGCGCTGACCCAGCAGATCGTCGATGATGGCGGCACCCCTTGGTGTATCGGTCTGGGTTCCGGTGCGGCCACCGGCTGGCCCGCAACCGACTGGGTTGAGGACCTGATGCTGCGTACTCAGCCCCCGTCGGTTTATGACCAGTGGGTCAAGAACGAGATCCCCTTCGATGATCCGGCAGTGGTTGGCGCGATCAATGAATTCGGCTGGTTCGCCCGCACCGAAGGCTACGCCGATGGCGGCCCCGAGGCTGTGGCAAGCACCGATTTCCGTGACAGCCCCACCGGTCTCTTCTCGCTGCCGCCCAAGTGCTACATGCACCGTCAGGCATCGTTCATTCCCGCCTTCTTCCCCGAGGGCACCACTGTGGGCGAGGACGTAGATTTCTTCTACTTCCCCAGCTACGCGGACAAAGATCTGGGTAACCCCGTTCTGGGTGCAGGCGCGCTGTTTGCCGTCACCAACCCCAGCGAAGCAACCAACGTCTTCCTTGAGTTCATGAAGCTACCGATCGCTCATGAAGCATGGATGGCACAGGGCGGCTTCCTGACCGCACATGCTGGCGTCAACACCGCGCTCTATAACACCGACAGCGAGCGCGCGATGGGCGAGATCCTGCAGAACGCGACCACTTTCCGCTTTGACGGTTCGGACCTGATGCCCGGCGAGATCGGCGCAGGTGCCTTCTGGACCGGCATGGTGGACTACACCACTGGCAAAGACGCAGCCGAAGTCGCGGCTGCGATCCAGAGCCGCTGGAACGAAATCAAGTAAGCGACGTTCCAAACCCATGCTCCCGCGCGCTCATAAGTGCGGGAGTTCAAACTCGCGGCCCGCGTCAGTGTGGGCCGCACTCTTTCAGCCTTAATCCGGGAGACAGACCAATGGGTCCGCTCATGCAGGGTGTGCTGACGATCCTGATCGGGGTCTTTGGCTGCGTCGGCTACTTTTACTTTTCCAATCTGGTTCTGGACCGGCTGATTTTTCCGGCCCGCGACGATGATGCAGGGCGCAATATCAACCGCGCCAATGCTGTCCGTCCCTGGCTGTTTCTGGCCCCTGCGCTGTTCGCCCTGTGCCTTTATCTGGTCTATCCGGTGGTGGGCAGCTTCTGGCGGTCCATGTATGACCGCTCGGGCGATGTGTTTGTGGGGATGCAGAACTACAAGAACCTGTCTGTCGATCCCGAATTCCGCAGCGCGGTCTTCAACAACTTTCTCTGGGTGCTGATCGTGCCTGCGATGGCGACCTTTCTTGGTCTGGTGATCGCGCAGCTGACCGACAAGCTGAAGTGGGGCGGTATCGCCAAGTCCCTAATCTTCATGCCGATGGCCATCAGCTTTGTGGGTGCCTCGCTGATCTGGAAGTTTGTCTATTCCAACGATCCCAACATCGGGATGCTGAACGCCATCCGCATTTTCTTTGGTGCAGACAGCCCGATTGACCCGCTACAGGTGCCGTTCTGGAACAACGTGTTCCTGATGGTCATCCTGATCTGGATTCAGACCGGCTTTGCTATGGTGATCCTCTCGGCCGCTCTGCGCGGTATCCCTGAAGAAACCATCGAGGCTGCCATTCTGGACGGTGCCAACCCGTTCCAGATCTTCTTCAAAATTCAGGTGCCCCAGATCATGGGCACCATTCTGGTGGTCTGGACCACCATCACCATTCTGGTGCTGAAGGTCTTTGACATCGTCTACACCATGACGGGCGGCAACTTTGGTACCCAGATCCTGCCCAGTTACATGATGGAATACATGTTCCGCGACGATGGCCGTGCAACGGCTGTGGCGCTGGTGATCATGGTTCTGGTGCTGCCGGTGATGATCTGGAACATCGCGCAAGCGCGCAAAGAAATGCGCTGAGGGGGAGAGCATGGAGAATATCGCCGGACATAAATCCGCCCTCACATGGGTGACCCGTATCACTGTGCTGATCCTTGTGGTGCTGTGGCTGATCCCGACTGTGGGCCTCTTCGTGTCGTCCTTCCGCGACCGCGATGACATCTCGGCCAGCCCGTGGTGGCAGGCACCGTTCCCCGCCGAGCAGACCTTCGGCACCCGCGTTGCGGGCGATGCGGTGGAAGAGGGCGGGGCGTTCGTCCTGACCGGCTCGATCTACGAGGGCAGCGATGCGCAAGTGGGCGCAAAGGTCGTGGCCTTCGGGATCAGCCGCTCTGACCCCACCGGAATTGCGGTAGGGGATAGCGTAGAACTCAAAGGTGGCGGCACCTTGACCGTCAACAGCGATGGCACCTTTGAGATGCGCACCCCCGAGGCCCCCAGCGCCAAAGGCCAGCGCGTCTACTTTGCCGCCGCTGTGCCGCCGGAATTCACCACCGGTAACTATGAGCGCGTGCTTTTTTCCAACGGGATGGCGCAGGCCTTTATCAACACCTTCACGGTGACGATCCCCTCAACCGTGATCCCGATCCTGATCGCAGCCTTTGCCGCCTACGCCTTGGCGTGGATGGAGTTTCCGGGCCGCGGCTTCCTGATCGCGGGCATCGTGGGCCTGCTGGTCGTGCCCTTGCAATTGGCGCTGGTGCCTTTGTTGCGCCTGCACAATGATATCGGCATTGGTCAAAGCTTTGTCGGCATCTGGCTGGCCCATACGGGCTTTGGTCTGCCGCTGGCGATCTACCTTTTGCGCAACTACATGGTGGGCCTGCCCAAGGACATTATCGAGGGCGCGAAAGTGGACGGGGCGACGGATTTCCAGATCTTCACCCGCATCGTGCTGCCTCTCAGTTTTCCGGCGCTGGCCTCTTTTGCGATCTTCCAGTTCCTGTGGACGTGGAACGATCTGCTGGTGGCCAAAGTCTTCCTGCCTTCGGACAGCGAAAGCTGGGTGATGACCCGCAAGATCGCCGATGACCTTCTGGGATCGCGCGGCGGTGACTGGGGCATTCTGGCGACGGCGGCCTTTGTGTCGATCGCTGTGCCCATCGCGGTCTTCTTCCTGATGCAACGCTATCTAGTGCGCGGCCTACTGGCTGGCTCGGTAAAATAATTCTTCATTCCTTGAGAATACTTATGAAAGACGAAACACACATGGCACCCCATCTGACCAAAGCGGCAAACCCCGACTGGTGGCGCGGCGCCGTCATCTACCAGATTTACCCCCGCAGCTACCAGGACAGCAACGGCGACGGCATCGGCGATCTTCTGGGGATCGTGCAACGGCTGCCGTATATCGCCTCGCTTGGGGTGGATGCGATCTGGATTTCGCCGTTCTTTACCTCGCCCATGAAGGACTTTGGCTACGACGTCAGTGACTATTGCGACGTAGACCCGATGTTTGGCACGCTGGCCGATTTCGACGCGGTGATCGAGACTGCGCACCAGTACGGCATCAAGGTGCTGATCGATCTGGTTATGTCGCATACCTCGGACCAGCATCCGTGGTTTGTGGAAAGCCGAGCCAGCCACGATAACGACAAGGCCGACTGGTACGTCTGGGCCGACCCTAAAGAGGACGGCACCCCGCCCAACAACTGGCTGTCGATCTTTGGCGGTCCGGCATGGCAGTGGGATGCGCGGCGCGAGCAGTATTATCTGCACAACTTCCTTGTGTCGCAGCCTGACCTGAACTTCCACAACCCTGATGTGCAAGATGCGGTTCTGGCCGCAACGCGCTTCTGGCTAGAGCGCGGCGTGGATGGCTTCCGTTTGGATACCATCAACTTTTACTTCCACGATGCGCAGCTGCGCTCGAACCCGGCGCTGCCGAAGGCAGAGCGCAACAGCACCATCGCGCCTTCGGTGAACCCCTACAACCACCAGCGCCACCTCTATTCCAAGAACCAGCCCGAAAACCTTGCCTTCCTGAAACGCTTCCGTTCGCTTTTGGACGAATATCCCGGCGCGGCGGCCGTGGGTGAAGTGGGCGACGCGCAGCGCGGGCTTGAGATCATGGGCGAATACACCCGTGACGGCGAAGGCGTACAGATGTGCTATGCCTTCGAATTTCTGGAAAAAGACCCGCTAACCGCGGAAAAGATCGTTCGTGTTCTTACCCATGTGGATCAGGTCGCGGCAGACGGTTGGGCCTGTTGGGCGTTTTCAAACCATGACGTGGTGCGCCACGCTTCGCGCTGGGACCTGACGCCAGCGGCGCAGCGCCTTTATGTGTCGCTGCTGGCCAGTTTGCGCGGCTCGATCTGCATTTATCAGGGCGAGGAACTGGGTCTGGCCGAGGCCGACGTGGCCTTTGAGGACCTGCAAGACCCCTATGGCATCGAATTCTGGCCCGAGTTCAAAGGCCGCGATGGCTGCCGCACGCCGATGGTTTGGGATGGCGAGGCGCAGAACGGCGGCTTTTCTTTGGCGGCGCGTCCGTGGTTGCCTGTGTCGGGCGATCACTTGTCAAAAGCGGTAGCCGAGCAGGAAAAAGACCCCGCCGCTTTGTTGCACCACTACCGCCGTGTGATCGGCCTGCGCCACGCCCATCCGGCGCTGGTGAAGGGCGCGCACAGCGATCTGAAGGTTGACGGCTCGGTCCTGTCGTTCAAGCGCAGCTTTGATGACGAAGTGATCTATTGCGCCTTCAACATGTCGGATACGCCAGCCACGATCGAAGGCCCCCAAGGCGATTGGCACACCATCGGCACTGAGATTGGCAGCTGCGGCGTGGCCGAGGATGGCAAAATCCATCTGGGGCCGTGGCAGCCCAGTTTCTTGGTAAAGATGTAAAGGGGAGGGGGACGTTATGGCTGAACTGAAACTCACGGATGTGGCCAAGGCCTATGGTCCGGTCAAAGTTCTCAGCGACATCAATCTTGAGATTGAGCGCGGCGAATTGATCGTGTTCG
>JAYZYX010000303.1:0-6591 GCA_036139795.1 Pseudomonadota bacterium | reverse complement strand
CCTGCGCCCACGATGGTGCCGCCGCCCTTGCCAAGCCGGTCAAAGGGTTCGGTCAGACGGTTCAGGTCAGCGGCGGGGATGCCTTCTCCGGTGTCGCTGACCGCAACTTCCAAGGCACCGTCCCGTTCGTTCAGGGCAATACGGATGCCGCCGTTTTCCTTGTTGTACTTCACCGCGTTCGCGATGATGTGCGACAGGACGCGGGTCACGATGCCGGGGTCGGCCTCGATGCGCGTATCCACACCGGCAGCGGGGGCGATTTCCATGGTGATCCCATGGTCTTCGGCCAAGGGTTGCAGCGGAATGTAGGCGTTGCGGATCAGCGGCATCACGTCGATGGCACGGGCGCTGGCCTGAACCTCGCCCCGTTCCAGACGGCTGATGTCCATCACCGCCTCGATCAACAGTAGCAGCTCGGTGCCCGAGCGGATGATCTGTTTGACCTCTTTGATCCGTTCACTGTCCAGCGGCTTGCCCGCCGACATCTCTAGCAGTTGCGCGTGGCCCATGATGGCGTTCAGAGGGGTGCGCAGTTCGTGGCTCATGGCGGAGAGGAAGGCCGATTTGGTCTTTGATGCCGACTGTAGCTTGGTGCTCATGGTCACCAGATGCTTGTTCAGGCTTTTCAACTCTTCGATTGCCTGCGGGCGGATGCGGGTCAGAGTGCCACCCGAAGAGATCAGCGTCATATCTGCCTCAAGGGCTGTCAGGGGCTCAGCGACCGAGGCACTTAGCGATGAGGCCCGTTTCCACAGCACGGCAAAGAAGATCAGATAGAACAGCAAGAGGGCAGCAAGCATCCATTTGCTGATGTCGGTCAGCATATCGCGCAGGGACGTGGCGGTGGTCAGCAGGGCACTTTCATGCACGACGCTGATCAGCTTCCAGTCGGTCCCTTCGATAGTCGCCCATGAGGCGTAGGAGGGCTCGGCAAGATCCAGTTTGACCAGCCCCGAGGGGGCATCGACCATCGCAAGGGCCAGATCGGTCATGTCTTTGCGCCGAAAGATGTTGAACTCGGACGGCTTCAGCACGTTGTTCAGGACCGCCTCATCATATTTGTGGTCGGTCAGTTCGGTCAGGCCCAGATCATCCTCGCCTGCAGGGGGCAGGGCCAGAATGGTGCCCGTCCGGCCCACCAGCATCGCATAACCGCCGCCGGTCAGTTCTACGTTCAGAACCTGATCGATCACGGTGTCGATGGTGATGTCGATGCCCACGACGGCCTCAAGCTGGTCCTGATCCATCACCGGCGCAATCGCCGAGATCATCCAGCCAGAGCCAGCCGGATCCACATAGGCATCGGTCCAGACAACCTTACCTTCGGGGTTATGCTGGGGGTCCGCCTCATAGTAAAAGTTGTACGAGGGGATATCCATCTTGGGCGGATAGACATCCAGCACGTCGAAATAGGGGTAAATCCGGTTCAGACTGTCCTTGGTGTTCAGATAGACCTGAGTGATCAGCGGGTCGCTTTGCTGGATCGATTTCATCAGCGGGTCCAGCGCGGCGGTGCGCCATGCCTTTTCACGCTCGGTTCCCGTGACGGGGACGATGCCGCTGTAATAAACCGCAGAACCGCCATAGTCCTTGCGTGTGTAATACACGCCATCCGGGCTGTAGGCGTAGGCCCCGATCTCTTCCGGTGTCAGGCTGCTTGGGGTTGCCAGCGCATTGCCGGTGGCATCTGCATAGACCTTAGTCAGGGCCTCGACCGTGCCCAGTTGTTCAGAGATTGACTTGGCTTCGCGCACGGCTGCGTCTTCCAGAATGCTCTGGGACAGATCGATGACAGCCGCAGTGCTGCGGTCGTGAACAAACTGAGCGGTGCCCCAGTAAATCCCCAGAAACGACAGCTCGATCATAAGCAGGGGAGCAAGAGCCGCGCTCAGGTACGAGACCCAAAGCCAGCGGCGAAGAGGCATGCTTTTGGGCTTGGGTGCGGTGCTGGCAGCAGCAGTTGAAGAGTTCATGAGCCAGTCCATTCAAAATACAATCGTACAGATATGAGAATTCGCAAGGCTGGTGAAACTATCTATAGAATAATCAAAACCGACTAAAAGTCAGGGTTGACGGGCGTGGTTGACGCGATGGCTTGCTACTGCCCTATGTGGTGATAAAATCGGGCTGTGCAGATTCTGCACGCGCATGAGGTGGGGCGTGAGTCCTTCCAATTAAGGAAAGCCGTTGTTTTTCTTGGGTAAAATATCCCCTGACAGGTGCTTTAAGCTCTGTCGCCTTGCACCCAAACGATCAATGATCCTCGGCCTTTGAAAGCAGCCTCATGACGTTTGTTGTGTTTTTCAATGGTCTTGTGCTTGGCGGCTTTGCTCTGCTGATGCTTTTTGACGCGCTGCTCTTTCCGGAAACCCGCGACATTTTCGCGTTTTGTGGGGTGCTCGTCGGTGTGGCGAGCGCGTTTTTGTGTATTGCGAGTTACTCTAGCAAGCCCCCGACCTTTCACCGCCTACACGGATTTGTGCTGACTGCATCGGTGTGGTTGACCGCTGCCCTTGCGGGGGCGATCCCGCTGACCACCTTTGGTCTGACCTTTGTCGATGCGGTCTTTGAGGCGATGTCGGGCATTACCACGACCGGCTCGACCGTGATGACGGGGCTGGATGGGACACCGAAGGGCGTGATCTTCTGGCGGGCCTTGCTGCAAGGGCTAGGGGGGATCGGCTTTATTGTCACCGGTATCGCCCTGTTGCCGATGTTGCGGGTGGGCGGCATGCAGCTGTTCCGCACCGAAAGTTCGGACAAGGGGGATAAAGAGGTCAATAGCGCAACCCGGTTTGCGGTACTGACCATGCAGGTCTATGGCGGACTAATTCTGATTTGCGCGGCGCTTTATTGGCTTGGCGGGATGAGCATCTTTGACGCGATCACCCACGCCATGACGACCCTCTCGACGGGCGGGTATTCGGGCTATGATGCCTCATTCGGGCATTTCTCAAGTCCGTTCCTTCAGTGGACGGGAACCTTGTTCATGCTGTTCGGGGGGCTGCCGTTTGCTTGGTACATCCGCTGTCTGCAACGGGGCGCGTTCCGCAGCGAACAGGTCGAGGCAATGCTGATCACACTGGGAATTGTGATTGCTGTACTGACGATCTGGCTGTTTGCGACCACCAAAATCAGCTTTGCCGACGCGTTGCGTATGGTGTCCTTTAACGTGGTTTCGGTGGTCACGACCACAGGCTATGCGATCAACGATTACCAGCTTTGGGGGCCCTTCGCGGCGGGCGTGTTCTTTTTCCTGACAGGGGTCGGAGGCTGCACAGGCTCGACCGCGGGTGGGGCCAAGGCCATGCGCTGGCTGATCATGGGCCGCGCCATTCTGGTCGAGATGAGCCGCCTGAGATCGCCCAATCGGGTAATGACCCTGAAATACGAAGGTCGCCGGATCGATGATGACGTCATCAATGGTGTGATGTCCTTTATGGCGCTATATCTGTTCACCTTCATGGTGATGACGATCCTGTTGGACATGCTCGGGCTGGATCTGGTGACGGCCTCTAGCGGGGCACTGACCGCACTTGCGAACGTGGGGCCGGGGATCGGGCCGATTATCGGCCCCGCTGGGAACTTTGCCACGCTGACCGATCCCGTAAAGGTTGTTTTGACGGTCGGCATGTATCTGGGCCGGTTGGAAATGATGACGGTCTTCGTTCTTTTCCTGCCGCTGTTCTGGCGCGAATTGGCCGACTAAGGGCACGTCAGCCTCGGGCGCAGGCTGCCTGATGGCTGATCTGCCTCTCTAATAAATCACAAAAAAACAGTGCGTTATGGTGCGAGGTTGGCGCAGGGCTTTGCGCTGCGTTGGGAAAATTTTGCTAGATTGATGGATTGTCTGGCAATCCGGCAAAATTCCGCTACGCTGCCCCCAGTGAGAGTGATTCAATCGGGAGGAGTATGAATGTCTTTCAAGTATGTCGCGGCCGCCTCGGTCATCGCACTGGCCGCTGGTGCCGTTTCAGCTGAAACCACGAACCTGCGGATTCAAACCCATCAGTCGCCAGAGTCGGTTTCGGGCAAGCTGGTGCAGGACTTTGTCGATCAGGTTCACGCCATGTCGAACAACGAACTGCAGATCGAGATGTATTTCAGTTCGGCTGTTGTGGCCTCGGCGGAAACCTTCAGCGCGGCGGCGGATGGTATCCTTGATTGCGACATGACCAACGGCAACTACCAGACCGGTAAGAACGCAGCGTTCCAGTTCGTGGCCGACACCATGGGCGGCTACAACACCCCGCTGGAATGGGTGGCGTGGATCAAATACGGCGACGGCGCCGAGCTGATCAACCAGCTCTACGAGGCGAACGGCATGCATTTTGTCGGGACCTATCTGGGCGGTCAGGAAAGCCTGAACTCGACCCGTCCGCTGGCAGGGATTGCCGATCTTGAAGGCTTCAAGTTCCGCTCGCCTCCCGGCATGGAATCCGAGATTTTCGCATCCCTCGGCGCGACGCCGATCGTGATGGATTTCACCGAGATTTTCACCTCGCTTGAGACCGGCATTATCGACGGGGCCGATGCCTCGACGCTGGCGAACAACGTAGGTCTGGGGATCTACGATATTGCCAAGCACACCACTTACCCCGGTTTCCATTCGATGGCGGCGGACCATCTGGCCTGTAACACTGACGTCTGGAATGGCCTCAGCGAACAGCATCAGGCAATCCTGACCACGGCGATGGACAGTCTGGCCCTGAAGCTGATGACCATGACACTTGTGAACAACGGTGAGGCACTGGCCAAGCTGCCAGAGCAGGGCGTCACCATCTACGATTGGTCGGCCGAAGATCGCGCCACCTTCCGTAAGGCCGCCATTGGCCGTTGGGACGAGTGGGCCGCCCGCACCCCCGAAGCTGCCACCCTTGTGGACAGCCATAAAGCGTTCCTCCAGCGGATTGGTCTTAGCGTCAACTAAGCTCTGATCTGCTGTGTCCGAAGGCGCGTGCTGAGTTGCGCCTTCGGACTTCTTTTTTTCTCTGAAAGACACTGACATGAATATCCTGATCATCGGCGGCGGCGGCTTTTTGGGCCGGAAAATTGCGGTATCCCTCGCGGAAAAAGGCAGCCTGCGCGGCAAGCCGATCACCAAACTGGTTCTGGCGGACGTGGCGCAGCCCGATCCGGTAGAGGCCCCGTTCCCCGTGACCGGCGCGGCCTGCGACATCACTGACCGCGCTGCTGTGGACGGGCTGATCGGTGCGGATGTGGATGTGATCTTCCATCTGGCCGCGGTGGTTTCGGCCCATGCCGAGGCGGACTTTGAGGCAGGCATGCAGGTGAACCTCTTTGGCACCTACAATATTCTGGAACGTTGCCGCGCTTTGGGCACCTGTCCTGTGGTGGTCTTTACCAGCTCGCTTGCAGTGTTCGGCGGGGACGTGCCCGATCCGATCACCGATTTCACCATTCCAAACCCGCAGACCTCTTACGGGATGCAAAAGGCCGTGGGCGAGATGCTGGTCAACGATTACAGCCGCAAGGGCTATATCGACGGGCGCGGGTTCCGGCTGCCGACAATCTCGGTCCGGCCGGGCAAACCGAACAGGGCGGCCAGCAGCTTTATGTCCTCAATCATCCGCGAGCCGTTGAATGGCGAACCCGCGATCTGCCCCGTGGACCCCGAGCAAGAGCATTTCTACCTCTCGCCCCGTCGCTGTGTACAGAACCTGATCAAAGGGGCGGAACTGGACGCCGCCGATCTGGGCCAACAGCGTTGCATGACCCTGCCGGGCCTGCGCCTGTCGATCCGCCAGATGATCGATGCGCTGACGGCGGTGGCAGGGCCTGAGCCAGCCAAGCTGATCCGTTGGGAAGAACAGCCCGACATCGCCGCTATCGTGCGCGGCTGGCGCTTTGATTACCGCTTTGACAAGGCCACAGCCCTTGGGCTTGAAGCCGACCAGAGTTTCGAGGAAAATGTCAGGTACTATATGGAAGACGATCTTCCCAAGACCTGAAAGCAGGGGCCATGCTGACCTCCATCATCCAGACTCCGCGTTACCGCCTTGTGGCCGACCAGATCGCCGAGCGTATTCGGGCGGGCGATTTCGAGCCGGGCTCGAAGATGCCCGCAGACAAGGATCTGGTGGCGCAGCTGGGGGTCAGCCGTACCACAGTGCGTGAGGCGATGATCGCGCTGGAATTGATGGGATACGTGGTCACGCGGTTCGGGGCAGGGGCATTCGTGGCAAACGTTGTGCCTGCCGCGCCCGTGGATACTGGGTTGCCCGGTTATTTCGAACTGGTCGAGGCCCGCTATGTGATCGAGCCCGAAATCGCCGCCGCTGCGGCCACCCAGATCGACGCGGGCACCATCGCCCATCTGGAGCGCTGCATTGAAGGCATGTGTGATCCCACGCTGTCACTGCTACAGATCGAGGCCTATGACAGGGATTTCCACCTGACCATTGCCCGCGCGACTGGCAACTCGGTTCTTGTGACGATTGTGGATGATTTCTGGCGGGCGCGGACGCGCTTTCCCGAATGGACCCGACTGAGCAATCGTCGGGACGTGGAAGACATCGCGCGGTTCTCGCGGGATGAACATGCCGCGATCGTCACGGCACTGCGGGCAGG
>JAYZYX010000302.1:0-5983 GCA_036139795.1 Pseudomonadota bacterium | reverse complement strand
TGGCCACACGCCTGCCTGTCTGACCTATGTGATCGGCGACGCGGCCTTTGTGGGCGACACCCTGTTCATGCCTGACTTTGGCACGGCACGTTGTGACTTCCCCGGTGGCTCGTCGGAAACGCTCTATGCCTCGATCCAGAAGATCCTGGCCCTACCCGATGAAACCCGCATCTTCGTGGGTCACGACTACAAGGCACCGGGCCGTGATGAATATGCATGGGAAACCACCGTTGGCGCGCAGAAACGCCTGAACGTCCACGTTGGTGAAGGCAAGGCGAAAGAGGACTTTGTCCGCATGCGCAACGAGCGTGACGCGACCCTTGATATGCCCAAGCTGATCATCCCCTCGCTTCAGGTGAACATGCGGGCAGGCAACATGCCCGAGCCCGATGAAAAAGGCGACGTGTTCCTGAAGGTTCCCGTCAACAAGATTTAATCAGTACAAGTCCGGCAGAGCCGCGAACTCTCTGCCGGACGTTCAGGACAATAGGAAACGCAATGGAACAAGACTGGATTATGGGTCTGCTTGGCGGACTACTGATCGGGCTGGCGGGGGCTGTCTTCCTGCTTGCCAACGGCCGCGTCATGGGCGCGAGCGGGATCATCGGCGGATTGGTCGATGGATCGGGCATGAGCAACAAATGGGAGCGTATCTCGTTCCTTGTTGGCTTGATGGTCGTCCCGCTGGCCCTGCTGCCGGTATATGAAAAAGTAGACACCCACCTGACCAGCAACCTCTGGATCATCGCCGCTGCCGGCGTACTGGTAGGCGTCGGCACCCGTCTGGCCAACGGCTGCACCTCGGGTCACGGGGTTTGCGGGATCTCTCGCCTTTCGCTGCGCGGCATCGTCGCGACGGTCATGTATATTCTGGCGGGCGGTCTGACCGTTGTGTTCTTCCGCCACCTGCTGGGAGTGATCTGATGCGCAACGTTTACGCTCTGATTTCCGGTGGTCTCTTTGGCCTCGGTCTTTGGATTTCCGGCATGATTGACACCTCCAAGGTGCAAGGCTGGCTGGATGTCTTTGGCAACTGGGACCCGACTTTGGCCTTCGTGATGGGCGGGGCAATCGTCCCGATGGCAATCGCATGGCAACTGACCCGTGGCCGCAAGCCTTTGGTCGGCGGCAGCTTCCCCGAAGCGCCTGCGCCCCGTCTGGGCCGCAATCTGGTGCTGGGATCGGTGCTGTTCGGCATGGGTTGGGGTCTGGCCGGTCTGTGCCCCGGTCCCGCAATGGCCGCCGTTGGTCTGAACGGTCTGGGCGGTCTGGTCTTCATCGCCGCAATGGCTGCTGGCATGTTTGCTGCGCCCGCCGTGCGTACAACACTAGACCGGGCCGTTCCGGCAGAGTAAACGCAAAGCATGGATATCCGTGTTTTGACCCCCACATACTCGGTCTCGCCGCAGATCACCCCCGAAGACATCCCCGCAATCGCGGCGGCTGGCTATAAGGTGGTGATCTGTAACCGGCCTGACGCCGAGAACCCGCCGCAGCTTTGGGCCGAAGAGGTCGGTAAAGCCGCGGCAGATGCAGGTCTGGAATTTTACGTCCACCCTGTCACGCATAGCACCATGACCCCGCAGGTCATCGCGCACCAAAAAGAGATCATGGACAACGCCGCTGGCCCCGTTCTGGCCTACTGCGCGTCGGGAACCCGCTGTTCGGTCGTCTGGAGCTTTGCCATGGCAAAGGAAATGTCCGCTGACGACATCATCGCGACCACCGAACGCGCGGGTTACGCCTTGGGTCAACTGCGTCCGCAGATCGAAGTGCTGGCAAGCAGCTAATCCCTGTCCAAGCACCTAGTTACACGGGGCTTCCTTCAATGGAGGCCCCGTCTTCATTTTCCACCTGCAACGCTGGCGCAGGTTCTGCCTTTTGCCCGTCAGTGAACTTGAAGGCCCGCCGACCGCCAAAGCGGCCCAGTTTGCCAATCCCGACCTTCTCGCCGTTGCTGATGCGCAGTTGCGCACGCTCCAGCGCCTCCATCGGGATGGTCAGTTCATCCCCGACCGACAACGCCTCGACCCGCTGCAAGGGCATCCGGTATTCCTCTAGCACCACCTGCAAAGAGACCTGCGCCGCGCTGATATTTTCGGACAAAGCCGCGCGCCATTCAGCCGGGTCCATGACCTCTGGCGCCTCATCGGGCATGGGCGGGGGCATGATCAGGCGGACCCGTCCCGAGTGATCTGCCCCCAGCTTCAATTCGGTCCAGTATTCGTCCAGCGCCCCTTCTGGCATCACCCGCGCGAAATGGGCCGGTGCCAGCAGCGCCCCGAAGCGCAGGCGTTCAAAGCCCTGATCCGCCTCGGCCATGTCATCCAGTACGCGATTCACCAAAGGCTCTAGCAAAGCCGCATCTGTGGCCGTCGGCATTCGCGGCGTCACCGAGGCCACTGTCAGCATCCCGAAGGTCAGCAGTTGCACCATCCCTGCGCTAAGAAGCGGCGGCACCAGCAAGGCCCCCGTCCGCCCGTCCGCCGCATCCAGCAGCAAGATCAGCGTGCCCGCCTCAAGATCATCGGGGATCAAACGCGCGGCCACCTGCCCCCGACCCGAGGCCATCACCCGCACCGGATGATCCAGCCCCGCGCCAAAGGTCACCTCACAGCTACGGGCAAACCGCTGCTGCGGTTCGGGTCGCCCACCATTCGCCATTGATCTCAGAATCGAGTCGCCCATTCGGCCCCCTGTGATCCAAATCTTCAGACAGGGCTAAGGCACCAAGGTTATCAAAGGGTTTCTACGCGACTACTGCGCCGCCATTTCCAGAGCATCAGGCAAGATCACGCGGAAAGACGCGCCTCCCTGTCCCGGCAAATAGGCAATCTGCCCGCCAAGACGCAGCATAATTTCTCGGCAGATCGCCAGCCCAAGGCCCGCGCCGCCCGCCGCCTGATCGCTGCCCACACGTGAGAATTTCTCGAAGATCACCTCTTGCGAAGCCTTGGGGATGCCGCTGCCGTTGTCGGTGAAATCGACCACCAACTGGCCTTCGACCTCGCGGACCGAGATCGTCAGAACCGGACTTTTCGCGTCACAGTACTTCTGCGCGTTCGAGATCAGGTTAATGAACACCTGCGCCAGACGATCCAGATCAGAATAAAGCCGCACATCCTCACGGGCGCCAGAGCGGCGAATGCGCATGGGATTATTCTCGGCCCCTGCTGCCGCCATCGCCTGATCCAGAACAGAGCCAATCGTACCGCCGCGCATGTTCAGACTGACCTGCCCGTTTTCAAGCACGCTCAGGTCCAGCAGATCATCCAGCAGACGGGTCAGACGGATCGCCTCATCATGGATAATGCCTGCGTATTTCTCCTGAGCTTTCAGCTCTAACGTACCGCCATCCCTCAGAATTTCCGAGAAGGCGCGGATCGAAGTCATGGGCGTTCGCAGTTCATGACTGATCTGGCTGAGGAAGGCGTCTTTCTGATGGGAAATCTGCGTCAGCTTTTCGTTCGCGGCCCGCAACTGGCGGGTGGTGTGGACCAGCTCGGCGGATTTCGCCTCAAGCTGGTTCGAATATTCCATGATCTGCGCGGTCTCATCGGCCACGGCCATCAGGTCCTCAACCGTGACGCTGGCGCGGCCCATGATCTGGCCGATCATCGCGTGTGCTGTCGCAGCGCCAACCGAGCCCGCCATTTCCCGCTCCAGCCGTTGCAGGAACTCGGGGCTGATCTGAGGCAGATAGCCGGTGATGCCCTGACTGGCGGCCTCGGACCGGAACAGGGCCTGCGCATCCGCGGGGCCCAAGATACGCTGTGCCATGACCAGCAGGTCCTCGGCCTCGGCCGCGCCACGGGACCAGACCCCCGGTCGTGCAGAATGATCAAAGACGTTCACAAACTGCGCACCCTGAAGGCGTTCCAGCGGGGTCGGAAAGCTGACCAGCGAGGCGACCACAAAGAACAGCGCGTTCAGTGACATACTCCAGACCAAGGCGTGGATCATCGGATCGAGCCCCGAAATCCCGAACAATGCCTGCGGACGTAGCCAGGAAAGACCCAGCGGACCATGATCCAGCACGTCTTGGGAAAAGAATACGTCGGGGCCGAAACTGGGCATGAACATGGTGTAGCCCCAGATCACAAAGCCGATCACCAGCCCCGCCAAGGCACCCACACGCGTGGCCCCACGCCAGAAAATCCCGCCCAGAAGCGCGGGCAGCGTCTGCGCCACACCGGCAAAACTGATCAGACCGATAGCAGCCAGCGCCTCGCCCCCGCCAGTGGCGTGGAAATAGAAATACCCCAGCGCCAGAACGCCCATGATCGACAGGCGCCGCGACAAGAGAACCACGTGGCGCACATCGCCCGCCACCATGGCGCTAGCACCTTGGCTGCTAAGCCAGATCGGCATGACGATATGGTTCGACACCATCGTCGACAGGGCAATCGCCGCCACGATCACCATCGATGTGGCCGAAGAAAACCCGCCCAGAAAGCTGAGCATCGCCAGCGCGTCCTGCCCCTGCGACAGGGGCAAAGTCAGTACGAAAAGATCGGGGTTTGCGCCCTCGGGCATCAACTCTAGCCCCACCACGGCGATGGGGACCACAAAGAGGCTCATCGCCATCAGATAGGCGGGAAAGGCCCAACTGGCAGTGGCAAGGTGACGTTCATCCTCATTCTCGACCACCAGCACCTGAAACATGCGCGGCAGGGTCAGCAGCGCGGCGGCCGAGAGGAACATCAGCCCCGCCCAACGCCCGCTTGAGACCTGCCAAACGGCGATCTCGGACTGGCTGATCATCTCCATCACCGGCCCGACGCCGCCCGCGATGCCCCAAACGACAAAGAGGCCAACGGCGACCAGAGCCAGTAACTTGACCACGGCTTCAACGGCGATTGCCATCACCACCCCGTCGTGCCGTTCATTCGCATCCAGATTGCGGGTACCGAACAGCACCGTGAAAAGGGCCAAACCTGCTGCCAGCCAAAGGGCGGTGGCGTTATGGCCCGCGCTTGTGCGCGCCTCACCGGCGAAAGCCTCAAGCGCAAGTGTTACGGATTGAAGTTGCAAGGCTATGTATGGCGTGGTGCCCACCACCGCGATCACCGTCACCACAACGGCCAGCGAGTTCGATTTACCAAAGCGGGACGAAATCAGGTCAGCGATTGAGGTGACGCGCTGGCTTCGGCCAATCCGCACCAGTTTACGAAGACCCCACCACCAGCCGATCATCACGATCGATGGCCCAAGGTAGATCGTCAGATACTCAAGCCCCGACCGCGCCGCATAGCCCACCGCCCCGTAGAAGGTCCACGCGGTACAGTAGATCGACAAGGAAAGGGTGTAGATCAGCGGGCTCTGCAGCCACTTCGCATGGCCCCGAGCCGCCGCATGATCGGCCAAAAAGGCGACGACGAACAGGAACAAGACATAGGCCAGCGAAACCGCGACCAGAACGTTCAGCATTCCCATCAGCGGCGCGTCCGATCTGTCCGACCGGGCATGTCACGCAGGCGGCGCGACAGAAAATATGCGCCCACGATCAACAACAGCCAAACCGAAAAAAGGTAAATAATAGCGAAGGTTGTAGGAACATCCTCACGCCCCACCCAGAGCAGCGGAAAGCAAAACAGGAAGGCCGTGATCACTGGCGCAACCCGTGCGGCGTCCATCAGACGCCGCCTGCGATAGCTTTCTCTTTCCAGAAATAACGGGTGGTCGGCTTTTCTCATGGCTCAATCGCCTGTCTCACGATGCCGCCTTTTGCCCCTCGACCAGCGAGCGGACAATATCCAGCACCTCCGCATTCGAGAACGGCTTGGTCATGAAACAGGACGCCCCCAGACGTTTGGCCATCTCTCGGTCCTTGGTCTGGCCGCGGGCGGTCAGCATCAGGACCGGCAGATCAATCGTCTCGGGCTGGTTCCGCAAGTCTCCCAAAATGTCGAAACCGCTGCGCCCCGGCAACATAACATCCAGGATCACCAGATCCGGATTGCGTTCTTTCACACGGTCCACG
>JAYZYX010000301.1:0-12500 GCA_036139795.1 Pseudomonadota bacterium | reverse complement strand
TTTCCGCCATCGGGTGGATCAGGTCGATCGCAAAGGCGCCGGTCAGTTGGCGCTTGACGCCCGCAGGGTTGGTCAGCGGCCCAAGTATGTTAAAGATCGTCTTGCAGCCCAGTTCCGTGCGGACCGGCATAACGTGTTTCATCGCTGGATGATGCATGGGCGCCATCATGAAACCGATGCCTGCCTCGGCAATGCCGCGCTCGACCACATCGGCGGCGACCATCACATCGATTCCCATCTGACCCAGCGCATCGGCCGAGCCCGACTTGGACGACAGGTTCCGGTTGCCGTGCTTGGCCACCGGCACACCTGCGCCTGCCACGACAAAGGCGGTCGCGGTGCTGATATTCAGGGTGCCCATGCCGTCGCCACCGGTACCGACGATATCCATCGCACCTTCAGGCGCTTTCACGGGGATGCATTTGGCGCGCATAGCTGCCGCAGCGGCTGCGTATTCAGAAACCGACTCGCCCCGCGCGCGCATGGCCATCAAAAGGCCCGCGATCTGCGCCGGAGAGGCTGCGCCCTCAAACAGAATCTCGAAGGCTTCATTGGCTTGCGACCGGCTCAGAGGGCCTTCGGAGGCAGCGTAGATCAGCGGCTTGATTGCATCACTCATGCGGGCACCTTCATTTCATTCAAAAAATTCTGCAGCAGGGCGTGGCCGTGCTGGCTGGCAATCGACTCGGGGTGGAACTGGACGCCGTGAATCGGCAGCTCTTTGTGCTGAAGGCCCATGATGGTGCCATCTTCCAGATGGGCGGTCACTTCCAGACAGTCAGGCAGGCTTTCACGTTCCACGACCAAAGAATGATAGCGCGTCGCCTCAAAGGGCGAGGGCAGGCCCGCGAACAGGCCCTTTCCGGTGTGATACATGGTGCCCATTTTGCCGTGTACAATCTCATGGCAGCGGACAACTTTGCCGCCAAAGGCCTGACCTATGGTCTGATGGCCCAGACAAACGCCCATCAGCGGTGTTTTCGTCTCTGCCGCCGCTTCGGTCAAAGCCAGACAAATGCCCGCCTGATCGGGGTCGCAAGGGCCGGGCGACAACAGAATCCCTGCCGGATTCATCGCCATAGCCTGTTGCACATCCAACGCATCATTGCGTTTCACGACGACATCGGCACCCAACTCGCCTAGATAGTGCACCAGATTGTAAGTAAAGCTGTCATAGTTGTCGATCAGCAGCAGCATGGGCAGACCTTATGGGAATTGGGGCTAGAGGCCCGGTTGCGGGTCGCGGTATACATGTTCAGGCTTAGCCGGTGACGTCAAGGGTAGCGCGCAGCGCATCAGCAGGGAAAAAGCCCCGCGATCAAACAGGGGCAAGCCCGCAAAGGGCGGCAGAGGAACGGAGTAAGGGCAGTGGCAAAAGGATTTCTGAAAGGCGTGTTCTGGGGCGCGACGGTCTCGGTTTCAGGGGCCGCGATCTTATCGCTTCTGGCAGAGCCGCCCCGATGGCAACCGGCAGAGATTGCTGTCGCGCCGGCAGCTGTCGCCCCCGAAACCCCGATTGAAACCACGCCGATTCCCGCCGTGCGCCCCGAACCCTCGCCCGAGGTGGATACGCCACCTGTGGTGAACGATCCCATCCCCGAGGCCCAGTCCGAGCCAGCCCCGCAGGTCGATCTGCCTGTCGCCCCCGAACAGCCCGAGGTCGACGCGACCGACACCACCGAACAGGCCTCTGATCTGATGCCCGGCAGCGCCGAACAGCCCGATCCCGGCCCGCCCACGGTCACCTTCGAAGAGGCCCCGGCAGAAGAGACCCCCGCCGCAGACGCTGCCCCTGAGATTGCCGCTGAGGCTACATTGCCCGCGCCCGAACCCGCGCCGGAAATGACCACCGAAGCGGACGCCACGCCTGCGCCTGAAAATGAGGCGCCCGAAACTCCTGCGCCTGAAACCGCCGCGGCAGAAAACCCCGCGCTGGAGACGCCCGAGCTAGCCCCCGAGATGCAACCCGAAGCCTCGCCGCAGGTCTCTGACGTGGCACCCGAATTGCCCGCGATCCAGCCCGAAGGTCTGCCTGAACCCGCAAATGAGAAACCGAAGACAGCAGAGGTCGCGGACCTCCCGCAAGCTTCGGACACATCCAAAGACGTCGCCCCGCAGGTGGGCACCCCCGCAGGCAATCTGATTGAAAACCGCCGCGCCGCCGAGGTTCCGCTGGTGGCTACCGATGGCCCTGGCCCCCTGACCACCGATGCGGTCCCCTTTGAGGCCGCCGAGAGCTTGCCGCTTCTGTCGATCATCATGATCGACGATCGCACCGGCGCCCTTGGGCCCGATGTGCTGCGCGATTTCCCCTATCCGGTCAGCATCGCGGTAGACGCCAGCAGCGCCAACGCCACCGATCGCATGCAGGCATGGCGTGACGCCGGTTTTGAGGTGCTGGCCCTCACCGCACTGCCCGCAGGGGCCAAGGCCTCGGACGTAGAAACCACCCTCTCGGCAGCCCGTGGTGCGGTCCCCCGCGCTGTCGCAGTGATCGAAGACCCGGACGCCAGCTTCCAGCAGTCCCGCGCCATCTCCGATCAGGTCCTCTCCACCTTCAGTGGCCCTGAACAGGGGCTCGTGCTGCAAGCCAAGGGCCTCAACACCGCGCAAAAGATTGCCGCCCGCACTGGCGCGCCGGTGATTTCGATCTTCCGCGATCTGGATGGCAAAGACCAAACCGCCGACGTCATCCGACGCTTCCTCGACAACGCCGCCTTCCGCGCCCGTCAGGAAGAAGGCGGCGTCACCGTCCTCACCCGCCTGCGCCCTGAAACCCTCTCGGCGCTGCTGCTCTGGGGGCTGCAAGACCGCGCGTCCACCGTCAGCATCGCCCCTGTCTCGGCGCTTCTGAAAGGCGCTATGGGCGACGGCTAACAGCCAGCCACCCAACTTAAAACAAATAGGGCGCCGTCATCCCGACCGCGCCCTTTCATCTTGGTAAAAATACCTCGGGGGTGAATTGGCCGTCAGGCCAAGAGGGGGCAGCGCCCCCATTTCATCACATATTCCCGCCAGCAAACCGCGCCGCATCTTCCGCCGCGCGCTTGATCGCTTTGGATTTGTTGACGGTCTCTTGATATTCCGCCTCGGGATCGCTGTCGTAGACAACGCCGCCGCCAGCCTGAATATATAGCTTGCCGTCCTTCACCACGGCCGTGCGCAGGGCGATACACATGTCCATGTCGCCGCCCGCACTGAAATAGCCCAGACCGCCCGCATAGACGCCGCGCTTTTCCGGCTCCAACTCGTCGATGATCTCCATCGCACGCACCTTCGGCGCACCCGATACTGTGCCCGCAGGCATCCCCGACAGTAGGGCCGCCAGCGCATCGTGGTCCTCGGACAGCTCACCGATGACGTTCGAGACGATGTGCATCACGTGGCTGTAACGCTCGACGATGAACTCTTCCGTCGGCTTCACAGTCCCGATTTTCGAGACCTTGCCCGTATCGTTCCGGCCCAGATCCAGCAGCATCAGATGCTCTGCCAGCTCTTTTTTGTCCGCCAGCAGATCTGCTTCCAGTGCGTTGTCCTCTTCCGGCGTCGCGCCACGGGGGCGGGTGCCCGCGATGGGACGGATGGTCACTTCGTTGCCGAAGACGCGTACCAGAATCTCGGGGCTTGCACCCACGACCTGAAAACCGCCGAAGTTGAAGTAGAACATGAACGGCGACGGATTTGTCCGGCGCAGCGACCGATAAAGCGCGAAGGGCGGCAGGGGGAAATCCTGCGTCCAGCGCTGGGACGGTACCACCTGAAAGATGTCACCGGCGCGGATATATTCTTTGGCCTTCTCGATGGCTTGGAAATAGCCCTCTTTGGTAAAGTTCGACACCGGCTCGCCAAGGGTCTGCGCCTCGCCCAGATCACGGGGGGCGTGGGCAGGGCGGTCCAGATCGCGCAGAGCGTCCATAACGCGCTCTGCCGCCTGAGCGTAGGCTGCGCGGGCCGAAAGGCCGGGCGTGACCCATGCGGGGCTGACCAGCGTAACCTCACCCTTAACGCCATCCAGAACCGCCACGACAGTGGGGCGCATCAGGCGCGCATCGGGCAGGCCGATGGGATCGGGGTTCACGTTGGGCAGATGCTCGACCAGACGGATCATGTCATAGCCCAGATAGCCGAACAGACCCGCAGACGCCGCTGGCAGATCGTCGGGCAGATCGATCTTCGAACTGGCAATCAGATCGCGCAGGCTGTCCAGAGGCGCTGCCTTTTCGTCCTGCCATGCGGTGGGGTCGAAGCGGGCGTCGCGGTTGATCTTCGCGGTTTCCCCGCGGCATTCCCAGATGACATCAGGCTTGAGGCCCACGATCGAATAGCGACCGCGCACTTCGCCGCCTGTGACGGACTCCAGCACGAAGGCATCCGGTGCGTCACCGGCCAGTTTCATCATCAGCGACACAGGCGTATCCAGATCGGCCGCCAGTCGCATGTACACTACCTGATGTTCGCCTGCCTCATAGGCTTTGGCAAAGGTGTCAAAATCGGGGGTCAGAGCCACGGGGCAGACCTTTCTTATTGGTACTGTGCGTTGACCGCGTTGATGGCGGCCTGATCAAGTTCCAGCCCCGCATCTTTGCGCAGGGCATTCACATAGGCGTTGAATACATCCTGAGCGAACTGGGCGTCCGCCTGCGGCTGCATCAACTCGCGCATCTGCTTCATCTCGTCCGAGCCAAGATCGGGCGCACGCACGTCATCCAGACGCACCAGCACCGTTGCGGTGTCGTCCGAGATCACCTGAGTCTGACCCGCTTCCATATTGAAGACGGCTTCGGCAAAGTTATCGGGGGTCTCGGGGACAAAGTCGCTGCGGCTCATGTCGGTCATGGTCGCGACCTGCAGATCGCCTTCCAGAACCGTGGTGTTGGCCGCAGACAATGCGTCCTTCAGGGCCTCGGCGCGTTCGTTCAGCAGACGGTTGGTTTCTGCGGCGTGCCATGCGGCGGCCACTTCGTCTCGCACAACGTCCAGCGGCTGCGGGCGCGGTGCCAGAATTTCATCCAGCCGCATAGCAAAGATGCCGCCGTCGCTGAGGGTCTCGATGTCGGGGAAGTGATCCTCGGACAGGGCCGCTGCGGCGCTGCGAAACTCGGGGTAGGCGGCGATATCTGTCGAGACCCCGTCGAAGTATTCTATCTGGCCAAGGGTCATGTCGGTCTCGGCGTCCAGCTCTTCCAGAGTGGCACCGCTGGCCAGCAGATCGTTGATATCCTCGGCCTGTTGTTCGATCACGCGGCGGGCGCGGTCGATGGCGAATTCCGAACGCAGATCGGGCAGGGCCTCTTCATAGGTGGTGATTTGCTCGGGCAGGGCGCCATTCACGCGGAACAGGGCCGGACCCAGATTGGTGGGAACGGGGCCGGTGACCGAGGGCACCTCGGCAGCGAACACCGCATCGCCCGCATCCCCCAGATCGCTAGCACTGACATCGCCAAGATCCAGATCCATCAGTTCAAGGCCGCGGGCCTCGACCAGTTCTTCGAAGGTGACTTCGCCTGCATCCAGACGGGCCTTGGCCTCATTCGCGGCCTCATCCGAGGGGAACACAAGACGCTCGACCAAGCGGCGCTCGGGCGAGACGTACTGCTCCGAACGTTCGTCATAAGCGGCGCGCAGGGTTGCTTCGTCCACCTCGACCGTGTCAGACAGCATGTTGGGGGTCAGCAGCACATAGGTGATCTTCTTGCGCTCGGGCAGGGTGAAGTCACCGATGTTGGCCTCATAGAATTCCTGAAGCTGTGCGTCGGTGGCTTCGGGAACCTCGATTTGCAGGTCTTCGGGATGCAGGATCACATAGGCGATGTCGCGCTTTTGGGCGATGTAGGTCAGTAGCGTGTCCAGAAACCCGTCTGCAGGGCGCAGGCCATCGGCCGCAGCGCGCTGAACCATAGCGCGGGCAGTCTCGACGCGGATCGAGGTTTCGAACTCGGCCTCTGACAGGCCGGCGCGGTCCAGCGCAAAGCGGTAGGCTTCGCGGTCGAATTTGCCGTTGCTGCCTTTGAAGGCCTGAATCTCGACAATCTGGTCAACCACGTTCTGGTCGCCCACCGACAGACCCATCTGCGCGGCTTCGTTGTCCAGCGTGGTCTGGATGATCACCTGCGACAGGGCGCGGCTGTCCGCGCCAAAGTCTTTCGCCTGTTGGAACGTGATGGTCTGACCCAACTGCGCGGAAAGCGCGTCGACCTCGCCGCGCAGAGCACGGGCATAGGCATCTACGGGGATCGGCGTTTCACCGACGCGGCCGACCTTATCGATCTGCCCGCCAAAGTTTGTGACCCCGAAGCCTCCAAGACCCACGACCAGTGCCCCCATGAGGCCCCAGACCATAATCTTGGCACCTTTTCCCGATCCAGCCATATTGTGACGCCTTCCCAATCGTTCCTTGTCCGCAACTGTCTAAGTGAGCGCACGGGTCGCCGCAAGGCGCTGGAACAGCTCTGGCAATCTCTCTTTCGCGATATTGGCGATTGCGATGCGGATTTCGCGGCCTTTTACCGGATCGCTTTCGGGGCGGAACATTGTGTCGGGCAGCATCAAGACCCCTTCTTCGCGCAAAATCCGTTGGCAGAGGTCAAAGCTGTTCTCTGCATAGGGATGTTCCAGCCACGCGAAATAGGCCCCGCTAGAGCGGATGCGCCAGCCTTGATCTGTCAGGGGCGTGGCCCCGTCGAGTAGCGCCTGACGGGTGGCAAGAATGGCCTGCCGTTCCCCTTCCAGCCAGTCGTCCAGATGGGTCAAGCTCCACGCTGCCGCCCGCTGACCTAGTTGCGGAGCGCAGATAATGGTGGTGTCGAGGAACTTTTCGATCTGGTGCAAAAGGTCCGGATGGGCCGCGATGGCCCCGACGCGGTGGCCGGTCAGGCGGTAGGCTTTCGAGAACGAATAGAGCCGCACAAGGGTCCGGTCCCAGTCCGGATCATCAAAAAGATCGTGGGGCCGCCCGTCGCTTTCGAGGAAATCGCGGTAGGTTTCATCGACGATCAGGGTGATCCCGCGCTCTTGCGCCAGTGTCATGAAGGCGCGGATGAGCGTCGCGGGATAGATCGTGCCGGTGGGGTTGTTCGGGGTCACCAGCACGATGGCTTTGGTTTTTGAACAGATCAGCGCGGCGGCCTGATCAGGATCGGGCAGCATGTCAGGGCCGACGGGTAGGGGCACGGCCTGACACCCGCTCATGTCGAGCCACATTTTATGGTTGAAGTACCACGGCACCGGCAGGATCACCTCATCCCCCTGATCACAGAGGGCCGCGATGGTGGCCGCGAAGGCCTGATTGCAGCCGGGCGTGATGGCGATGTGGGTATTTTTGACCGATGCCGCGTCATATTGGGCGCAGATCTTTTGCGCGAGGGCTTGCCGTAGGTCCGGATTGCCAAGCACAGGGCCGTAGAGATGGGTGGCCGGCTCTTCCAGCAGGCGGGCCATCTCGCGGCGCAGCGCCTTTGGCGGGGCGGCCATGGGCGCGGCTTGCGAGAGGTTGATCAAGGGCTTGCCTGCGGGCAGGTCTGTGGCCGCCAGCCAGTGGCGGGCCTGCACGATCGGAGAAGTGAAGGTCGCGCCGGTGCGGCTGGTCATGGGCTGTCTCCTGAGAGGCGTTCGAGCATCGGTCGAGCACTGGGGGAGCGGCGGGGAAGGGGGCTGTCTGCCCCCTCTTGGGCCTTGGGGCCCAATTCACCCCCGAAGGTATTTGCGCCAAGATGAAAACAGGGCGCGTTTTTTGTCTTAGTCGTCTTTGCCGCGCAGGGGCTGGACGTATTGCAGCGCCATATCCCAAGGGAAGAAGATCCAGGTGTCCTGGCTGACCTCGGTCACGAAGGTGTCCACCATCGGGCGGCCCATGGGTTTGGCGTAGACCGTGGCGATGTGGGCTTTGGGCATGTGCTTGCGGACCACTTCGAGGGTTTTGCCGGTATCCACGAGGTCATCGACCACAAGAACGCCGGTGCCGTCGCCGATCAGCTCCATGTCGGGGGCTTTGATGATCTTGGGCTCGGACTGGGTCTGGTGGTGGTAGCTTTTGACGCTGATGGTATCGACCGTGCGGATGTCGAGTTCGCGGGCCACGATCATGGCAGGGGCCATGCCGCCGCGGGTGATCGCGACGACGGCGCGCCAGCCGGTGTCCTCGGGGGCCATGGATTGCAGGCGCCACGCCAATGCGCGGGCATCGCGGTGCAGTTGGTCCCAGCTGACGTGGAAGCCTTTTTCGTGGGGCAAGCGGTCTGTCATGGCGTTACGTCCTTCACGTGAGTGCGATCTTGAAGCCGAGGGCGGCGAGCATACCGCCAAGCATCCGGTCGATCGGGGTCTTGAGGCGGATGTAGCCCGCCCTTGTGCGTTCCAGCGAGAATACGCGGGCGATGAAGATATTCCAGAGCGCCTCGTTCAGGAAGACGATTCCAAGGATTGCCGCAAATGTCGTTGCGTCAGCATGGGCGGGTACCACCGAAACGAAGACCGCGCCGAAGAAGACCGCCGGTTTCGGGTTTGATAGCTGGATGCCAAGACCCAAGAGGAACGAGCGCAGGCCCGAAGGGGCCGGTCCGGTAACAGGTGCGATTTCCATCGGGGCTCGGGCGCCGCGCCACATTTTGTAGGCACACCAGAGCAGGTACGAGGCCCCCACCGCCTTGAAGGCGATCAGCAGTTTGGGGGCGATCTCGAAAAGGGCGGCGAGGCCCAGAATGGCGGCGGTGGCCCAGACCACCGCGCCAAGTGCGATGCCGATGCTGAGGGCGCTGGCGGCCCGCATGCCGCGCACCATTGCCACGCGCACCGTCATGAGCACGGCGGGGCCGGGGCTCATGGCGGCGACGAGGTGGACGGCAAAGACCGGCAGCAGGACCGACAGCATGGCCGTTTAGCCTTTGGTGATGTCGGGTGCGTCGACGGCTTTCATGCCGACAACGTGGTAGCCCGCGTCAACGTGCAGGTTCTCGCCGGTCACGCCGCTGCCCAGATCGGACAGCAGGTAGAGGGCGGACTTGCCCACATCCTCGATGGTGACGTTGCGGCGCAGGGGCGAGTTGTATTCGTTCCACTTCATGATGTAGCGGAAATCGCCGATGCCGCTTGCGGCCAAGGTCTTGATGGGGCCGGCGCTGATGGCGTTCACGCGGATGTTCTTTTTGCCAAGGTCTTCGGCCAGATACATCACCGATGCTTCCAGTGCCGCCTTGGCGACGCCCATCACATTATAGTGGGGCATGACCTGTTCCGCGCCGTAGTAGGTCAGCGTCAGGGCGCTGCCACCTTCGGTCATCATTTTTTCAGCGCGCTGCATGATGGCAGTGAACGAATAGACCGAGATGTCCATGGTCATCGCAAAGTTGCCACGGGTGGTGTCCACATAGCGGCCGCGCAGTTCGTTCTTGTCCGAAAAGCCGATGGCGTGGACGACAAAGTCCAGCTTGCCCCATTTGGCTTCCAGTTCGGCGAAGAGCGCATCCATCGAGGCTTCGTCGCTAACATCGCAGGGCAGCACGATGTTCGAGCCCAGTTGCTCGGCCAGAGGGCCAACGCGCTTGAGCAGCGCTTCGCCCTGATACGAGAAGGCCAGTTCGGCACCGGCGTCCGCACAGGCTTTGGCGATGCCCCATGCGATGGATTTGTCGTTCGCCAGGCCCATGATCAGGCCGCGCTTGCCGGCCATCAGTGAAGTTGACATGAGGTATCCCCCGCTCAAGTCTGAGATTGCCGATTTCGTTTAGGCGATACATATCATCGCTTCAAGGCACTTCACCCAGAGTAAAGCGGGGGACCTATGGACGACCAGAGCAAACGCAGCGGTATTTTTGCGGGCGACGATCCTTTTGCATTGGCAAAAGACTGGCTGGCAGAGGCCGAAAAGACCGAAGTGAACGATCCCAATGCCATCGCCCTTTCAACGGTGGACGAAGGCGGGATGCCCAATGTGCGGATGGTTCTGCTGAAAGAGATCGAGGCAGACGCCTTTGTCTTTTACACCAACTATGACAGCGCCAAAGGGCAAGAGATCAACAGTGCAGGCAAGGCTGCCTTTGTGATGCACTGGAAGTCTTTGCGCCGTCAGATCCGCGTGCGCGGGCTGGTGACACGAGAGGACGGGCCGCAGGCCGACGCCTATTACACCTCGCGATCTTTGCAAAGCCGGCTGGGGGCTTGGGCCTCGCAGCAGTCGCGCCCTTTGGATAGTCGTGCGTCCCTGATGGCCGAAGTGGCTAAGGTAACCGCTACGAAAGGGCCGAATCCTAAACGCCCGAGTTTTTGGGGTGGATATCGAATCAAACCACTAGAAATTGAGTTTTGGGCCGATGGCGCGTTTCGTCTTCATGACCGCTTTCGCTGGACGCGCAACGATCTGATGGAAGACTGGGCAATTGTTCGTCTTAACCCGTAGAATTATCGCCGCATCATAATTGTATGGGGTACTTTCCACATTTCTGCAAACTCTTAGGGGTTGCATGTTTGCTCTACGCAGCACACAAACAAGATGTTGGGGAATATTTGTTGGAATATCGTCGTGAGCGGAGAAAAAGTCGGCCGTAGGGTCGTTGGCCACGTGAAGTGGTTCGATCCGGCCAAAGGATTTGGTTTCGTTGTCGCCTCTGAGGGGGGACCTGATATTTTGCTGCACGCAAACGTGTTGCGGAATTTCGGGCAAAGCTCCGTGGCTGATGGCGCAGGAATAGAAATCATCGCGCAGGAAACCCAGCGCGGGGTGCAAGCGGTAACGGTCGTTTCGATCGAGCCGCCTAGCTCGACAACCGCAGCAGCGCTTGCGGATTTCGAAGAGCTGGACCCGGCGATCTTTGCTTCGGCAGAGCTGGTGGCAGCCCGTGTGAAGTGGTTCGATAAAGGTAAGGGCTTCGGCTTTGCCAACGTCTGGGGTAAGCCCGAAGACGTCTTCGTCCACATCGAGGTTCTGCGCCGTTCGGGTCTTGCGGACCTGCAACCCGGCGAGGCTGTTGGCCTTCGGGTGATTGACGGCAAGCGTGGTCGCATGGCGACCGAAGTGCTGGCCTGGGAGGCAGCGGTTCGCCGCTGATCCAAGATGTCTCTATTGCGGGCCATTTTTGCTTTGTACGCAACTTTTACCAGTGCGGCCCTGGCAGACTGCGAAAATAATCGCATGCTTCTGACCGGCGATTGGGGATCTGTCTCTTTCTCGGTCGAGATTGCGGATGATGATGCTGAACGTGCGCGCGGGCTGATGTTCCGCGAACGCTTGGGCGCATCGTCGGGCATGCTTTTCATTTACGAAGAGCCTCATGATCTGTCTTTCTGGATGCGGAACACGCTGATCCCATTGGACATGATCTTTCTGGACACCGAAGGCCGCGTGGTGCGGGTCCACGAAAACGCCATTCCGGGCGATGAAACACCTATCCGCGCCGGTGAACCTGCGGTGGCCGTGCTTGAGATCAACGGTGGTCTGGCCCGCCGGATCGGCATTGATGCCGATAGCGTGGCGCAGCATCCCGCCTTTGGCCCAGAAGCGGCTTTGCCCTGCAAATAAATCATAACATCCCTCTTTCCTTTGTCTTTTCTTCGGACTAGAGAGGGGCCAGTCGGGGCGTGGCGCAGCCTGGTAGCGCGTCTGTTTTGGGTACAGAAGGTCGTGAGTTCGAATCTCGCCGCCCCGACCACTTTCCACTGATCCTCATCGATTACGGACGTTGCAACATCATGTGATGTTGGCGCTCGCATTGCCGCTATTTTCCCACTTGCGGAAATTTGGCGCTGTGACAATCTGAAGGTGCCCGCCATAGACCATCATGGGTTGCCACAGAGGCAACCGCGTCTTGCCACCTACGACGGACGGTCACGCAGCGCGGACCATGCGCGTTGCAAGAGGGTCGGCAATGGATATTCGGGGACGTTTCAGAACAACCTTGGGGCCGGTGAGACTGGCAGAGCTTACGGCGGCCGTGCGCTACTTTCGCGCCGCGCCAGAGCAGCACATTCTACGGGCCGCTGTCGCCGCCTCTCTTCTGAACACCGCCTGATATTCTCTGCCCGCGCGACCGGCCTCTGACGCTGTCGCGTTTTTGTAGGACACCCGCAATGAACCACCTGATTGCACTATTTTCTAGTGTGACCTGTCTGACCCTGATGGCCATGGTCTACTACTGCAAGTTCCTGACCGGACCGCGCAGCTGGCTGCGGTCGGACGTGATCCAGATGAACCTTCTGGCCATTCTGACCGGTCTTTTCGCTCTGGCTTTGCCCGCGACGATCATGGGCCTGCTTGGCGTGACCTCGACGGGTTTCAGCCTCGCCACTCTTGGCAATAGCGCCATAGAGATTGCCAGTGCCGCAGCGATTACCGCGACTGTCTGGCTGTACGTTGGCGCAGTCAAACGCGGCAACCGCGAGGCCCGCTTCACTGATAACGTAATGCCCTTTACCCCGACTCCTCCCGCACCACGCACACCCACCCGCCCGATGAAAAAGGCAGCTTGAGGGCATTTGAACCTTGGTGACGAGGGCAGAGAGCCCGGTAAGCC
>JAYZYX010000300.1:0-3554 GCA_036139795.1 Pseudomonadota bacterium | reverse complement strand
CGGAACTGCTCATATATCTTGGGCCAGACCACCACGTTGCAGGTGCCGGTCTCATCCTCCAGCGTCATAAAGATCACCCCGCTGGCAGTCCCCGGCCGCTGCCGCGTGATCACCAAACCGCACACCGCGTAATTGCCCAAGGGCGTGGTCATCAACCGCTCATGCGGAATCAGGCCCTGAATATCGGGGCGCAACAGTTCCATCGGGTGCGCCTTCAGCGACAGCCGCAGGGACAGGTAATCATCCACCACCTCTTCACCCAAAGTCATGTGCGGCAGATCGACCTGCGGCTCATGGATGCCCTCTTCCTGCGCCAAGCCTTCGAACAAGGGCAAAGGCTTTGGTGCCCGCAACGCCTTGACCTGCCACAAGGCATCCCGCCGCCGCAGCCCCAGATCGGCGAAGGCATCGGCCTGTGCCAGCTTGTCCAGCGCCGCAGGAGGCACCCCCGCCCGCCGCCACAGGCTTTCCACACTGTGATAGCCGTTGCCCCGAGCCGCCGCGATCCACTGGGCATCCTCTTCGCGCAGACCCTTGACCTGCCGGAACCCCAGCCGCAGAGCCAACTGCCCGTCGGGTCGCCGCTCTAGCGTGTTGTCCCAATCGCTCATGTTGACGCAGACGGGGCGCACCTCGATCCCGTGGTCGCGCATATCCCGCACGATCTGCGCAGGAGCATAAAACCCCATCGGCTGCGAATTCAGCAAAGCGCAGCCAAACGCCGCCGGATGATGCCGTTTCAACCAAGCCGAGGCATAGACCAGCAGCGCAAAGCTGGCCGCATGGCTTTCAGGGAACCCGTATTCGCCAAAGCCCTCGATCTGGCTAAAGCACCGCTCGGCAAAGTCGGGCGCATAGCCCCGCGCCAGCATCCCGCCCACGAAACGGTCGCGAAATGTGCTGATCGTCCCCATCCGCTTGAAGGTCGCAAGGCTGCGCCGCAACCGGTCGGCCTCACCGGGACTAAAGCCCGCCGCCACGATGGCGATCTGCATGGCCTGCTCTTGGAAAAGCGGCACCCCCAGCGTCTTGCCAAGCACATTGCGCAGGTCCTCAGAGGGCAGCATCACCGGCTCATGCCCTTGCCTGCGGCGGATATAAGGATGCACCATGCCGCCCTGAATGGGACCGGGGCGGACGATGGCCACCTCAATCACCAAGTCATAGAACTGGCGCGGCTGCATACGGGGCAGAAAGTTCAGCTGCGCCCGACTTTCCACCTGAAACACCCCGATGGCATCGGCATTACACAGCATCTGATAGGTCTGCGCATCCTCGCGCGGCAGGTTCTCCAGCGTATAACGCGCGCCCCCCTGCCCTGCGATCAGGTCAAAGCATTTGCGAATGCAGGTCAGCATCCCAAGGCTGAGGATATCCACCTTCAAAATGCCCAAAGCGTCGATGTCGTCCTTGTCCCACTCGATCACCGTGCGCCCGTCCATGGCGGCGTTCTCAATGGGGCACAGCTCATCCAGGCGCCCACGGGTGATGATAAAGCCCCCCACATGCTGGGACAGATGCCGAGGGAAACCGGTGATCTCGCCGATCAAACGCAGGGTCTGCCGCAAACGCCGGTCCTCAGGGTCCAGCCCCAGTTCCCGCACGCGGTCAGGCTCTAGCCCATTGCGCGACCAGCCACTGGCTTGCCCCGCCAAAGCGCCGATCAAATCCTCGCTCAGCCCCATGACCTTGCCCACCTCACGGATGGCCGCACGGGAGCGAAAATGGATCACCGTCGCACAAAGCCCCGCACGATGCCGCCCGTAACGCGCGTAGATATGCTGGATCACCTCTTCGCGGCGCTCATGCTCAAAGTCCACGTCGATATCAGGGGGCTCGCCCCGCTGTTCACTGACAAAGCGCTCAAAGACCATGGTGATCACCTCTGGCCCCACCTCGGTCACCCCCAGCGCATAACACAGGATCGAGTTCGCCGCCGAGCCGCGCCCCTGACACAGAATATCCCGCGACCGCGCAAAGGCGACAATGTCATGGACGGTCAGGAAATAGGCGGCGAACCCCAGCTTCTCGACCAATTGCAATTCCTTGGTCACCATCATGCGGGTGCGCTCACTAATCCCGCCTGGATAACGGCGGCGCAATCCCTGCTCGACCAACCGCGCAAGACGGGACTGAGGGCTTTCCCCATCCGCCACCTCATCAGGATATTCATAGGACAACTCGGACAGATCAAAGGCACAGCGCCCCGCCACCTCGACCGAGCGACGCAAAGCCGCCGGATAGCCCGCGAAAATCCGCGCCATTTCGTCAGGGCCTTTCAAGCGCCGCTCGGCGTTGGGCAGGGCAAGCCTCCCGATCCGGTCAATCACCGTCCCTTCGCGCAGACAGGTCAGCACATCCGCCAACTGCCGCCGACTGGCATGATGCATCAAGGCGCCCCCCACGGCGACCATCGGCGCAGCGCAAGCCTTCGCCGCCCGCGCACAGGCCGCCAGATGCACCTCATCTGCCCCGTCGTAACGCGGCGCGGCGCCATAATACAACTGGCCAGGCGCCACCCGCCCCAACTCCCGCAATTGCGCCAGAACCTCCCGCGCCTCGGGATCACCCTCACACACCGCGACAAACACCAGATCAGCGGCATTCTCCAGAACATCGGCAAAGGACAGATCACACTGCCCCTTCTCGGCCCGCCGCTTGCCCAAAGTCAGCAGACGCGACAGCCGCCCATAGCCATCGCGGTTCATCGGATAGGCCAGCAAATGCGCCCCGCAATCGCGCAGCACCAACCGCGCCCCGACCAAAAGGCGCGGCAAGACCACCACCTTGGCATCCACCGCCACCGGCGCAGCCCACCGCTGACGACTGGACGGGTCCACCCCCACGGATGAACGGATCACCACCCGCGCACCCTCCTCCTCGGCCGCCCGCTTCAACTCCCGCAACGCGGACCAGGCCCGCACCACACCGGCCAGCGTATTCCGGTCCGCAATCCCGATCGCCTCCAGCCCCAATTCGGCCGCACGGGTCACCAGTTCCTCCGGATGCGACGCCCCCCGCAGGAACGAGAAATTCGAGGTCACGCATAACTCTGCATAGCCCATCCAAACCGCTCCTAAAGCCGCCTCATCAAGACGCCAAAAGCGCCCGCTCTTTCATCTTGGCAAAAATACCTCCGCCGGAGGCCGCCGCCTGTCAGGGCGGCCCCTCAGAACTCGCCCTGAACATGCCATGCAGGGTCCTGAGGCGTGTGAAACATCCACAAACGGCGCCCGCCCGTGGTCTCGACCCGCCAGTAGTCCCGCAGGCCCGACCGCCACAAAGGGTCATCCAGCCACCACTCGGGCGCGATCCGCTCGGGGCCTTCCGTACGGGCCACCTGCATATCCATCCGCCGCCAGCGGAACCTGCGCGGCACATTGCGTCCGCGCCCTGCGCTCACCGGCTCGGGCGGGAACACCAGCACGGGACGGGGCCGCACCGGCACCGGCCAATCCCGCGCAGGGGCCGACCATGCCGCCGCCGCCACACTGAAAGAGCGCTCCGGAATATGGCTCTCGGCAGGCAACCAGCGGTGAATGCTCTCCAAGCCC
>JAYZYX010000299.1:0-16867 GCA_036139795.1 Pseudomonadota bacterium | reverse complement strand
TGGCAATCCGCCGCTTCCTGCGGCCCGTGTGCTACCAGAACATCCCCGCCAGCGTTCTGCCGAACGATCTGGTGTGAGCGAAGGAGCGTGATCCCATGATATTCGACCAGACCGTCTGCGAGCTTGGCGAAGGGCTGTTGTGGCATCCAGAGCGGCAGGCGCTAATCTGGTTCGATATCACCGGCCAGAAGATGTTCGTCCGCGAAGGGACCGATTTGAAGGTTTGGGACCTGGAAGAGATGTGCTCGGCTGCCGGCTGGGTGGATCGGGACAATCTGCTGGTGGCCAGCGAAACCGCTTTGGGCGTGTTCCATCTGGACGAGGGGACATGGACCCATGTGACTGTGCTCGAGGCCGAAAACACCCTGACCCGTAGCAACGATGGCCGCGCCGATCCTTGGGGCGGGTTTTGGATCGGGACCATGGGCAAAAAGGCCGAACATCGGGCAGGGGCGATTTATCGCTACAGCGACGGGCAGTTGAAAAAGCTGTACGGTGGCGTGACGATCCCGAACGCCATCTGTTTTGATGGTGCGGCGCAATGTGCTTATTTCACGGACACGCCCACGGGGGTCATTCGCCGCGTTCATGTAAATGAAGACGGCTGGCCTGACACCCCGACCGAAGTGTTTGCCGATTTCAAGAATGCGGGACTTAGCCCCGATGGTGCGGTTGTGCTGGCAGATGGGACATTGCTGGTCGCATGCTGGGGCGCAGGCGGAGTGGTCCCTGTGACGCCCGACGGGGTGATCGGTACGTTGATCCCTGCACCGGCACCCCACGTGACTTGTCCGGCAATGGGCGGGCCGATGCTGACGGAGCTTTATTGCACCTCAGCGACCGAAGGCATGGCGGCAGAGGCGCTGGGATCATATCCTGACGCGGGCAAGACCTTCCAGTTGGAAGGGATCGGCACAGGTTTGCCCGAACCCCGCGTATGTCTGGACGCAGGAGATTGGGAATGAGCGATCAGATCAAACTGGCTCTGGTCGGGCTGGGAACCATTGCCCGCAACCAGCACCTGCCGTCGATTGCTGCGACAGACGGGATCACTCTGACCGCTATCGCCAGCCGCAATGCACAAGAGGGAGGGCTGGCCAATTACACGGACATTGACGCCCTGCTTGAGGCAGAGGATGTGCAGGCGGTCTCGCTTTGTACGCCGCCGCAGGGGCGGTTTGCCCAAGCGGCCAGTGTGATTGCGGCGGGGCGGCATGTGATGCTGGAAAAGCCGCCCGGTGTCGGCGTCAGCGAAATTCACGCGCTACATCGGCTGGCGCAGGCAAAGGGCGTGACGCTGTTCACCACCTGGCATTCCCGCGAGGCCGCCGTGGTAGAAACCGCCCGCGCGATGTTGGCTGATGCAAAGATCCTGCGGCTGGACATCGACTGGCGCGAGGATGTCCGCCAGTGGCATCCGGGCCAGCAGTGGATCTGGCAGGCGGGCGGCTTGGGGGTTTTTGATCCGGGCATCAATGCGCTGTCGATCCTGACGCGGATCATGCCTGATGCGGTCTTTGTCACCGATGCGCTGCTAGAGGTGCCCGAGAACTGCCAGACGCCCATCGCGGCGACGGTGCAAATGTCTGCGGGTGGCAAGGCACAGGTGAGTGCCGCATTCGACTGGCGTTGGCAGGGGCCGCCCCAATGGGACATTGCTGTGCAAACCACCGCTGGCACGATCACCCTCAAGAAAGGCGGGGCCGAGTTGTGGCTGGATGGCACCCTGCACAGCGCCTCAGAGGATCACGAGTATCGCAGGCTTTATGCGCGTTTTGTTGATCTGATCGGGCGCGGCGAGAGCGATGTGGACGTCACGCCGCTGCAATTGGTGGCCGATGCGTTTCTGGTCGGCTCTCGCACCATGGTCGAGCCGTTCTATGACTAGGCCAGAGCCCTTTGGCACTGGGCCTGACGGCTCGGTGATTTGGGCGGTGACGCTGCGGTGCGGGATGGTCTCGGCGCGTGTGATCAGTTTCGGTGCGGCGCTGCAAAGTCTGATCGTGCCGGATCGCGATGGCACTCTGGACGATGTGGTTCTTGGCCATGACGGGCCAGAGGGGTATTTGCAGCACCGCAAGTGCTTTGGGTCAACGGTGGGCCGTGTGGCGAACCGGATCGCTGATGGTCGGTTCGAGATTGACGGTACCGTCCATCAGGTGGCCGTGAATGAGGGATCTTCGACCCTGCACGGGGGGGCTGACGGATTTGATCAGCGGAACTGGCAGGTGGGCGCAGTCACTGATCATTCGGTTCAATTCAGTTTGCTCAGTCCCGACGGGGACATGGGCTTCACGGGAAGCTTAACAGCGACTGTGACCTACCGGCTGGTTTCGCGAGGGGATGCGGTGGCGCTTGAGATTACTCATAGTGCCGAAACCGATGCGCCAACGCCGGTGAACCTGACCAACCACAGCTACTTTGCCCTATGCGGTCACAGCGCATTGGCGGCGCGGCCAGCGTCGGGGCTTGAGTATGCTTTGACTGTGAACGCAGGGCGCTATCTTCCCGTTGATAAAAGGAAAATTCCGACTGCACCTGCGCCTGTCGGGGCCACGCCTTTTGATTTTCGCCGCCCCAGACAGCCCGTGACTGCCGTGCGCAGCGGCGCGTTGCAGGGCTATGACCATTGCCTGTGTCTGGAAGACGGACAGGCCGTTTTGGTGGATGAGGTCAGCGGCCGGCGGATGCGGCTTGAGACCAACCAGACGGGCCTTCAGGTCTACACGGCGCAGGCCCTGACGCCGGATGTGATCGGCAAAGGCGGGCACGCCTATCAGCCTTTCGACGCCATTTGCCTTGAAGCGCAGGCGTGGCCGAATGCGGTGAATATGCCGCCCGAAACAGGGCGCCCCGACACCATCTTGCGACCCGGCCAGAGTTACGACTGCCGGATCGCCTTTGTCTTTGATACCGTGTGATTACTGCGCTGCGGGTGATATCCGCGTGATCCCAAGGTTTGCGGCCCGTGCCAGATCTGGGTCCAGCGACATGGGCACATATTCCCCCAGCCGCCAGCGCGCGCCCAGATCATCATAGTGGCGGGACAGGAAATGTCCCGATTGACCGGTTGACGTCACAAAGACCGAGCTTTCAGGATCGGCAAAGTCATACACCCCGCGATAGCCCGCCCCATGCACGTTAAAGAACGGATCGGGGTTCGTCCCTTTGGTCAGGCCGCGCTGTAGGGTGTTGTCGCCGCCGCTGGTGGATTGGCGGATGTTCACGAAGTACTTCAGAACCGCGATATTGCCCAGAACCGGATGGTCATGAGTGGCCTGATGGGCGTCGCCCCAGCGTAGGCTTTCCAGCTTGCCGCTGTAATTCTCGCCGATCCAGATCAGTGCGTCATCCAGCGCTAGTCGGGCCATGTCGGTGCAGGTTTCCAGCTCGGCGCTTTGGCGCACGTCGCACCATTGGGCCGCACCATCCACATCGCGGAAGACCCGTTCAATGAACAGGGGCTCGACGTGTGTGTAATTGTTGGCGATGGGGCCAAGTTCGTCGCGGATCAGGCGCTCTTGCAGAGCGCGGACCCAAGCGGCGTAGATCAACGGCTCGGGCAGATGTTCGTTCATCTCGCCGTTCCAGTTGGCCAGAAGGGTCAAAGCCTCTTGCCGCAGCCGTTCGCGGGTCCCATCGGCGGCAGCCTCGCCGGTGAACCACAAATCTGCACCGATCAGCGGCAGCAGTGTACGCGCCGTGACCGAGACCGTATCCAGCTGCGCCTCAATGAAGCTGTCACGGGTGTGGACCTTGCGGGCCTGCATCAGACGTTCAAAGCGCTGGACGCGTTCGGTATCGCCCCACTCGAACGAGACATGGCGCGGGAAGGCGCGGTCAATCATCTTGTTGTTGGTATTGCCGATAATCCCGCCCTGCGGATTGACGAACTCGGGGTTGTCGATGGTGTAGCTCATGCGGCCTTTCCAGCGGTTGGTCGAAATCCAACCGGGGGACGGCATACGGCCCTTGCTTTGGTGCGCCGCATCACGGCGGGGCATCGCGCCGATGGTCTTCATCCCGATCGCCCCATTGGCATCGGCCAGCGACAGGTTCTGGGAGGGACCGATGAAATCTTTCGCGGCAGCTATCGCTTGGCGGACGGTCTTGGATTTCATCATCGCCAGAGCGGCAGAGAATGAGGTGTCATCGGGCGTCAGGGCCGTCCAGCTTAGGGCTGCCACATGACCGCGCGGTGTGATTGTGTTGATCTTCAACGCATCGCTCGGCAGCACGGGACCGTTGCGGGTCCAGCGCAGGGTATAGGTCTCGGGCGCGGCATCCTTGACCTTGATGATCGTGGGACGGCTGACGAACTGTTCAAAGCCGTCTTCGGTCCGGTATTCGTTCGGGTCTTCAGGGTTTACCTCTTCAATGAAGAGGTCCTGATCGTCCATGTAGGACGATGTTACACCCCAGCCCAGATCGGCGCTGCGGCCCGACAGGATCAGGGGCAGGCCCGGAATGCCGCCGCCGATAATCCCGCCCGAGGACAGCTCAAGCCGCGCCAGATACCAGATGGTCGGGGCGGTAAAGCCAAGATGCGGATCATTGGCCAGCAATGCTCCACCGGCCGCCGACCGTTCGGGGCTGGCCACAAAAGCATTCGAGGCCCCTGCAAAGTCGGGCGCGTTAAAGGGCGAGAGGGGGTTGTCATAAAGATCGTTGCTGGCGGTCTGCACCGGATCGAAACCGCCCATAGGGAACAGGCTGGCGTAATCGGGCAGGGCGGCGATCCCCTCGCCGGGCACATCGGGCAGAATATCGGCCAGACGCTCGGGCGAGATCATCAGCGCGGTTTGGGCCCGCAGGATTTCCGACTGCATGTGGCCGCTTAGCTGTACGGCCATCATCTTCAGAACGGCCAGCGAATCTGCGGGTGTCCACGGGGCAATGTCAGCGTTGAACAGGAACAATTCGGGCGCGCCGCGTCCCAGCGCCTTTTCGTTGATCTCGTTCAGGCGTGCGTTCACACCGGCGGAATAGGCCTTCAGCACGGCCATCGCCTCGGGGGTTTGAACCTGAGTGGCACGGATCGACAGGTTATAAAGATCAAACTGGCGCATCATGCGATCAACGTTCAGCGTACGCTCTCCGAAAATCTCGGACAGGCGGCCTTGGGCCGTGCGGCGCATTAGCACCATCTGCCACAGGCGATCCTGTGCATGGGCATAGCCAAGGCCAAAGAACACATCCTCGTCGGTCGCGCCAAAGATATGGGGCACCGCAGCGGTATCGCGCACGATCTCGACCGGTGCTGTTACCTCGGCCGAGGTCAGCGTGGTGTCGTAGTCAGGCAGAGACCGCGCTGCCAGAAAATAGATCGCGATGACAAGCAGGGTCGCCAGCACGACTGCGACCGATGTAATCCGGAGCAGCCATCTAAAAACTCTTTTCATCGTAACCTCTTTGGTTGACGCGGATCGTTTGCGTATTACGACTGGTGTTGAACAATAGCCGTCACGGACGCAAGGGGGGATTGATATGGCGAAAGTCGCGTTTCTGGGTTTGGGGGTCATGGGATACCCGATGGCGGGCCATCTGGCAAAGGCCGGACATGAGGTTACCGTCTACAACCGGACCACTGCAAAAGCAGAAAAATGGGCCGCCGAATTCGGTGGCGCCTTTGCTGCAACGCCCGCAGAGGCTGCAAAGGGTGCCGAATTTGTGATGACCTGCGTCGGCAATGACGACGACCTGCGCGTTGTTTGCGCAGGAGAAGGCGGTGCTTTTGAGGGCATGAGCGCCGATGCGGTGCTGGTGGATCACACCACGGTGTCAGCGCAAGTCACCAAAGAACTGGCGGGAATCGCTACGGCGAAGGGCCTGCATTTCGTGGATGCGCCCATCAGTGGCGGTCAGGCCGGGGCCGAAAACGGTGTTCTGTCGGTGATGTGCGGTGGCGATCAGGCCGCCTATGATCGGGCAGAGCCGGTCATCGACGCCTACTCCAAGATCTGCCGCCGTATGGGGGGTACCGGCGCAGGCCAGATGACCAAAATGGTCAACCAGATCTGCATCGCGGGTCTTGTGCAGGGTCTGTCCGAAGGTCTGACCTTCGCGGATAAAGCCGGTTTGGACATCGAAGCCGTCGTTGAGGTGATCAGCCAAGGCGCTGCTGGTAGCTGGCAGATGGTGAATCGCCACAAAACCATGAAGGCTGACCAGTACGAACACGGCTTTGCTGTGAACTGGATGCGCAAGGATCTGGACATCTGCCTGCGCACCGCCGAAGAGATCGGTGCACCGTTGCCTGTCACCGCGCTGGTGGATCAATTCTACAAGGACGTGCAGGCGATGGGCGGCGGACGCTGGGATACCTCGTCGCTGATGGCGCGGCTCAAGAAACTGAGCTAAGGCCCAAAACAGGTCACCTTTTCGCAGGTTTTCTGCGGGTCGGGGTGGCGCGTGGTGGACTTTTGTTTTCTACTTGGATAGGAGAGCGTCAGTTAGCGCTAACAAGACCTGTCCAGCTTCAGGAGAGAAACAATGGTTTCACGCGTCATCCCGGTCGACAACTTCGATTTGGTGATCTTTGGCGGCACCGGGGATCTGGCCCGCCGCAAGATTCTGCCGGGTCTGTTCCGCCGGTTTATTTCGGGGCAAATGCCTGAAGAGGCGCGCATCATTGGTGCGGCGCGCTCGGATATGTCGGTGGATGACTACCGCGTCCTGATCCGTGACGCGGTTCATGAATTCGATCCCGCATCAGCGAAACACAAAGACTGCCTTGAACGGTTCCTAGGGCAGCTTGGCTACGTGGCTGTGGACGCCATGGGCGAGGGTGGCTGGAACGAGCTGCACGCAGAAATGCGTGAGAACACCGTCCGCGCGTTTTATTTCTCTGTTGCGCCTAGCCTGTTCGGCGCAATTGCCGAACGGCTCAAATCCTTCGGTCTGGCCGATGACCAAAGCCGGATCGTGGTGGAAAAACCCTTCGGCAAGGATCTTGAGACCGCAAAGAAGCTGAACCGCAGCTTGTCGGAGCATTTCGACGAAAGCCAGATCTACCGCATTGACCACTACTTGGGCAAAGAGACTGTCCAGAACCTGATGGCCGTGCGCTTTGGCAACATGCTGTTCGAGCCGCTTTGGAACAGCCAGTATGTGGATCACATCCAGATCACCGTAGCCGAAACCGTGGGCGTTGGTGGCCGTGGCAGCTATTACGACACCTCGGGCGCGATGCGTGACATGGTGCAAAACCACCTGATGCAGCTGCTCTGTCTGATCGCGATGGAGCCGCCCGCCAAGTTCGATCCTGACGCGGTACGCGATGAAAAGCTGAAAGTCATTCGCGCCCTTGATCCGGTCGAGCCGCACCACATTGTGCGCGGCCAATATGCGGCCAGCGAAAAGACCCCCAGCTATCGGGCCGACGTCGAGAACGCACGTTCTTTCACCGAAAGCTTTATCGCCATGCGCTGCCAGATTTCCAACTGGCGTTGGGCGGGAACCCCGTTCTACCTGCGCACGGGTAAACGGATGAAGGCGCGGACCAGCGAAATCGCTGTGGTCTTCAAAGACGCGCCCCATTCGATCTTTGGCCCCGAGGCGGGCTATCACCGCAACGTGCTGTCGATCCGCCTGCAACCGAACGAAGGCATGACCCTTGGCGTTACGATCAAGGAACCCGGACCGGGCGGCATGCGTCTGGTGGATGTGCCGCTGGACATGACCTTTGCCGAGGCTCTGGGGCCGGATGCAGAGGAGGTGCCCGACGCATACGAGCGCCTGATCATGGATGTGATCCGTGGCAACCAGACCCTCTTCATGCGCGGCGACGAGGTCGAGGCCGCATGGCGCTGGACCGATCCGATTATCGAAGGCTGGCAGCGTCGCAATGATGTTCCAAAAGAATACGATACCGGCAGCACCGGTCCCGATGATGCGTTGATGCTGATGCATCGCGACGGCCGCCGGTGGAGAGAGATCAAAGAATGAATTTTAACGAGTATCCCGACCGTGAAATGATGATGATGGACCTCGCCAACCAGATCGCTGGCGAGTTGGGCGAGGCATTGCGTGCAGGGGATCGCGCCTCACTCTGTGTGCCTGGTGGCACGACCCCCGGCCCGGTGTTTGATGTCCTGTCGGATGTGGCGCTGGACTGGGACCGCGTTGATGTTCTTTTGAATGACGAACGCTGGGTGCCCGAAGATCACGAACGCTCGAACACCCGTCTGCTGCGCCAGCGTTTGCTGGTGAACCGTGCAGCATCGGCCAATTACGTGCCGCTCTATGCGCCCACCGAAACGCCCGAGGAAAGCATGGACCTACTGGCCAAGGGCATTGAGCCAGTGCTGCCGTTGTCGGTCCTGATCTTGGGGATGGGTGCAGATATGCACACTGCGTCTCTCTTCCCCGGTGCGGACAAACTAGCCGAGGCGATGGCAGAAGATGCCCCCGTACTGCTGCCCATGCGGGCCCCCGGTGCGCCAGAGCCGCGCATCACCCTATCGGCCCGTGTCCTGCAAGGGGCGCTAAAAACCCATATCGTGATCATCGGCGCCGAGAAGCGCGCGGCGCTGGAAAAAGCCCGCACGCTTGACCCGATGGAGGCCCCCGTGGCCGCAGTCCTCGACACCGCAGAAATCCACTGGACGGAGTAAGCCCATATGTGGAGCACGCTGAAAGACCTTTACGCGACAACCAAAGACCGCAGCATTCTGGACCTTTTCGCCGATGGCGATCGGTTCGCGACATTTTCCGCCCGTTTCGGAGAAATGCTGTTCGATTATTCGAAAACCAATATTGACGCCGAAACCCGTGACGCGCTGGTCGCTCTGGCCGAACGCGCAGGTCTGTCGGAAAAACGGGCCGCCATGTTCGGCGGCGAGAAGATCAATGAAACCGAAGGTCGCGCGGTGCTGCACACGGCCCTGCGGAACCTCTCGGGCCGCGCGGTTACCGTGGACGGTCAGGACGTCATGCCCGAGGTGCTGGCAACCCTCTCGCGTATGGAAGCCTTCGCCGAAGACGTGCGCAGCGGCGCATATCAAGGGCAGGGCGGCAAGATCACCGATGTGATCAACATCGGCATCGGCGGCTCTGACCTCGGGCCGGCCATGGCATATCGCGCTCTGTCGCCCTTCCGCGACGGCCCGCGCTGCCACTATGTGTCAAACGTGGATGGCGCCGATATCGCCGAGGTGCTGGCGGGTCTTGATCCCACAACCACCATGGTCATCGTGGCCTCGAAAACCTTCACCACCATTGAGACCATGACCAACGCCGCCACCGCGCAAAAGTGGATGGCAGAAAAGGTCACCGACACCGGCGCACAATTCGCCGCCCTCAGTTCTGACCCAGACAAAACCGCCGCTTGGGGCATTGATGCCAGCCGCGTCTTCGGGTTTGAAGACTGGGTTGGCGGGCGCTACTCCATGTGGGGGCCCATTGGTCTGTCGCTGATGATCGCCATCGGGGCCGATGACTTCCGCGCCTTCCTCTCGGGAGGCGACAGCATGGACCAGCACTTTCTGAACGCGCCTTTCGCGGAAAACCTACCCGTACTGCTGGCTCTTGTGGGCGTCTGGCACAACCAGATCTGCGGCTACCCGACCCGCGCCGTGCTGCCTTATGATCAACGTCTTGGCCGCCTGCCAGCCTACTTGCAGCAGCTAGAGATGGAATCTAACGGTAAGCGCGTCTCGATGGACGGTAGTGACCTGACAATCGCCTCGGGGCCCATTGTCTGGGGCGAGCCCGGTACCAACGGCCAACACGCCTTCTACCAGCTGATCCACCAAGGCACCCAAGTGGTTCCTTGCGAATTCATGGTCGCCGCAAAAGGCCATGAACCCGCTTTGGCCCATCATCACCAATTGTTGGTCGCCAACTGCCTTGCGCAATCCGAAGCCCTGATGGGCGGCCGCTCACTTGATGAGGCCCGCAATCGCATGGCCGCCAAAGGCCTCACCGGAGACGAGCTGGAACGTCAGGCGCGCCACCGGGTCTTCCCGGGTAATCGCCCGTCAACCACACTGGTCTACCCGCAATTGACCCCGGAACGCCTCGGCCAGATCATCGCCCTCTATGAGCATCGCGTCTTCGTCGAAGGAGTGATCTTGGGAATCAACAGCTACGACCAATGGGGCGTCGAACTGGGTAAGGAACTCGCGCTCGCGCTCGATCCGATCCTCGCTGGCAAAGAAGACGGCGCAGACAAAGACGCCTCAACGCGCGGCCTCGTCCGCTACATCCAGACCCACTAATCCCAAAAAGGGCGCGCCAGATCAAAGGCGCGCCCTAACTTTTCCGAGCCAAGTGTTTTTCATCTTGGCGAAAATACCTCGGGGGTGAATTGGACCGCAGGTCCAAGAGGGGGCCGCGCCCCCAACTCGGCCTCAGGCCGCCACCGCCCCGTCAACCTCTAAAAACCGCTGCCGCAAAGCTTCGGGCAGCGCCCGCTTGCCTGATCCGTCAGGTTCCAGCATCACAATCACCGCTGTGCCGGTCACGCGCAGATCACCGGAGTAAATCCCGTATTCCTGCGTAAAGCTGGTGGTCCGGAACTCGGTCGTGCGGGCGGTCAGGATGTAATCCTCGTTCAGCAGCATTTCCTTGCGATACTCAAGCGAGACCGACCGCAACACGATCCGTGGATCATCGGGCGAATAGCTGGTAATGCCCCAATCCATCAAATACTGGATGCGGATATTCTCCAACCACTTCAGGTAGACGGCATTGTTCACATGCTGCAAGGCGTCCAGATCCCCGAAGTGGACCCGATCTGCGATCCCCAGCGGCCAAGCGTCGGGAATGCCGTGATCGCGCATCAAATCGCGCGACAAAGGTGTGTGATATGGCAAACTCATGGGATCAGGCGTAGCTGCACCGCAGCAATCCCGCAAGGGACTTGGCAGAGATTGTGACGCATGGTAACCACATGCCATGAGCATCATGGGCACCATCATTACCATTTGCATTATCCGCTGAGACAAACGTCCGGCGGGCCCATTCGCGCTTTCTTCCCAAAACGCACAATGTTAAACCCCGCCGCGACCCGAAGGCACTTTTCTGGGGCGAGGACCAGGCATGACCGAGATTACACTCACCAATTCGATGACGCGCAAAAAAGAGGCTTTTGCGCCGATCGATCCGCAGAATGTGCGCATGTATGTCTGTGGTCCCACGGTCTATGACCGCGCCCATCTTGGCAATGCCCGCCCTGTGGTGGTCTTCGATCTGTTATATCGCCTGCTCCGTCACGTCTACGGGGCCGATCATGTGACCTATGTCCGCAACTTCACGGACGTGGATGACAAGATCAACGCCCGCGCCGCTGAGACGGGCCGCGATATCCGCGCCATCACGGATGAGACAATTCAGTGGTTTCTGGACGATATGGGCGCGCTTGGCGCGCTAGAGCCCGATCACGCGCCGCGTGCGACAGAATACATCAAGCAGATGATCGATATGATCAGCGTGCTTATCGAACGGGACCACGCCTATGCGGCCGAGGGCCATGTGCTGTTCGCTGTCGATAGCTGGAAAGAGGGCTATGGCCAACTGTCAGGGCGCTCGGTCGAGGATATGATTGCCGGGGCCCGCGTCGAGGTTGCCCCGTACAAGCGTAATCCGATGGATTTCGTGCTGTGGAAGCCTTCTAGCGATGATCTACCCGGTTGGGAGAGCCCTTGGGGCTACGGGCGTCCGGGCTGGCACATCGAATGCTCGGCCATGAGCCACGCATTGCTTGGCGCGACATTTGACATTCACGGGGGCGGCAATGATCTGATGTTCCCGCACCACGAAAACGAGATCGCCCAAAGCTGCTGCGCCCATCCTGAGGGCGGTTTCGCCAAGGTCTGGCTGCACAACGAGATGTTGCAGGTCGAGGGTAAGAAGATGTCCAAGTCCTTGGGTAACTTCTTCACCGTACAGGATCTTTTCCAGCAAGGCTGGCCCGGCGAGGTGATCCGTCTGGTCTTCTTGCAGACCCATTACCGCAAGCCGATGGACTGGACCGAAGCCAAAGCCAAAACCGCCATGGATACGCTGCGCAAGTGGCGCAAGCTGACGGATGGCGTTCAGGCCGGAGAGGTTTCGCCTGCGGTACTAGAGGCCGTGGCCAGCGATCTGAACAGCGCCGGTGCCGTGGCCGAGTTGCACAAACTGGCCGGCAGCGGTGACGCCGCAGGTCTTCTGGCCAGTGGGCAGTTCTTGGGCCTTTTGACGCCAGAACTTGGCGCTTGGGCCGAAGCACCCGCCGCGGGCGAGGATGTGCTGGCGGCAATCGCCGAGCGGATGACCGCCGTGCGGGCCGATGCGATGGCGCGCAAGGATTTCTCGGAAGTGGACCGGATGAAAACGGTTCTGCTGGCGGCAGGTGTTGAGGTTCGGATGTCCAAAGAGGGTGTCACCCTTGAGGCCAAGCCCGAGTTTGACGCGGCCAAACTGGCAGATCTGTAACAGCGAAATGGCATAGGCCGGAACGGGGGGCTGTCTGCCCCCCGCACCCCCCGAAGGTATTTCGGCCAAGATGAAAGGCGGGCGGCATGAAAGAGCGCGTTTATCTTTACGACACCACCCTGCGGGATGGGCAGCAGACCCAAGGGGTTCAGTTTTCGACCCGTGAGAAGCAGCAGATTGCAGGGGCGCTGGATCGTCTTGGTGTGGATTATGTGGAAGGCGGCTGGCCGGGTGCGAACCCCACGGACAGCGAGTTTTTTGAAGTCCAGCCCGCGATGTCCGCAGTATTGACGGCTTTCGGGATGACCAAGCGGGCAGGGCGCTCGGCCGAGAATGATGATGTTCTTGCGGCGGTGCTGAATGCGGGGACGAAAGCGGTCTGTCTGGTGGGCAAGAGCCATGATTTCCATGTGACTTGCGCGTTGGGGATCAGCTTGGAAGAGAATGTGGAGAATATCCGCGCCTCGATCGCGCATATCTTGTCTTTGGGGCGCGAGGCGCTGTTTGATGCGGAGCATTTCTTTGACGGTTTTGATGCGAACCCTGACTACGCGCTGGAATGTGTAAAGGCGGCCTATGAGGCAGGTGCGCGCTGGGTGGTGCTGTGTGACACCAATGGCGGGGCGCAGCCTTCGCGGATTGCGGAGGTTGTGCGCGATGTGATTGCGGCGGGCATTCCCGGGGATCATCTAGGCATCCATTGCCACAATGACACCGAGCAGGCGGTTGCAGGGTCCTTGGCCGCGCTTGAGGCCGGTGCGCGGCATATCCAAGGAACGCTGAACGGTTTGGGCGAGCGTTGCGGTAATGCCAATCTGACCACTCTGATCCCGACGCTTTTGCTGAAAGAGCCTTATGCCAGCAAGTATGAGACCGGCGTGTCTTTTGCCGCCCTTGAGGGGATGGTGAAGGTCAGCCGGATGCTGGACGATATTCTGAACCGTGTGCCCCAGCGGCAGGCGCCTTTTGTGGGGGCCAGCGCCTTTGCTCATAAGGCCGGTTTGCACGCGAGTGCGATCCTGAAAGATCCCTCGACCTATGAGCATATTGATCCGGCCGCCGTGGGGAACAACCGCATTATCCCTATGTCCAATCAGGCGGGCCAGTCGAACCTGCGCCGTCGTTTGGCTGAAGCGGGACTAGAGGTGGCTGCAGGTGATCCGGCGTTGGGCCGTATTCTGGATACGGTGAAAGAGCGTGAGGCCGAGGGATATTCCTATGATGGAGCTCAAGCCAGCTTTGAGCTTTTGGCCCGTGAAGAACTGGGGCTGCGGCCGCGGTTCTTTGAAGTGAAGCGGTATCGCGTCTCGATCGAGCGGCGGAAGAACAAGTACAACAAGATGGTCAGCCTGTCGGAGGCCGTGGTTGTTGTGAAGGTCGGTGGTGAAAAGAAGCTGTCGGTCAGCGAGTCGATGGATGAGAACGGCACCGATCGGGGTCCGGTCAACGCGCTGTCCAAAGCTTTGGCCAAGGACCTTGGCCCGTATCAAGAGATGATCGACGACATGCGTCTGGTGGACTTTAAGGTCCGAATTACTCAAGGGGGCACCGAGGCGGTTACGCGGGTCATCATTGATAGCGAAGACGGCAAAGGGCGCCGTTGGTCCACCGTGGGCGTCAGTGCGAACATAGTCGACGCCAGCTTTGAGGCGCTGCTGGATGCCATCGCGTGGAAGCTGCTGCGCGACGGAGCGGTGCCTGCGGAATGAGCGTGAATGCCTGCGCCCGTATCGTCAAAGACGGCGATCCCGACCGGTTTTTAGCGGCTATGGCCGCGCCTGTTGAGGCGCGGCGGGTGCTTTTTCCGCTGTATGCATTGAATATTGAGGTCAGCCGCGCGCCGTGGCTGACGCAGGAAAGCATGATCGCCGAGATGCGTCTGCAATGGTGGCGCGATGTGCTGACCGAAATCCGCGAAGGCGGTGTGGTGCGCCGGCATGAGGTCGTGGATGCGGTGGCCGAGGTGCTGGATGCAGACGGGGCGGCTGCTCTGGACGGGTTGGTCGAATTGCGCCGCTGGGACATCTACAAAGAGCCCTTTGAGGATGAGACGCATTTCTGGTCCTACTTGGATGAAACCGCGGGCAATCTGATGTGGATTAGCGCGCGTGCATTGGGGGCCAAAGATGAGGCTGCGATCCGCGCCTTTGGCCGGATGCATGGGCTTGCGAACTGGTTTCTTGCGGTGCCAGAGCTTGAGGCCCGTGGCCGGATGCCCTTGCCCGATGGTCGGCCTGAGGCTGTTGCCGCTTTAGCCCGTACTGCGCTGGAGGGCGTGCGCGGTTTGCGGTTTGAAAAGGCTGCGCAGCCAGCGCTACGGGCGGGTTGGCAGGCACGTAGCTTGCTGATGCAGGTGGTGGATCATCCGGGGCGCGTGGCGGCGGGGGCCTTGGGGCTAAGTCCCATCGGCAAGCGGCTCCGCTTGATCAAGCAATCCGTCTTTGGCGAGTAACCCAATTGAAAAGGCCGCAGAATTCTGCGGCCTTTGCTTTATTCGTCGGGTTTAGGCGTTCTCTTCCTTGGGGCGCAGAACCAGCCAGATCAGGGCCGCGCCTGCAAGGGCAAGGAACGGCACCATCGCAAGGTTCACGGCCATCCAGCCATCTACCGGACTACCGCCCGAGCAGTTCATCAGACCGCCCGAGGCCAGCGAGGCCACAGTCACGCCGCCGAAAACGATCAGGTCGTTCAGGCCTTGGACCACGCCGCGCTCTTCGGGGCGGTGGGCGCTGGCCAGCATGGAGGTCGCACCGATAAAACCGAAGTTCCAGCCAAGACCCAGCAGGATGAGGGCACCGAAGAAGTTCTCGATTTCCACACCGTTCAAGGCCACGATCCCTGCGCCGCACAGGATCAGCAGACCCAAGGCGATGATCTTTTCCACGCCAAAGCGGGCGATGAGGCTGCCGGTGAAGAAAGACGGGACGAACATGGCCAGAACGTGGGCGCTGACCACATCCGCAGCGTCGCCCTTTTCATAGCCACAGCCCACGACCGCAAGCGGGGTCGAGGTCATCACAAGATTCATCAGCGCATAGCTGACCATACCGACGATGATGGCCACCAGAATGCGCGGCTCGGCCAGCAGCGCGCGGCGTGAGCGGGCGGCAGGGGCGGTTTCAGACGGTACGGGCGGGCGCGGGATGTCTAGTGCCAGAAACAGCAGCATCCCGAAGACGTTGATCGCGATGACCGCCATATAGGTGCCGACGAAAGGCACGACAAAGCTGTCAACGGTTGCTTTCACCAGTTGCGGTCCGATGATGGCCGAGGCCAGACCACCTGCCAGCACGTAGGAAATCGCCTTGGGTCGGAAGGCATCTGATGCGGTATCGGCGGCGGCAAAGCGATAAAAACCCTGCGCGCACATATAGATACCGGTCATATAGCTACCTAGTAGGAACAGCCAGAAGTTCGAATAGAACAGGGCCGTCACCGCGATCAGCGATCCAAACAGACCGCCGCTCGCGCCGATTATGAAACCGGCGCGGCGTCCGTAGCGCTGCATCACGTTCGACAGCCATGTGGCCGAGGTCATGGACCCGAAGACGATCAATGAGATCGGCAGCGTGGCAAGGCACGGGTTGGGGGCCAGTTGCTGACCGGCGAGGCCGCCGATCACGAAAATCATGCTCATCTGGCTGCCCAGAATGGCCTGTGCCGCAGCTAGAACGGCAACGTTGCGCCAAGCGCGTCGATCATTGATAACTTCGGTCATGGATGTGGCGTAGCCTGTCCAACTCAACCCGTCCAGATCATATCTTGCAAAGGGGATCAGTTTGCACGAGCGCGTCATTCAAGGCCCCGATTGCATTGCCGAAGGCTGCGCCCATCTGGCCGCCCATCATCCGCGATTTGCCCATGCGTTAGAGCAGACTGGCACCGTACCAACCCGTCTGCGGAAAGACGGGTTTGAACAGCTATTATCGGCCATCGTCAGCCAGCAGGTCAGTGTGGCGGCGGCCCGCGCCATCCTAGGGCGGTTGAAAGAGGCCAAGCTGACCGGACCGCGCAAGATCATGTGGGCCACTGAGGAAGAGCTGCGCGCCTGCGGGTTGTCGCGCCAGAAGATCCGCTATGCCAAGGCACTGGCCGAGGCGCGAATCGACTTCAAAGCGTTGCGCGATGCGTCCACCCCCGAAATCGTCAGCACCCTGACGCAGGTTAGCGGCATAGGTGTCTGGACCGCCGAGATTTACGCCATGTTCAGCTTGGGCCGCGCGGATGTCTTTGCCCCCGGTGATCTGGCCTTGCAGGAATCCGCCCGCATCCTCTTCGATCTGCCTAAACGCCCGACTGAGCGCGAGATGCGCACCATGGCTGAGGACTGGCAACCGTGGCGGGCGGTTGCGGCGCGGCTGCTCTGGGCGTACTACCACGTAGAGAAGAACAGGGAAGGGATCAGATGACTCGGGTTCTGACATCAAAGCGCCGCGAAGCGGCTTCA
>JAYZYX010000298.1:0-5545 GCA_036139795.1 Pseudomonadota bacterium | reverse complement strand
CCTGCGCGACGGCTATGACATGCCGCCCCTGATGCTGACACCGGATGAATTAGAGGCCGCCGCCCTTGGGGCCGCATGGGTCGCCGCACGGTGTGATCCGGCGCTGGCCGCTGCGGCCCGCGATCTGGTGGCGAAACTGTCCGAGGCGATTCCCGAAGAGCTACGCCCCCATATTCTGGAAAGCGGAGCGCGAACCGTGTCCTTCCGTCCGAACCCGACCGAGGCATTTGATACCACTGACCTGCGGCTTGCGATCCGTGAACGGTTGCGGTTGACCTTCGATTACTCTGACGCGGAAAACCAGCAGTCCCGCCGCACTGTCTGGCCCTTGTTTATCGCCTATCTTGAAGAGGTGCGCATCGTGGTGGCGTGGTGTGAGACGCGGCGGGACTTTCGCCATTTCCGCACTGACCGCATTGCCGCGCTAGAGGTGCAGGATACCCCCTATCCCGCCAAGCGCAGCGCCCTGATCCGACAGTGGGAGGTCATGCAAAAGGCGTCCGGTTATCGTGCGAGAGAAATCGCACACCGGACGCCTTCCAACATCTAAGAACCCTTTAGCGGGTGGCGACGTCTTCGACCTGATCGGCCAGTGCTTCGGCCTGTTCGGCAAGTTCGGACAGGGCTTTGGTGACCTCTTCGGGAATCACGGCAACCTCAACCGTTTTGGCGGGCGCGGCGCGGGCGGCGTTCAGTTCAGCCTCCAGCGCTTTGATCCGGTCGGTCAAGGCGCGGACCTGATCGTTGTGGCCACCGGTTTTGTCCGCAAGGATCAAACCGGCCATCAGCAGCATACGGGCTTCGGTAATACGGCCCACCTGCGCGACCAATGCGCTGGCCTCTACATCAAGGGCTGCTGCGGCGTTGCGCAGGTATTGCTCTTCACCGGGTTGGCAGGCCACGGTGAAATTGCGGCCACCGATCATCACATCAACTTCGGGCATCAGTTTGCCTCCTGCGGGGTTTTACCGTCCGCTACATCCTGCACGGCCCCCAGAAGCACCTGCATCTCTGCCGCTTCCGAGGCGCGCTCGGCCCGTAGGGATTCCAACTCGGCCTTCAGGGACGCGTCCAGGTCCACCTCTTTGCCCGACTGAACCGCATCGCGCAGGGTCGCGTTGTTTTCACGCAGCGCGACATTCGCAGCTTTAAGGCGTGCCACCTGCTGTTCCAGCTCTGCGGCAGCGTCTACGTCGATCATCGGCGCTTCGGGAACGGCCTCTGCCGCCTCTTTCGCGGCAGCCTCTGCGGCTTTGGCAGCGCTCAGGTCCGCTTCCAGCGACGCAATCCGCGCCTCTGCATCTTTTAAAGCCGATTGCAGACGGGTCACTTCTGCTTGGGTTTCAAGGTCGGGTGCTGCGGCGGCAGCGGGTGCTGGCGCCTTGTCCAACCCCTCAACGCCTTTGCCGATCCGGTCGAGCGCATAGGCAAGTCTGCGCTGGATCTCCTCGATATCATTCATTGCGTGGTGCCTTTCTAAGAGACATTCCTGCTCTGACAGGGGCGACGAATCGCTTCTGCCGATTTCAGCGACCACTCTAACGGGTCGTGCGCGGAAATGCGCCCCCTTGCCCGTCAATAGGTTACATCCAATGCCGCAAGGATGTTGCACTCTGGCCTTGGGGTGTTATTGAGCGCAGATACGCTTCTGACAGAGGATAAGGCACGTGGATATCGAAGCCCTGCGCACAGCCAACCCCGAACACTGGATGAAGGCCACCGCCATCCGCACACTCACGCTGGATGCGGTTGCTGCCGCGAACTCGGGTCACTCGGGTATGCCGATGGGCATGGCGGATGTGGCAACCGTCCTGTTCGAAAAGCACCTGAAATTCGACGCGAAGAACCCCGACTGGTTTGACCGCGACCGTTTCATCCTGTCGGCCGGTCACGGCTCGATGCTGATGTACAGCCTGCTGTACCTTACCGGCTACGAGGATATGACCCTTGAGCAGGTGAAGAACTTCCGCCAGTGGGGCGCGATCACCGCAGGTCACCCCGAATACGGTCACGCCAAAGGCATCGAGACCACCACCGGCCCTCTGGGTCAGGGCATCTCGAACGCGGTAGGTTTCGCAATGGCCGAAGCATCGCTGCGCGGCCGCTACGGCAAGAAGATCGTTGACCACTACACCTATGTCATCGCCGGTGACGGTTGCCTCATGGAAGGCGTCAGCCAGGAAGCCATCGCGCTGGCCGGCCGTCAGGAACTGGGCAAGCTGATCGTCCTGTGGGACAACAACAACATCACCATCGACGGCACCGTTGATCTGACCGACCGCACCAACCAGGTTGCACGCTTCAAGGCGTCGGGCTGGCATGTGATCGAAATCGACGGCCACGACCCTGCGCAGATCGACGATGCGATCAGCAAGGCGAAGGTCACCAAGAAGCCCTCGATGATCGCTTGCAAAACCCACATCGCACTGGGTCACGCAGCACAGGACACCAGCAAAGGCCACGGCGCCCTGACCAACGCGGACCAACTGGCCGCTGCGAAGGCGCTTTACGGCTGGAACTTCGGTCCCTTTGAAATCCCCGCAGACGTGAAAGCCCAGTGGGAAGCCATCGGCACCCGCGGACGGGCAGAGCGCGCCGCATGGGAAGCCCGCTTTGCCGAAGCATCGGCAAGCCGTCAGGCGGAATTCACCCGAATGATGACCGGCGAGGCCCCCAAGAAACTGTCGGCGACCATCAAGGCGCTGAAAAAGAAGATCTCGGAAGACGCGCCCAAGGTTGCGACCCGTAAAGCGTCGGAAATGGCGCTGGAAGTCATCAACCCGATAGCGCCCGAGACCATTGGCGGCTCGGCTGACCTGACCGGCTCGAACAACACCAAGACCGGTGATATGGGTGTCTTCAGCCCCGAAGATCGCAAAGGCCGCTACGTCTACTACGGTATCCGTGAGCACGGCATGGCCGCTGCCATGAACGGTATGGCGCTGCACGGCGGTGTGCGTCCCTACGGCGGCACCTTCCTGTGCTTTGCCGACTACGCCCGTGGCTCGATGCGTCTGTCGGCGCTGATGGGCGTTCCGGTGACCTACGTGATGACCCACGACAGCATCGGTCTGGGTGAAGACGGCCCGACCCACCAGCCGGTCGAGCACCTGGCCTACTGCCGCGCAACCCCGAACACCTACCTGATCCGTCCTGCGGATGCGGTAGAAACTGCGGAAGCGTGGGAGATTGCCCTGTCGTCGAAATCGACCCCGACTGTAATGGCGCTGTCCCGTCAGAACCTGCCCACCGTCCGGACCGAGCACAAGCTGAAGAACCTGACCGCTCAGGGCGGCTATGTTCTGGCCGAAGCGGAAGGCAAGCGTCAGGCGATCATCATGGCGACCGGCTCGGAAGTCGAAATCGCGATGGAAGCCAAGAAGCTGCTGGAAGCCGAAGGCATCGGTACCCGCGTTGTTTCGATGCCCTGTATGGAGCTGTTTGACGCGCAGGACGAAGCCTACCGCAAGCGCGTCCTGCCCGCAGGTCCCGTTCGTGTGGCTGTCGAAGCCGCCGTCCGTCAGCCTTGGGACAAGTACCTGCTGGGTGAGCGCGGCCGCGAGACCAAAGCTGCATTCGTCGGCATGGAAGGCTTTGGCGCATCGGCCCCTGCCGAGACCCTCTATGAGAAGTTCGGCATCACTGCGGCCAATGTGGCCCAGAAGGTTAAAGACCTGCTCTGATCTAACAGAGCGCGGCATTCGGAGAGGGCGTCCTGCGGGGCGCCCTTTTCTTTTGCGCCTGCTTCCGTGGCGAGTAAGAGAATCGAGTATTTGGGCGATAAAGAAGCCGGTTGCGTTGACGCAGGGGCAGATGCCGCATTGCGGCAATGTTAGCGCAGAACCGTTAGCGCAAACCTGTACGCGCGGCATGGTTTATCGCTAACATACTGGAAATCTTAGCGATTTTCTTTTGCCCCCGAGAGAGGCTTGCGGCATATAGCGAGGCAAGATTGCTACACCTTGTCGCCTCAGGAGACCCTCCATGACCATCACCGTTGGCATCAATGGCTTTGGCCGCATCGGCCGCTGCACTCTGGCTCATATCGCTGAAAGCGCACGCAACGACGTGCAGGTTGTGAAGATCAACGCGACCGGCCCGATTGAGACCAACGCGCACCTGCTGAAGTATGACAGCGTGCATGGCCGCTTTGGTGGTATTGTGAAGGTAGATGGCAACACGCTGGATCTGGGCCGTGGCCCGATTGACGTGATGTCGACCTACGAGCCCAAGGAACTGGACTGGGACGGCTGTGACGTGGTTCTGGAATGCACCGGCAAGTTCAACGACGGTGTGAAGTCCTCGGTCCACCTGGAGCGTGGTGCCAAGTCGGTTCTGATCTCGGCCCCTGCGACCAACGTGGACAAGACCATCGTTTACGGCGTGAACCACCGCAGTCTGGTAGAAGGTGACCGTCTGATTTCGAACGGATCGTGCACCACCAACTGTCTGGCGCCGCTGGCGAAGGTTCTGAACGACGCGATCGGCATCGAGCGCGGCATCATGACCACCATCCACAGCTACACCGGCGACCAGCCCACGCTGGACCGTCGTCACAAGGATCTGTACCGCGCCCGCGCAGCGGCAATGGCAATGATCCCCACCTCGACCGGTGCGGCGAAGGCTCTGAAAGAAGTGCTGCCCGAGCTGGAAGGCCGTCTGGACGGCACCGCCATGCGCGTGCCCACCCCCAACGTCTCTTGCGTTGACCTGACCTTTGAAGCGGGCAAAGACGTGACCGTTGCCGACGTGAACGAGATCGTTCGTGAGGCAGCAGCAGGCCACATGGGCCACGTTCTGGGCTACGACCCCGAGCCCAAGGTTTCGATCGACTTCAACCACACCAGCCATTCGTCGATTTTTGCCCCCGATCAAACCAAGGTTGTGGGTGGCCGGACCGTCCGCGTTCTGGCATGGTACGACAACGAATGGGGCTTCTCGTGCCGCATGGCCGATGTGGCCGCAGCCATGGGACGCCTCCTGCACTAAGGAGCGCGGCCGCGGCCATGACCAACAAACTGTCGTTGATTCTAGGCGCCCTCATCTTGGGCGCCTTTTGTTTTGACTGGATCGTGCAAGATGGCGCGGCCACTATCTTCCTTGGGAAGAAGGGAATTTTGCTTCTCGAAAAGCTGATCTTCTGGCGCTGAGGCCAGCGCGCGTCTCTTTGGTTGACTTCTCGCGTTAAATCGCCATGTTAGCGTTAACTTTGTTAGCGTTATCATACGACACTTCGCGGGAGGATACTTTTATGACCGTCAAAGTCGCCATCAACGGGTTTGGCCGCATTGGCCGCAACGTTCTGCGTGGAATCATCGAGTCGGGCCGTACCGACATCGAAGTCGTGGCCATCAACGATCTGGGCCCCGTCGAAACCAACGCCCACCTGCTGAAATACGACAGCGTCCACGGCCGCTTCCCCAGCCCTGTCAGCGTCGGTGACGGCGTGATCGATGCGGGCCGTGGCCCGATCAAGGTTACCGCGATCCGCGACCCTAAAGAGCTGCCTTGGGAAGGCGTCGACATTGCGCTGGAATGCACCGGT
>JAYZYX010000297.1:0-11041 GCA_036139795.1 Pseudomonadota bacterium | reverse complement strand
CGACACGCCAACGGCCACCACTTGCACATCAGGGCGCCCGCGCAGGCAATCGGCAATCGCGGTTTGGGTGGCCCGCCAGATGTCGCCCGCGTCTTGCTGGACCCAACCCGGTTGCGGGTGGTGGATCGGCACGGGGGCCGAGCCGCTGGCCAGGATCTCTCCGCCCACAGAAACCAGTACGGCCTTTGAATTGGTGGTGCCTTCGTCAATCGCCAGAATTGCCTGCTGTGCCATCGCTTACCCCTTGCGTTTGATCAGCGCGACGGCGCTGTCTGCAATGGCCTGAGGGGACATGCCGAAATCATCCAGCAGCTGCTCGGCCGAGGCGGTGTGGGCAAAGACGCCCGGCACGCCAAGTCGGGTCATGGGAACAGGGTGGTGATCTACGATCACCTCGGCCACGGCGCTGCCAAGACCGCCGAAGGTGGTGTGTTCTTCGCAGGTCAGGATCGCGCCGGTCTGCCGTGCGGCGGACAGGATCGCGTCCTGATCGATGGGGCGGACTGTCGCCATGTTCAACACTCGGGCGCTGATGCCCCGACCTTCAAGCACTGCGGCGGCGGTGACCGCCCGATGAGACAGCACGCCATTCGCGATAATCGTTACATCCGATCCTTCGCACAGGACATTTGCGCGGCCAAGCTCGAACACATGGCCCTCGGGCAGAAGGTCCGGTACGCCCACGCGGCTGAGGCGCAGGAAGCAGCCGCCTTGATGGGTGGCGGCCCAACGGATCACCGCGTCGGTTTCAATGCGATCTGCGGGCGCGATCACCGGCACATGGGGCAGGGCGCGGACCCATGCGAAATCCTCGATCGAGTGGTGGGTCGGCCCAAGCTCGCCATAGGCCATGCCGGAACTGATCCCCACCAGCTTTACGTTGGTTTGCGAATAGGCCACGTCTGCCTTGATCTGTTCCAACGCACGGCCCGTCAGAAAGGGCGAGGCGGCGCAGACGAACGGGATCTTGCCGCCGTTCGCCAGACCCGCGCCGACACCGACCATGTTCTGTTCAGCGATGCCCACGTTGATCAGGCGTTCTGGGAACTTGTCGCGAAAGCCGGTCAGTTTCGACGAGCCGACCGAGTCATTGCACACGGCGACGATGTTGCCATCCGCGGCGGCCAGTTCTTCCAAAGCGGCGGTGAAGGCGTCGCGGCAGTCGTGCAGCTTGGCGTTCTGAAAGGGGGCGGTCATTGGGCGTTCTCCAGCTCTTGCATGGCCTGTTTGTATTGCGCCTCATTCGGGACCTTGTGATGCCAGGCGACGTTGTCTGACATGAAGGAAATCCCGTGGCCCTTATTGGTGTGGGCGACGATGCAGGTGGGTTTGCCGCTGGCAATATTGTCAGCTGACAATGCGGCGGTGATCTGGTCCATGTCGTGGCCGTCGATCTCAAGCACGGTCCAGCCAAAGGCTGCCAGCTTTGGGGGCAGGGGGGCCAAGTTGTTGGTGTCCTCCAATCGTGCGCCCTGTTGCAGACGGTTGTGGTCGATGATCAGCGTCAGGTTATCCAGACCGAAATGCGCGGCGGCCATGATCGCCTCCCAGTTCGAACCTTCCTGCATCTCGCCGTCGCCGGTGATGACAAAGGTGCGCCAGTCCGCCCCGTCCAGCTTTGCGGCCTTAGCCATGCCCACGCCCACGGGCAGGCCGTGACCCAGCGGGCCGGTGTTGGTTTCAACCCCTGGAACCTTCACGCGGTTGGGGTGACCGTTGAGACGAGAGTTGTGCTGGAGGAAGGTCGCGATCTCTTCCTTCGGCAGAAAGCCTTTCTCGGACAGCACCACATAAAGCGCCAGCGCCGTGTGCCCTTTGCTGAGAATCAGCCGGTCGCGGTTCGGGTCCATCGGGGCGGCGGGGTCGACCTTCATCGTGTGGAAATACAGGGCCGTCAGCAGATCGGTCACTGACATTTCGCCGCCAATATGGCCTGCGCCAGCCTCATAGACCGCCTGCAAGTCCCGACGCCGGATTCGGTTCGCCAACAGGCGAAGATCATGGGTGTCCATAGTTTGCCTCTGAATAAATATTCTGGCAAAAGTAAACATGCTGCAATGAACCTGTCAAGCTGTCGCCATAGTTGCGCCGATAAATGCAATGGCAGCGAGATTCCGACTCTGTGCAACTTGACAGAGAGAAAATCCCGCGATACGCATTTCCCATCATGCATGAATAAATATGCACGCATGATGCTAAGGGAGGAAGGAATGACGATGACCCAAGCGCCTCAGGCGGGCCGGATGCGGCTTGCGGATATGTTCTCGCTGAGCGGGGCGACGGGGCCTTTGATCGGCCTGTTCGTGCTGTGTGTGTTTCTGTCGGTCTCGACCGATGCGTTCTTCACCCTGCGCAATCTTCTGAACGTTCTGGACCAGATCACTGTCCTCGGGATCATGGCGGTGGGGATGACCTATGTGATCCTGATCGGCGGGATTGATCTGGCGGTCGGCTCGGTTCTGGCGCTGGCGATGATGGTTATGGGCTATGTGGCGAATGTGCTGGGATATCCCATCGGCGTTGGCATCGCGGCGGCGCTGGTGGTGGCGGCCTTTAGCGGCGCAGTGTCGGGGCTGATGATTACGCTCTTCCGCGTGCCGGCCTTCATCTCGACTCTTGCGATGATGTCGATTGCCCGCGGGCTGGCGAATATGATCACCGATGGTCAGCAGATCGTCGGCTTTCCCGCGTGGTTCAGCATGCTGGCGTTCATCCGTCACGGCGGGTTTTTGACCGTGACCGTCGCGCTGATGCTGGTGGTGTTCGTGCTGGGGTGGTTCTACCTGCGCTACACCTCGGGCGGGCGCAGCCTTTATGCGATCGGCGGCAGCCCAGAGGTGGCGCGTCTGGCAGGGATCAACGTCAGCCTGATGACGGTCGGGGTCTATGTGGTCTCGGGCGTGCTGGCGGGTCTGGCGGGGATCGTGCTGGCGATGCGTCTGGACTCGGTCCAGCCGACGGCGGGTTTCACGTATGAGCTGGACACTATCGCAGCGGTGGTCATTGGCGGCACGTCTTTGTCAGGCGGGCAGGGCGGGATCATCGGCACGATCATCGGCGTGCTGATCATCGGCGTGCTGCGCAATGGTCTGAACCTGCTTGGCGTCTCGCCCTTTACCCAAGCGGTGGTGATCGGCGTGGTGATCGCGCTGGCCGTGGCCGCCGAAGCTTTCAAGAAGCGTTAACGATTTTCGGGAGGGAGGCGCCCATGCCCCCCTGCCGTCAACCTGTCCGGCACAGCTGGACACCATAGGGACCGTAGGTGACGGCACCCGATTTTTCTGGAGGAGGAGACTACAATGAAACTGAAGAGCACTCTTTTCGCGGCAACCGCGATGGCGCTGACCGCCTTTGGTGCGGATGCGGCAGAGGTCAAACGTCTGGGTCTGGCGGTGACCAACCTGCAGGCGGACTATTTCAACCAGATCAAGATCGGCGTTGAGGAATACGCCAAGGAACTGGGGATCGAGGTGATCACCGTTGACGCCAAGAACGATGGCGCAACCCAAGTAAGTCAGGTGCAGGATCTGCTGACCCAAGACATCGACGCGCTGATCTATCTGCCCGCCGGTGCCGCCGCTGCTGCCGTTCCCGCCCGTCTGGCCAAAGCGCAGGGCATTCCGGTGGTGAACGTGGACCGCAACGCGGATGATGAGCCCGGCGATACCTTTATTGCCACCGACAACGCGACCTCTGCCTATGAGGTCTGCAAGCACGTGATCGGCCTTGCGGGCGGCGCGGGCAAGATGATCATGATCCACGGCCAGAAAGGCACCACCCCTGAGGTCGAGCGCACCAAGGGCTGCATGCAGGCCATCGGTGAGAACCCCGGTGTGGAACTGGTCGCGCAGCAGTGGTCGAACCAGTGGTCGCAGGCCGAGGGTCTGGATATCAGCCAGAACCTGCTGCAAGCGAACCCCGATGTGACCATCATCTTTGGTCAGGCCGACGGTCTGGCGCTGGGGGCCGCGCAGGGGGTTAAGGTCTCGGGCGTGGAACAGCGTGTCTACATCGGCGGCTTTGACGGTGACACCACCGCGCTGCCCATTCTGGCAGAGGGCGGCTTTGACGCCACCGCCACCCAGCAGGTGCGCGGCATTGGTCGTCTGGCTGTCGATAGCGCCGTGAAGCTGGCCGCAGGCGAAACCCTGCCCGCCGAACAGCTGCTGCCCGGTTATCTGACCACCCCCGAAAACGCGGGTGAGTACGTGGCCGAGCATCCCTGATCCCGAACACTGTCGCCGCTGCCCCGTGAGGGTGGCGGCGATTGCCAAGGTTTCTTCAGAAGGGCCAGACCATGACCAGCGACAACTCTCCCATCTTGTCCCTGAAGGGCATCCGGAAATCCTACGGCCCCATTGAGGTGCTGCACGGGATTGATCTGGATATCCGCCCCGGCGAGGTCGTGGCCCTTCTGGGGGAAAACGGGGCGGGCAAGTCTACCGTGTCCAAGATCATCTCGGGTACGGTGCCGCCTTCGTCAGGTGAAATGACATGGCAGGGTGCGCCGTACGCCCCTGCCAATCCCCGCGATGCGATTGATGCGGGCGTCGGCATGATCCATCAGGAATTGCTGCTGCTGCCCCATCTGACCATCGCCGAGAATGTTTTTGTGGGCCGCTATCCCCGCCGCAACGGCTTGGTGGATCGGCGCACCATGCGCGATGAGGCCAGCCGCGGTCTGCGCCGCTTGGGTCTGGACCTGCCGCCGAACCGTTTGGTGCAGGGGCTGTCTACCGCGAACCAGCAGCTGATCGAGATCGCAAAAGCCCTGACCCTGAACGCGCGGCTTTTGATTTTGGACGAACCCACCGCCGCTTTGGGCGGGGAAGAGACCCAGCGCCTGTTCGACCAGATCCGCAGGCTGAAGGCGGACGGGGTCGGGATCATCTACATCTCGCACCGGTTGGAGGAAATCCGCCAGATCGCCGACCGCGTGGTTGTTATGCGCGACGGGGCCAAGGTGCAGGAATTCGACAGCGCCGATGTGCCCGTCCGCACCATTGTCGAGGCGATGGTGGGCCGGTCTTTGGAACGCATGTTCCCCGCTTTGGGCCAACCATCGGCAGAGCCGGTGCTAGAAGTGCAAGGTCTGACCGGCGCGAACGGGCGGTTTCGGGATGTGAACTTTGCCGTCCGAAAGGGTGAGATTTTCGGCATCGCCGGTCTGGTCGGGGCAGGGCGCACGGAGTTGGTTCGCGCCATCGCGGGCGCCGATCCCATCGCCAGCGGCTCCGTCCAACTTGAGGGGCAGGACATCACGCCGAAATCGCCCCGTGACGCGATCCGCAGCGGCATCGTCTTGGTGCCCGAAGACCGCAAGCTGCAAGGTCTGGTGCTGGATCATTCCATTGCCGAAAACATCGCCTATCCCAATCTGGCGCAGGTCGCGCAGGCGGGTCTGGTGACGGGCGGCGCGGTGCAGGGCTTTGCCGGACACAACATCAAGCGGTTTGGCGTGAAGGGTCAGGGCAACCAGAACGCGAATGAATTGTCAGGTGGCAATCAGCAAAAAGTTGTGATCGCAAAATGGCTTGCCCGTAATCCGCGTGTCGTGGTGCTGGATGAGCCGACGCGAGGCATCGATGTGGGGGCGCGATCTTCGATCTACGACATCATCGCGGGGCTGGCCGCCGAGGGGGTGGCGGTAATCGTTGTCAGCTCGGACCTCGAAGAGGTGTTGGGCGTCAGCCACCGGATCATGGTCATGGCCGCAGGGCGGCAGGCCGGCATTCTGGATCACGCTGAGGCCAACGATGTCTCGGTCATGGAATTGGCGACGGCCTGAGGAGGGGAAGATGCAACGATTTACCGGCAAGACTGTGGTGGTCACGGGCGGCAACAAGGGCATCGGTCTGGCGATTGCCGACCGGTTCGGGGCCGAGGGCGCGAATGTGGTGATCGCCTCGTTCGAGGCCAATGTGGAAGAGGCCGCTGAAGGTCTGCGCGCCAAGGGCATGACCGCCATCGGTGTGGTCTGCGACGTGACGAAACGCTCTGACGTGGTGGCTTTGTACAATACGGCGGTGCAGCGGTTCGGGGCGGTCGATGTCTCGGTCCAGAATGCGGGGATCATCACCATCGCCCGCGTCGAAAACCTGACCGAGCAGGAATGGGACGCCACGATGGACGTGAACACCAAGGGCGCGTTCCTGTGCTGCCAAGAGGCGATCCGGCGCATGCGGCCCAACGGCGGCGGGCGGCTGATCAACATCGCATCGGGCCAAGCGCGGGACGGGTTCATCTATACGCCCCATTATGCGGCCTCGAAATTCGGGGTGATGGGCATGACCCAAAGCCTTGCCAAAGAGGTAGCGCTGGATGGGATCACCGTGAATGCCATCTGCCCCGGCATCATCCGCACCGACATGTGGGACTACAATGACCGCGTCTGGGGCGAGATGCTTGGCGATTATGAACCGGGCGAGTTGATGGAGTCCTGGGTCCAGAACATCCCCATGAAACGGGCGGGCGAGGGCAAGGATGTGGCGGGTCTGATCGCCTTTCTGGCCAGCGTTGACGCCGATTATATTACCGGCCAGACCATCAACGTGGATGGCGGCCTGATTATGTCGTGACCCTGTCGGGTCAGTTTTGAAGGAGAGGCCGCAATGGCTGAGATTACTCTGAACGCCCCTGCCATGTTCGATCTGAGCGGACGGGTGGCTTTCGTCACCGGCGCGGGCAGCGGCATCGGCCAGCGGATCGCGATGGGCTTGGCCCAATGCGGGGCCGATGTGGCCCTGCTGGACCGGCGCACCGATGACGGGTTGGCGCAAACGGCTGATTTCATTGCGAAAACGGGGCGCAAATCTGTGCAGATCGCGGCGGATGTGACCGATGGCGCGGCCTTGGCCGATGCCGTCGCGCGGACCGAGGCTGACCTTGGCCCCCTGCGGCTGGCGGTGAATGCGGCGGGGATCGCCAACGCCAATCCCGTGGAGGAGATGGAAGAGGACCAATACCAGACCCTGATGGACATCAACATGAAGGGCGTCTGGCTGTCGTGCCGCGCCCAAGGCCGCGCGATGCTGGCGCACGGGCAGGGGGGTGCGATCGTCAATATCGCGTCCATGTCCGGTGTGATCGTCAATCGCGGTCTGGATCAGGCGCATTACAATGCGTCAAAGGCTGGCGTGATCCATATGTCCAAATCTATGGCGATGGAGTGGGTCGGGCGCGGGATCCGCGTCAACTCGATCTCGCCGGGGTATACGGCCACGCCGATGAACACCCGCCCCGAGATGATCCACCAAACCCGCGAGTTTGAAAGCCAGACGCCCATGCAACGCATGGCCACGGTCGATGAGATGGTCGGGCCTGCGGTCTTTCTGCTGTCTGATGCGGCGTCCTATTGCACCGGCGTTGATCTGCTGGTGGATGGCGGTTTCTGCTGCTGGTGAGGTGAGCAAGAAAAAGCACAGTTTCGTGTCTATCCTAAAAGGGATATTGCGCTTTTTCCCAATAACTGGCACATCCCAAGTGCTTACGTTTCTAAGGTTCGAAATGCTTTGACTGATTGCTCAGTTCAAGTTGATCGACTCGGATCGACTGCACTGAGCTGCCACCAATGGTGGGGGTAGCATTTCAAAAAGGAATACGGATATGGCCACTGGCACCGTAAAATGGTTCAACGCAACCAAAGGCTTCGGCTTCATTCAGCCCGACGAAGGCAACAAAGATGTCTTCCTGCACATCTCGGCAGTAGAGCGCGCTGGTCTGCGTAGCATCGAAGAAGGTCAGAAGATCAGCTTCGAAATCGAAACGCGCCGTGACGGCCGCGAATCGGCAACCGATATCGCGCTGGCATAAGCCGCGATCGGATCAAGATGATGAGGCGCTGGGTTTCCGGCGCCTTTTTTCTTTGGGGCCTTGGCCTGTCCCAGTAAAAGCCGGTGCTGCCACACTGGCGGGCCGTTTTCCACAGTAGTTTCGGGCAAGGTGGCTGCGGGCGTTCCGCGGGGCGGAAAAGGCGTGCCTTTCAGCGGAATGAATGGTGATGGTTTTGCCGCTTTGATTTCCGGTTTTGTGAAATCACAGATAGTCATTTGATCGGATTTTCGGATATTGTAAGGCTAAAAGTTAATTCCCCACCAATTCTCTGACGAAGGAATGGGTGCGGTAAAAAACGGGCCCGATTTCTTGCTTTGACTAGGGGGTCGGGTGTCTCAAAGACGGCTTTCGCTCCCGTGCTTTGCGCGTCGGCTGGGTCGCAGACCGATAGGGGCGGCAAGGTCATTCTGTCAGTTTGCGTGGCAGGCCCAGATCAGCAGATTTTACCTGTTTTCCTTGCCGAAGTGCTTGACGACAGGGGCTTGACGCAAGAACATGATCGTGTGACTTTTTGGTCCGTTCGAGATGGATCATTTTTTGGAAATCTGTGATTTCACTTTGAGCTTTCACCAGTGTACAATTTTCCTATAATTCCGCACACAACGCGCCCTCCGATACAGGAATTGGGCCAAAGACAGGTGAGAAATGTCTGATATCGCAAAAATGTATGAATCCGTGTCGCCGATCAACGCCAGCACTCATGGTGATGTTTCGATCAAACCGGCGACTAATCTGGAATTCTCGCGCGGGATTAATTCCATTCCGGTGGTTGCGGCGGAATTCCCCTCGGCGGCTCAGGATATGGCGATTGTCTTCACTGGCGATGCTGATGCGATGGTCCCCGTCGCGCTGACCGGCGTGAAGCCGAACGAAAACGTCTATCTGAACGAAGACGGCAAATGGACCGGCCGCTATGTGCCCGCTTTCCTGCGCCGTTACCCCTTTATCTTTGCGCGCAGCGATGTGGACACCATGACCCTGTGCCTTGATGAGGCCTATAGCGGCATCAATCGCGATGGTCGCGGTGAGCGTCTGTTTGATGCGGACGGCAACCGGACCCAGTATCTGGAAAACATGCTGGGGTTCGTGACCCAGTATCAGCGTCAGCACATCGTGACCCAAGCCTTCTGCAAGCGTTTGGCCTCGTTGGGTCTGCTTGAGGCCGCGACCCTGAGCGCGACCGATGCCGATGGTGAAACCCGCCGTCTGGTTGGGTTTCAGGTGATCAACCGCCAGAAATTCAAGGCGATCCCCGATGCGGATCTGCTGGCGATGTTCCGTTCTGATGAGCTGGAGCTGTGCTACCTGCACATGCACTCGCTGCAAAATCTGGGCATTCAGCTGAGCAACGCGCAGGCCGCCGTGCCCGCCGCCAAGGCCGAAATGGAAGTGCCCGAAACCGTGCAGTAACGCCTGTTTCAAGGCCAAAGAAAAACCCGCCGGTTGGCGGGTTTTTTTGTGTCTGGCGGTTGGCTTAGAAGACCCAGCCCAAGGTGAACTGCAATTCTTGCGTCCGGTCGTTGTCCCGCTTGTGGGCAGGGACCGCGTAGGACACATCCAGCGGGCCAAGGGGCGATTGCCAGCGCAGGCCGACGCCGTGGGTGCGCTTTAGTTTGCCGGGTTGCAGATCGTTGGTGTCATTGGCCGCGTCGCCCGCATCGGTGAAGGCAAAGACCGCCAGATTGCGTTTGGGGCCGACGATCATCCCCAACTCAAGCGATGAGGTCAGCGCGTATTGGCCGCCCACAACCGCATCGTCGCCCGAGATCTCCATGGGCGAAATGGGGCCAAGGCTGTTCTGCTTGTAGCCGCGCACGGTGCCGGGGCCGCCGACGAAAGTGTTCTTGTTAAAGGGAAATTCGCCTTTGTTGGTGAAACCGGCGCTGGCCGCGACGCGGCCCTTCGCGAACATCCGATCCCCGAGCGGCATAAAGTGCTGCGCCGAGACCTGCACAACCGCATAGGGGCTGGCGCCCGCGTTGCCGATCTCAAGCGAGGTGCCGACGGTCGAGCCGGAGGTGGCGAAATTCTCATCCTCGGTCAGGGTCGAGAACTGGTTGCGGACCGCCACATAGCCCGTGTGGACCTGATCGTCGTGCAGAACCTCGGCGTCGGCAACCAGCTGCGGGACGTCCTCGGATTTTTTGAAGTCCAGAAGGTTGTAGCCCACGGCGAAGGAAATGCCCGAACGCGGCCCCAGTTCGCGGGCAAAGGATACTTCGGCGTCGGCGGTGCCAAAACTGTAATCGCGCAGCACGTCCTTGTTCGCCGAGACCTGACGGGTCGAGAACGAGAAGGTCCGCGACCAGGGGGATTCAAACAGGTCCGGATCGGTCGAGCGCACGGACAGGCCGCTGCTGTAGACACTGTGCGACACGTCCAGAACCAGATTGTCGTCGGTGCCGAACAGGTTCTGCTGCTCCAGCGTGAAATTGAAGGTGGTCTTGTAGAGGTTGTCGTAGAACAGCCCGATCTTGAACATCCCCTCAGAGGGAGTGTCGACCTCGAACGCGGCGGGCGCAGCGTGCAGTTGGGGCGCAAAAACAGACAAGCTGGACAATAGAATTAGCCCAGAGAAGAACTTGTGGGGTTTCATTCGATTTTCCCTGAATGAATTGGCTTTTTCGAAACAACAACGACGTTGAGCCATACTCGAAAGACAAATCGGTGAGGGTGCCTGTTTTTCTTCACGCGAATTTCATTTTTGCTAACATGGTCGGTTTTTCATGGCAAGACTTTGCGCCAGCTTCTTGGTTTGGCGGGTAACCTGCATCTTGTACGTATCTTTTGTATAAGCAATTGGGCTTAGCGTATACTGGCAAGACCGGTTTTGCATGCATCTTTAAATTGTTTGATGGATTTTTGATACAACTCATTACTGTAGATAACACATTTTTTCACGATCTAAGGCAATCATTCTGTTGAAAATTCCCACTTTCCGTTGCAACCATATCCAAAGGTATAGTGGGCTTAGTGATAGATAACTGTGCTATCCATAAGGATATTTGTGGGTAAACAGGGTCTATGCTATCCAGAAGCGTAACCATCAGTTCACAAACGCCAACGGGCTTGGCCCGTGTTTTTGAAGCTGGCGCTTTTTATCTTTTGTTAGATGTTTTTAGTTGTTTCTGAGACGAAACTTTCGGAGTTTTCCCGAAGGTCCCAATCGACTGCAATTTTTGCATTTCTAAAAGTCGGGGCGTTTTCT
>JAYZYX010000296.1:0-4908 GCA_036139795.1 Pseudomonadota bacterium | reverse complement strand
TGACCGCTTTTCATCCCTTTTAACGTTGGGGATCGCGATGACTTTCTTCCTGTTCTTTGCGGTGAACATGTCGATGGTGATGGGGCTGGCACCGGTTGTGGGCGTGCCTTTGCCGCTGGTCAGCTATGGTGGCTCGGCAATGTTGGTGTTGCTGGTGGCCTTCGGTCTGGTCCAGAGTGCCCACGTACACAAAGCGAGATAGGTGACTGATGCTGAACATCCTTTTTGCAGCGCCGGAAGATTACTGGCCCGTCTATGAGGGGCTGCTGCGGGACGCGCTGGCCGCGAAGGGGATCAAGGCGAGGCTTGGCACCGATCTGCCACCCGAAGAGGTGGATTACATCGTCTATGCCCCCAATGACCGGCTGAAGGATTTTTCCCCTTTCGTGCGCTGTCGAGCCGTTTTGGGCCTGTGGGCGGGGGTCGAGAAGATCGTGGGCAACAAGACCCTGACCATGCCGCTGGCGCGGATGGTGGACCCCGGTTTGACCGAAGGCATGCGCGAGTGGGTCACAGGCCACGTGCTGCGCCTTCATCTGGAGATGGACCGGCATATCTTCGGTCAGGACGGCGTTTGGCGTCCCGAGGTACCTCCGTTGGCGCGGCACCAGCCCGTGACGGTTCTGGGCATGGGCGCCTTGGGCGCGGCCTGCGGGCAGGCGCTGGCGGCTTTGGGCTTTCCCGTGCGGGGCTGGTCACGAACCTTGCGGCAAGTTGACGGGATCGAGACCTTTGCAGGCCCAGAAGGGCTGGCAGAGGCCCTGCGTGATGCAGCCGCTGTTGTGCTGCTGCTGCCCGACACGCCAGAGACCACGAATGTGTTGAATGCCGAGACTTTGGCGCTGCTGTGCAAGGGGGCCTTTGTTGTGAACCCCGGTCGCGGGCCGCTGATCGATGATGATGCCATGCTGGCCGCATTGGACAGCGGGCAGGTAGGCCATGCCACACTGGACGTTTTCCGCACCGAGCCTTTGCCTGCCGCCCATCCCTATTGGGCCCATCCCAATGTGACGGTGACGCCGCATATCGCCTCGACCACGCGGCCATCCTCTTCGGTGACGGTGATTGCCGAGAATGTGGCGCGCATGGAAGCGGGCTTGCCGTTGCTGCATCAAGTGGACCGCGCGCGCGGGTATTGATGGGCAGGATCGTTTGGGGGCTCTGCCCCCGGCCTGCGGCCTCCCCTGAGGTATTTTTTTCCAAGATGAAAGATCAGGGCAGCGGGTAGCCGAGGTCGGTGAAGTCCTGCGCGTAGAAGTCTGTGAGTCTGCCGATGAGAGCAGGTGTGAGCAGATCGCGCCATGAGGCGTGATGTGTTTGGCGCTTTTGCGGGATCGACTGGTAGCTGAGGCCGGTTTTTGCGGCGAGGCGAGCGATCTCGGAAGGGAAATCTTCGAAGCGGTAGATGTCTTGGGCCTTGCTAAGACCGTTGAACGGATCGGTTTGCGGCAGGGTGTGGTGGCGGATGCGTTCTTCGCGGCAAGCGCGGGAGGCGCCGCCGTCGATGGATGTGTCGCAGGTGATTGTCGCGAATTCCTGAATCGAGCCTTCATAGCCGCGCAATTGGGTGAAATCCGCATAGGCCGAGATGAAGCGGTCCAGCGGGTGGCGGATGAAAGCGAAATGATAAAGGTCCTGCCAGCCGTCATCGAAGGTTCCGAAGGCGGGCGGGTCATAGCGATCTTGCCAGAGGCCCCTGCGGATACTGGAGCCTCCGGTTTTCGGAATATGGATGAAGACGCAATCGGGTGCGCGCAGGCGGAAGTTCGACATACCCTGTCAAACGACCAACCTGCGGGGGTTTCTTAGCCCTTGGTGATATCGTCGTAGGCTTTGAGGCGCTTCAGCAGCGCGGTCATTTCCGCCAGCGGGACCATATTGGGGCCGTCGGAGGGAGCGTTGTCGGGGTCTTCGTGGGTCTCGATAAAGACCGCGCCGGTGCCGATGGCGATGGCGGCGCGGGCCAGAGGTTCAACGAATTCGCGCTGGCCGCCTGTGGAGGTGCCTTTGGAGCCCGGCATCTGGACCGAGTGGGTGGCGTCAAACACCGTGGGATAGCCGGTTGCGGCCATGATCGGCAGGGCGCGCATGTCGGTCACCAGCTGGCCATAGCCGAAGGTGGTGCCCCGTTCGCACAGCATGATGTTTTCGTTGCCGGTGCTTTCGATCTTTTTGACCGCGTTGCCCATGTCCCAAGGGGCAAGGAACTGGCCCTTTTTCACGTTGATCGCCTTGCCGGTTTCACCGGCCGCCAGCAGCAGGTCGGTCTGGCGGCAGAGGAACGCGGGGATTTGCAGGATATCGACGACTTCGGCAGCTTTGGCGCAGTGCCACGGTTCATGTACGTCGGTGATGGTGGGCACGTTGAACTCTTGCCCGATGGTGCCAAGGATTTCGAGGCCCTTGTCCATGCCAACGCCGCGCTGACCGGAGAGCGAGCTACGGTTGGCTTTGTCGTAGCTGGCCTTGAAGACCCAGTTGATGCCTGCGGCCGCGCAGGCCTCGGCGATGCCGGTGGCCATCATGCGGGCGTGATCAAGGCTTTCCAGCTGGCAGGGGCCGGCAATCAGGGTGAAGGGAAGGTTTTGCGCGATCTTGATGTCGCGGACGGTGACGGTTTTCATTATTCGGTGCCCTCTTTGGTCAGGACGGATTCAATACGTTCGACATCGACGGGGTTATTCAGTTCCCAGAACACGCGGCCACGGCCTTCGACCTGCACGCAGGCTACGGACTGGCCGTTTTCCAAGAACCGCAGTTGTTCCAGACCTTCCAGCTTTTCCAGCGCCCCTTCGGGCCAACCGGTGTAGGATTTCAGGGCGGCGGGGCGGTAGGCGTAGACGCCTACGTGGTGGAAGACGGGGGTGTTGTCGCCCGTGGCCGGTTCGTCGCCGGTGTAGGGGATCACCTCTTTCGAGAAGTAGAGCGCGTGGCCGTGGGTGTTAAACACCGCCGTGGTGCCGCCAACGCGGCGGGCGCGGCGGTCATCGCGGAAATTGTTCAGGGTTTCCGCATCACAGCGCAGGACGGGGGTGGCGACGGGCAGTTCGGGATCGGCCTTCATCGCCTCGATCAACGCCGTCAGAAACCAGACCGGTGTCAGGGGCGCGTCCCCTTGCAGGTTCACCACCAGATCGGTGTCTTCGGGCAGTTGGGCCAGTGCCTCGGCGCAGCGCTCGGTGCCGTTGCGCGCGTGGGGCGAGGTCATCAGCACGTCGGCGCCAAAGGCACGGGCGGCATTGGCGATCCGGTCGTCATCGGTGCAGACATAGACCGCATCGACGCCGGGGGTCGCCATGCCCACCTCCCATGTGCGCTGGATCAGGGGCTTTGCCACACCGGTTGCGCCGTGCAGGGGCACCAGCGGCTTGCCCGGATAGCGGGTCGAGGCGTAACGGGCGGGGATCAGGATGACAGTGCTCATGCAACACCTGCGCGCAGACAGTCGTGGATATGAAGGATGCCCTGAAGCGTGCCGTCTTCGGTGGTGACGCACAGGGTAGTGATTTTCTTGTCGTTCATGATGCCAAGCGCCTCGGACGCCAAGGCCCCAGCGCGGATGGTGCGCGGGTTGCGGGTGGCGACCTGTCCGGCGGTTTTCGACATCAAGCCGTCAAGGTTCCGGCGAAGGTCGCCGTCGGTGATGATGCCGGTCAGCTTGCCACCTTCGGTCAGGGCAACGATGCCAAGACCCTTGGCCGATATCTGGACCAGTGCCTCGCCCATGGGGGTGTCTTCGACCACCAAGGGCAGGTCTGCGCCGCTGTGCATCAGGGCGCTGACGGGCAAAAGCTGTGCGCCAAGGCTGCCACCGGGATGAAAGGCCAGAAAGTTCTCTTTCTCAAAGCCGCGCAGCTTCATCAGCGCCACGGCCAGCGCATCGCCCAAAGCCATGGTGACCGTGGTCGAGGTGGTGGGTGCCATGCCGATGGCGCAGGCTTCTGGCGCGTCGGGCAGTTGCAGAACCACATCGGCCTGCTGACCCAAGGCGCTGTCGGGGCGCTTGGTCATGGCGATCATGCGGATCTGGAAGCGGCGGGTGTGGGCGATGATATCGGCCAGCTCTTTGGTTTCGCCCGAGTTCGAGATCAGAATGACCACATCTTGCGGGGTGATCATGCCAAGGTCACCGTGCGACGCCTCGCCCGGATGAACAAACTGGGCGGGGGTGCCGGTGCTGGCCAAAGTGGCCGCGATCTTAGCACCCACATGACCTGATTTACCCATGCCAGAGACAATGACGCGGCCCGTCGAGGCCTTGATCATATATACGGCGTCAGGAAGACCTGCGGGCGGGGTGGCGATCATCTGACCGATGGCGTCAGCCTCGGTTTGCAGCACATCCCGCGCAATCTGTAGTACTTCGCTATCGGTCATGGGTCTTCCCGCACTGGTCCTGTTGCCAGCGGGTTTGCCTGAAATCGGCCCAAGGCGCAACTGCGGCACGGGATCGGGGTCATTTGAATAAAACGCGGCCCCTGCCCTTCTCGGGAAGCAGGGGCCGCTTGGAAAGCTGATCGGTAAGCCCGCCGATCAGCTCTTTTCGCGCATGGCGGTGAACATCGCGCCAAGCAAGGGGCTGAGCAGATAGTTCATGACTGTCTGCGTTCCGGTTTCCAGCATCGCCTGCGCGGGCATACCCGGCAGCGCCTTGACGTTGGGCAGGGCGGCCAGTTCCTCTTCGGGGATGCGGACCTGCACCGTGTAGTAGGAAATGCCCTTAGTCGCGTCGCGGGTCGCATCTGCTGGCACTAGTGAGACATAGCCCTTGACCGGCGGCGTCGTGCGGAAGCTGTAGGCCGAAAGCTGCACACGCGCCGGGCCGCCAACAACCACATCGTCGATGTCGCTGGTCTTGACCTGCGTCTCAAGCACCAGTTCGGCCGTGGAGGGAACGATGCTGAGCAG
>JAYZYX010000295.1:0-7510 GCA_036139795.1 Pseudomonadota bacterium | reverse complement strand
GGGTGGGGCGCTTGGGGGGGGGGGTGGGGGTTTGGTTTTGGGGGGTGGGGGTGGGGGGGGGGGGGGGGGGGGCCCGCCCCCCCACCCCGAGGTATTTTTACCAAGATGAAAGCAGCGTTGGCTTTGGTTTGAAAGGGGTGGGGAAAAGAAAAAGGCGACACACAAGGGAGGAGGAGATGTGTGCCGCCTGAATTTTCAAGATGCCGTCAGGGAGGAGGAGAGACGCCATCTACCTCTTAACAATAGCCCAAAACACATGTTTTCCCAAGGGCCTTTTCTGCAATGCAGCAATGCGCATGCGGCATAGCTGCTTTCTTAGGCATGGCGTCTTTGTTCGTTGCCGTTATTGGTCTTTGCCGCGCGTCCAAGGCTCGGCCCCTTGGGTGTCGATGAAGACCCGATAGACCGAGGTGGTGGCAGTGATGAACATGCGGTGGCCATCATAGCCGCCAAAGCAGATGTTCGAGACCAGTTCCGGTACCAGAATTTTGCCCAAGAGGGTGCCGCTCGGGGCGAAGCAGTGGACGCCATCAGCGGCCGAGGACCAGAGGTTTCCAGCGCGGTCGCAGCGGATGCCGTCGGGTAGGCCATTGTCGATGGTGGCGAAGACGCCTTGGTCGGTGAGGATGCCTTGGTTGACGGCGAATTTCCGGATCACAGAGGGCACGCTGTCGTCGTGGCTGGAGCCGCTTTCGGCGATGTAGAGCGTCTTTTCATCGGGGGAAAAGCACAGGCCGTTGGGTTGGTTGAAATCGCCCACTGCCACGCTGAGGGTGCCATCGGGTGCTAGACGGTAGACGTTGCGGGCGGTTTGTTCGGGCGTGGCGCGGTAGCCTTCGAAATCCGAGATGATGCCGTAGGTGGGATCGGTGAACCAGATCGCGCCATCGGAGGAGACCACCACATCATTGGGCGAATTCAGGGGTTTGCCTTCAAAGCTGTCTGCTAGAACGGTTAGGGATCCGTCATGTTCCGTGCGCACCACATCGCGGGCGCCGTGGCGGCAGCCGATCAGACGTCCTTGCCGGTCGCGGGTATTGCCGTTGTTGAAACCGGATTCCCTGCGATAGAGGGTGACGCCAGTGGATTGGGACCACATCATGATCCGCCGCGATGGGATGTCCGAGAAAAGCAGCGCGTCGCGATCGCCGAACCAGACGGGGCCTTCGGTCCATGTGAAGCCGGTGGCGATGCGTTCCAGTTGCGACATGGGGTGGGTGAGGGCGCGGAAGCGGTCATCGTGAACTTCGAGGTGGGGGGGAAGTGTGATCATTGGCGGCTTCTCCGGGTGCTGGCTGCGATGACGATGGCGATGATGATGGTGCCGGTCAGGACGCTTTTGATGCCGGCGCCTGCGCCGTAGCTGTTCAGCATCGAGACCACGAGGAACATGAAAAGCGCAGCGCCTATGATGCCGGGAACGTTCGAGTTGCCCCCTGCGATGGACGAGCCTCCGATCACGACGACGGCGATGGACATCAAGAGGTACTCGGCCCCCATATTTAGAGCAGCGCCCCCCGAAAAGCTGGCCAGCAGGTAGCCTGCCAGCGCGGCGAAGACAGCGACCGACAGATAGGTTGCGGCGCGCACGACCTGCACGGGAATGCCTGCAAGACGTGCGGCCCGTGCATTTTGCCCCGAGGCCAGCAGCCAGCGGCCCCAAATGGTACGCTCAAGCAGCAGCCAGACAAGGATGGCAAGGGCAAGGGCGATCCAAGCAAGGTTCGGCACGCCGATAAACCGTCCGGTCGAGAAATCGGCCAGCCCTTCAGGGGGTTTGATCCGAAGCCCTCGGTTCGACCAGATGGCCAGCGATTGATAGATCAGGGATGCGGCCAGCGTGGCGATGATCGGCGGCAGGCGCAGAAGCCAGATCAGCACGAAATTGGCGCAGCCCACGGCCAGACCGGTGGCCAGTGCCACGGCAAGCCCCAGAAAAGCGGTGCCCTCAATGGTCCCCATAGCCTTCAGCGACAGCGTTCCGGCCAGCGTCATGCAGGCGGGGATCGAGAGGTCCACGTTGCCCGGCCCCAAGGTGATGACCAGCATCTGTCCCAGTCCGACGATGGCGGCGAAGGCACCGAAGGACAGGGCCGCATAGGCCAGCTCTCCGGCTCCGCGGCCCGAGGTCAGAAGGACTGTGGCGGCGAATGCCAGACCGGCGGCGGCCCACGCCCAAACCCAAGGTTTCATGGTCATGCTGCGGCCCCTTTGCGCGAAAACAGCAGGCGGGCGGTCAGCACGAGGATCAGGATCGCCCCTTGTGCGCCGATCTGCCAGTCCGGTGACAGCCTGAGAAACGACAGGAAAGAGGCCGCCAGTGTCAGGGTCATCGCCCCGATGACCGCGCCGGTGGGCGAGACCTTGCCGCCCGTGAACTCGCCTCCACCAAGGATCACGCCCGCGATGGACAGCAACGTATAGCGTAGGGCGATATTGGCATCTGCTGATGTGGTCAGCCCCACCAGCGCCATGCCTGCCAGCACGCCGAATAGGCCCGAGAGGCCGTAGGCGGTGGCCTTGAGTGCCGCGACGTTCCAACCTGCCCGCGCGATGGATCGGGTGTTGCCGCCAAGGCCGCGCAGCACCGTGCCCAGTTTGGACCGGATCACCAGTAGGTGGGTCAGGGCGGCGATGATGATTGCGGCCAGAACGGCCATGGGGATGAAGGGCGGCTTGATCGTCATCAGCGTGCGGATCCACGCGGGCGAGGCACCGCCTGGGGTGGGCAGCAGGAACAGTGCCAGTCCGCCCCAGACAAAGGACATCCCCAGCGTGACCACGATGGCGGGCAGTTCCAGCATGTGGATGACCGCGCCCATGGCCGCATAGGTCAGGATCAGCGCCAGCAGTACCAGTACCCCAATCAGTGGGGCATCGTTCAGCCATGTGGCGGTGACGCAGGCGACAAGGCTGACGAAAGCCCCCAGCGACAGGTCAATGTCATTCACCATAATGATGATCATCTGCGCTATGGTCGCCAGCGCGATGGGAACCGCCAGATTGAACAGCAGGTTCAGGCCGAAATAGCTCATGGCGCGGGGCTGCATCCAGAAGGTCAGGCACAGCAGCACGGCCAATGAGATGACGGGCAGCAGAATGCGATAACGGGCCAGCATCAAGAGGTCTCCATCATCTCGAACGAGGCTTCAAGGATGCGGTCTTCGGTGATTTGATCGTCCGTTAGTTCGGCGCTGATCTGGCTGTCACGGAAGACAAAGACGCGGTCGCATTGGCAGACTTCTTCGGTCTCGGTCGAGTACCAAAGGAAGGTGCGGCCCTTGGCGGCCTCGGCGCGGATGATGGCGTAGACATCCTGTTTGGTGCCCACATCTACCCCGCGCATGGGATCATCCATGACGATGATTTCAGCGTCCGAGGCCAAGGCGCGTGCGAACAACACCTTTTGCTGGTTGCCGCCCGAGAGGGACAGGATCGGGTTGGTCAGATCATTGGTGCGGATGCCGATGCGTTGCTTCCAGTCCTCGGCCAGACTGCGTTCGGCGGCGGTATTCACAAAGCCGCCCTTCCCGTCGCGCCCCAGCACAGAGATCGAGATATTGCGCAGGATCGACCACAGGGGCAGCACCCCGTCTCGGGGTCGGTCACCGGCCACAAAGACTGCCCGTGCGCCGCGGCCAGCGCGCCAGTCGGAGGTTTGTGCCAGATAAAGCCGCGCAAGGGCGGCTGCTTGGCCGTGTCCGGCTAGACCCGACAGGCCAACAACCTCGCCGCGGCGGGCCTCAAGCCCTTCGGCGCGGATGACAACTTCTCCGTGGGCGATGCGGGTGATGGTGGATTGGGTGCCTTCGGCGGCCACATGGCCCATGGCATCCACCAAGCCTTGGCGGGTGAAGTCTTTGGTCGGCCGGTCAGCCACAACCTTGCCGTCCTTCAGAACCACGATGCGCGAGGTAACAGCGAACACCTCTCCCAACATGTGCGAGATAAAGATCACCGCCCCACCTGCGGCGCAGAAGGCGCGGACGTGGGACAAAAGCTGACGGGCGATGCCCTCGTCCAGTGACGATGTGGGCTCGTCCAGAATGACCAGTTTGGCACTGCCGCCGCGCGGGGCAAAGCCGATGGCGATTTCGACCATCTGCCGTTCGGCGATGGTCAGTTGGTCCACCTCGGTGTCGGGATCAATGCCGTGATCGGGAAAGACCGTATCAAGGCTGGCCAGTATCTCGGCGCGGGCAGGGCGACGCCAACCCCGTCCTTTCAAGCCGGAATGGGCGATGGACAGGTTCTCGGCCACGGTGAGGTTCGGGCAAAGGGACAGTTCCTGAAAGACCGACCGCACGCCTTCCGGTCCGCCCGGAAAGGTCACTTCGCCCGAAGAGGGGGCAAAGCTGCCGTTCACCAGATTGACCAGCGTTGATTTGCCAGCGCCGTTGTGGCCCACAAGGCCCAGACATTCGCCGGGGGCCACCGACAGCGACACGCCGTTCAGCGCCTTTACGGGGCCAAAATGTTTCGCCGCGTCGCGCAAAGCCACGACGGCGGTCCGTTCCAAGTCTGTCATGTCGTCTCCGAAAGGCGATGGCGGCCAAAGATGCTCTGCCCCCAAGGCGGGGCAGAGCCTGTTCAGGCAGGGCGCGGTTACTTCGCGCCGGCGATGACCGCCTTCGCATCGTCAAGCGAATAGCTGACGTTCGCGACCGAGCCTTCGGGCGTGGTTTCCAGCGCCGCATCCAGACCGTCCTGATTGATGGTCAGGAAGGGCACGGTCAGCTCTTTGGGCACCTCTTCGCCCGCCAGAATCTGCTGCGCGACCCAGAACGCCAACGAGGCCACACCCGGCGCGATCGAGACCGACATGGTCTCATAGCCGTTGGCATCGCGCTGCTCGGCCCACCATTTCAACTCGTCCTGACGGTTGCCCATGACGATCAGCGGGGTGGGGCGGCCTGCGGCGGCGAAGGCCTCGGCGGCGCCATAGCCGTCCCCGCCTTGGGTCACGACCGCAACGATATCGGGCAGTGAGGGCAGAATGCCCGCCACGGCCTTTTGCGCCACGTCCTGCGCCCAATCCCCGTGGACCGCGCCGACGATTTCGAACTGGGGATACTTGGCAACCCCTTCATGGATGCCCTTGCTGATGGCGTCATCGGTAGACACACCCGCAAGACCGCGAATTTCCAAGAGGTTGCCCCCTTCGGGCAGGCGGCTGGCCACATAGTCCATTTCCTGACGGCCCATCTCAACGAAATCCACGGCGATCCGCCATGCGCAGGGCTCGGTCACGATGCTGTCAAAGCTGATCACTTTGACGCCCGCATCGCAGGCCTCTTTCACCGCGCCGTTCAAGGCGGTGGGCGAGGCAGCGTTCAGCAGGATCGCGTCATAGCCCTGAAGGATCATGTTCTGGATCTGGGCGGCTTGCTCGGTGGTCTGGTTTTCCGAAGTGGTAAAGGCGTCGGCGGCCGCAACCACCCCGTCGGCGACCGCTGCGCTAGCGGTTTCCTCAAAGGTTTGCAGCATCGCCTGCCGCCAAGAGTTGCCCGCGTAGTTGTTGGACAACGCGATGCGCTTGTCCGCCGTGCCCTCGGCGTAAGCCGCACCAGCCAAGAGGGCCAGCGTCGCGGCCCCGGTCAAAATGGTCTTCATTGTCTTCCTCCCTTGCGCCGCAGCGCTCTGCCGGTCTGGCGGCGTCCTCCCCGACATGTGCCAGAACCTAGGCGGATCGTGCGGATGCTCTGAAAAGTTGTAAAGGCACCCAGCCGCAGACCTGATGCGGGAACCCGCAATGCTCTTGCGGGTTTAGGTGTTTTCTTTTTCAATTTTACCGCGCAGACTTGCGCAGTCGCGCAGAACCATCGGGAGAGTGGGTCGCGCGGGGAGAGAGGACATGAGCCATCACGACACGCACGCAGACCAGAGCGATCACGTTCTGGCACGGATCGCCGGACGGCTGGCGCAGCAGACCGATGTGCGCGCCGCTTTGGCGGCGATTGAGCAGGACATCGCGGCGCTGATTCCCTTTGTGCATTGTGACATCTGCCTGCTGGACCGGCCCGGTTGGGTGGTCAGCCATGAGGTCGGCATCCGCACCCGATGGTCACGGGCCTCGGGGCGGATTGATCATGCGCCGATCCGCGAACTGCTGTTCGGCCAGTGTGATTTCATGCTGACCGCAGACGCGACCTGCGATCTGCGCTTTACCTACCCCGGTGCCGCGTGTGAGCCGATCCTGAACCACCAGCTGCGCAGCCGCGTGCACGTGCCGTTGCGGGTAAAGGGACAGTTGATCGGTGCGCTGAACCTCTCGGACCGGCGGATTGGGACTTATGGTGCTGACACCGTCGCGCAGGCGCAAGAGATTGCCGATGTTGTGGCCCCGTGGTTCCACATCCTGCATCTGTCGGACAAGGCGCAGCGCAGCGGGCAGGGGGGCGCGATGGGCCCGAGCAGTGAAGAGGGTCTGCGCCGCGGCGCGTTGGAGCTGACCCAAGCGATGGAGCATGAACGCCAGCGCATCGGCATGGACCTGCATGATCAGACCTTGGCCGATCTGTCGCGCCTGCTGCGTGAAGTCACCGCCGAGGCCCCATTGCCCCGCGCCGAACTGGCCGCCCATCTGCGCGAAACCATCACAGGCCTGCGACGGATCATTGATGAGGCTGTGCCAACTTTGTTGGAACTGTTCGGCTTTACCCATGCGGTGCGGGTGCACCTAGAGCGGGCCTCGGGCGATGAGGTGCAAGTGGATGTGCAGGACCTGACCCACGGGCTGCCCGATACGCTGGACACCACCGTGCGCAGCGCCCTGTTCCACATCACCCAAGAGGCGATCAACAACGCCACCACCCACGCGGGCGCGGGGCGGATCACTGTGACAATAGATCAGCCGACCGCCATCAGCCTGACCGTCACCGTTAATGACGACGGCTGCGGGATACCGGCGGCCCCTGCGCGGCAGTCGGGCCTGATGCATATGCGTACGCGGGCGCGGCTGATCTCGGCCGGATTGGATATTCTGCCCGATCAGGGCACCACGGTGCGCGTTACCTTGCGCGTGCCGAACCAACATCAAACGGGAAAGGGTACCGCATGAAGGTGCTTTTGGTCGAAGATGACCAGTTCCATGCCTCTTACATGGAAGACGTGCTGGTCGAGACCCTGCCCGAAGTGACCCAGATCTTCCACGCGGTAAACGGCCAAGAGGCCGAGCGTGAGGCCCGCGCTATGTCCATTGAGGCCGTAGTGATGGACCTGCGTATGTCCCAGTGCAACGGGATCGAGGCGGCGCAAATCCTCTGGCAGGAACGGGCCGACACGCGCATCCTTTTCTGGTCGAACTATGCGGATGAGGCGTATCTGCGCGGGATCAGTGCCATCGTGCCGGAAGACAGTGCCTATGGTTATCTGCTGAAAACAGCCCCCCGTGACCGGTTGAAACTGGCCCTGCGGGCAGTGCTGGTGGAAGGGCAGATCATGGTGGATCGGGAAATCCACCGGTTGCAGCGGCGCACGTCCGCGCCCCGCAATACGCTGGATGATAGCG